>CAMCYE010000007.1 GCA_945883805.1 Victivallis vadensis | reverse complement strand
TTTATTCTTACATTGGATGCGGGGACCACCTCTCTGAAAGGGGCGCTGTTTGATCTTTCCGGCAATATGCATGCCTGCCGTGTACATGAATATCATCTGGAAAAACCAGCTCCGGACATTGTCGAACTTGATCCGGAAACTTACTGGCTCGCCGCAAAGACCGTTATCACTGAAATCCTTGGAGAGACAAAAGTTCATCCGGAAAACATCACGGCTCTTGGCATAACCAGCCAAGGTGAAACACTGATTGTGCTCGACCAGCATGGCAAACCGCTCCGCAAGGCGATTGTATGGCTGGACAACCGGGCAAAAGACGAAGCGGAAGCAATCAGGAAAGAGTTCGGGCGGGAATTGATTTATCAGGTGACCGGACAGCAGGATATAGTTCCGGGTTGGCCTGCATCGAAAATCCTCTGGTTGCGCAATCATGAACCGGAAATATTCAATTCGGCCGCAAAATTCCTGATGCTCGAAGACTATCTGATTTACCGTATGACCGGGAAATTTGCGACAGACCATGCACTCAATCCTTCAACATTATATTATGATTTTGTCAATGGATGCTGGTGGCGGGAAATGCTTGACTTCCTTCATGTTTCCGAAAAGCAACTGCCTGTCCTGCTGAATTCCGGAGACTCAGCCGGAAATGTCTCCGCTGACATCGGGTTGACCGGGAATACATCGGTGACAGTGGCTCCAATTGACCAGATTGCAGCCGCAGTCGGAGCGGGAAACATCGCACCTGGAATGATTACTGAAACCACGGGTTGTGCATTAGCGATCTGCTCGACGGTTGAACACCCCGCATATGATCCGGGAATGAATATCGGGCTCTACCGGCACGCCCTTCCGGGAATGTTTGTGCTGATGCCATGGATTCCTACGGCGGGAATGATTCTGCGCTGGTTCCGGGATGAATTCGGCGGCGGCATGGATTATGACGCCCTGATTGAGTCAGCCGCAAAGGTTCCGCCCGGCAGTGACGGCCTTATTCTGCTGCCGCACTTCAGCGGAATGAATTCCCCTCAGGTCAATCCGGATGCCAAGGGTGTTTTTTACGGGATGACTACGGCGCATCGCAAGGGCCATTTCGTCCGCGCAATTTTGGAGTCTGTTGCATTTTCGCTCCGCGACAATATTGAACTTCTTGAGAAAACCGGTACAATATCCGGGGAGGTAGTCTCACTTGGCGGCGCGGCACGAAGCGCCCTCTGGCTCCAGATTAAGGCGGATGTGCTAAAAAAGAAAATCAAAAACATGCGCTGTGAGGAAACAACCAGTCTTGGAACCGCCGTGCTTGCCGCCGCCGGAACCGGACTTTTTGCGAATATCGCAGAGGCGGTTGAAGCCATGGTTCATCCGGCTGTGACGATTGAGTCCTGCCTTGCAAACAGCAAAACCTATGACAATGTCTTCCGGCGATATAAGGATTTGAACATGAGATTGTTTAATATGGGAAAGTTAAAGAAATCCTGAAATACTATCAAAGGAAACTTTGAATCAATCTGTTGTCAAACGCTAGGAATTTCAAAGTGGCCGAGTGGCCGAGTGGCCGAGTGGCCGAGTGACCGAGTGACCAGTGACCAGTGGCCGAGTTTGGGAAATGAATCGGCGAAACGGAGAAACGGAGTGTAAAAGCACATGGCTCGCAGTTCATAGCTCAAAGTTAATGGCTGTCAGCTAAAAGTCAGTGACTGACGACTGACGACTGACGACTGACGACTGAAATTGCGGCAACGCCGCCTAATTTAAAGGAACCGACCCATGATGTCAAAAAAGAGAATCGAGGATATTGTTGACCAGATACTGCCGGAAGTCATTGCATTGCGGCATACAATCCATCGGAACCCGGAACTGGCTGGAAATGAAGTATCCACTTCCACCTTAATCAGAAAAACCTTGAGTTCCACCAATATTGAAATTCTACCACCGTTCCTCGGCACTGATGTTGTGGGACTGCTGAAAGGAAAAGAGAAGGGCAGGAATGTTGCCCTCCGCGCCGATATTGACGCTTTGCCGATGCAGGAGTTAAATGATCTCCCCTACAAATCCTCCATAGACGGCATAATGCATGCGTGCGGCCATGACGGACATACCGCGATGCTGATCGGCGCGGCAATGGCGCTCGACAAACTCAGGGACGAGTTGAAAGGCACGGTGCGCTTCGTGTTTCAGCCCGGAGAGGAAATCGCCGCCATGGGCAAGGAGCTTGTTGATGCCGGAGCCCTTAAAAATCCGGAACCCGATGCGGTGTTCGCAATGCACGCCCAAAGCGGATATCCAGTGGGTTCGCTTATTTCACGGAAAGGAACAATCACGGCCGCCTCAGGTTTTTTCAAACTCAGGGTCATCGGAAAAGGCGGACATGGGTCTAAGCCGGAACTTACGGTCGACCCAATCCTGTGCGCTTGCCGAATAGTTGAATCCCTGCAGAGCATAATCTCGCGGAATATAGATCCGCAGGACGCCGGAATCATCAGCGTATGCCGTTTTGAAGGCGGAAGGAACGGCAACGTCATTCCGGAGGAAGTTATTCTTGAAGGCACCACCCGTTTCCTTGACAGCAGGATCGGGGAACAAATTCAAAGTCTGATGGAGCGGACCATCAGGGGAATCTGCCTGGCCTCCGGTGCAACATATGAATTTGACTACAAAGTACCCTACATTCCGTCATTCAACAACTCGCTTTGCGTGGAAGCCGCCCGTAAGGTCACTGAAAAATATTTTGGAAAGGACATGTGGTTTGAAATGGACAGATCCTGTCTGGGCGGGGAGGATTTTGCATTCTATCTTAGGGATTATCCCGGGGCCTTCTGCTTCATTGGAATGGGTGTTGACAGCCCGGCCTACCATAATCCGAAATTCGACTTTAAAGATGAAGCGATACGCAACGGAGTTATTTATTTAGTCGCCATGGTACTTGATGGTGGATTATTGGATTAATTCACTGAAGGCGAATTAATGGATTGTCGGATATCCTGTGTGGCGATCTTTATCCGCTTGGTTGATAAAAGAATGTGGTACAGGCGTCTCGCCTGTGTTTTTTAAGGAAGAATAAGAACAGGCGAGATGCCTGTATCACATTAAAGCATATGCCAGCAAGGTGCTGGCGTTCCGATAAGATTTTGAGAAGTCGGTTAATCTCTTTTTTGGATTTCAGCGTACTTGCAGATTTAATTACTCAGGAGAGACGCACGTATTACATTCTTCGTTGGAGTTCACAGCTTCAGCGTGTCTTAAAGTAAAAATGGAGAATATACTATGAACAGGTTAAGGGAAATCAGAGCCGGATTTGTCGGGTTCGGGGAAGTCAATACACCGAAGGAATTTATTGTCGGGCGTTGTGCGGAATCCGCAAAATTGCTTGAAAAGAGGGGATTGAAACTGTTCACAACCGCAGTTGTCTGCGACGATCCTGACGGGAAAGAGGCGGCACGGGCAAGGACGGAGCTTGCCAGGAATGATTTTGACCTGCTGATTATCTGTGTCGCCGGGTGGATACCGTCCTGGGCCGTCTTCAGCGTTATTGAACCGTTCAAACACAAGCCGATGATCCTGTGGGGGCTCAGCGGCTGGCAGGAAGGTGACCGTTTTGTCACCACCGCCGATCAGGCGGGAACCACAGCCCTGCGCAAGCCGATGGAGGACATGGGATATGATTTCAAATACGTTGTCAATTACCGCGGGGAAAAACCGAGAATCGCAGAGATAATAAATTATGCGGAAGCCGCACGGGCCGCTTCTCTACTCAAAACGGCCAAAATCGGTATGGCAGGCTATCGTGACATGCGACTGTACGGCACTCTCTACGACGGCGTTTCCCTGAAAGCCCAAATAGGTCCTGAAATAGAGCATTTCGACCTGCTTGAGATTGCCCAACTGATGGAGAAAGTCAAAGCGAAGGAAATCGCGACAATCTCCTCGGCCCTGAAAAAAAGATGGCATTTTGTAAAAGAACCGCGACCGGGGACCGTGGAAAATTCCGTTCGTCTTTTCCTCGCGTTGAAAGCTAAAATCCATGACCGAAAATATCAGGGATTCTCCTTCTGCGATGTTGACGGTGTCAAGAAACTGATGAAATTCGCTCCTGCGGGAAGTCTGACGCTCTTGCATGATGAAATGGACATCTGCTCAATTCCGGAAAACGACAGCCTTGGCGCGGTGACGCAGCTCATCGTAAAATATCTCACCGGACAAGTTGCGGCATATCTGGAATTTTACGAATTCATGAAAGACGGTGCGCTGATGGGGGTGCCCGACTATGTTCCTGCGGAAATTGTCGACGGCAAGGTAACAGTAATGCCGAACGCGTTCGGCGATTTCGGCGAGGGCCTCCTGAACGTGTCGAAACTGAAAACGGGAAAAGTCACAATCTGCCGGCTGGGATATTCAAAAGGAGTATATGCCATGCACATCATGACCGGAACCGCACGAACTCCGGTCAAATGGGAGGAGGCCGGCTGGGCACCACCTGCCCCGCAACTGCCAAGCCTGGAAATAATTTTTGACAATCCCGTGGAGGACTTCATCCAGAAGGTGATGAGCCAGCACTACATTATTTCCTACGGCGACAACCGGGCAAAGCTGGAAGCGCTCTGCTCAATTCTTGGAATATCCGTAGATGCGGAGCAAGTCTTTGGCCGCCTAATTTAAAGATAAGGAAGTTCGGGAGTACGGAGGCATTCCCACAGTCAAATATCAAAGATCACGGCAACAGAGTGCCGTGGCTACAAAAAATCCGGACTGTAGCCGTGGCACTCCGTTGCCGCGCTTCAGGATAAAAAGACCTTGATATTGTTTTTCTCCAGCGTGAATCTGTCCGAATCGGACAGATTCCTGTCAGTGATGACACTCTGGACATCCTCCGCCGATGCGAACTTCGCAAGCGACTTTCTCCCGAATTTCACGCTTTCAGTCACGATGACGACAGTCTTGGTTCTTTGCACCGATTTGCGTTCGAGCTCGGCCAGGGACAGATCGGATGTGAAAAACCCCTCTCCGGAAATTGCGCCGTCACAGCCTGTGAAAAGCATGTCGACATGGAGTTTGTCAAGATTCTTCTCGGCAAGCGGGCCGGTGAGATCCATGGAATTCCTTCTGAGGGAGCCTCCGAGCAGGATGAGGTTGAAATCTGTCTGGTAGAATATCGCGGCTATCGGAAGGGAGTTTGTTATAATGGTCACATGTGTCTTGCCCGAATATACGAGCTGTCTTGCGACCTCGAGGGTTGTCGTGCCGGTACTAAGCATGATTGTGGAATTCCGATGAACCATGGAAACTGCGGTTTTCGCAATTTTCTTCTGTGATTCGGAGGACTTGGAAATGTTTGGAAAACCGAGCTGCCTGTTCACGGCCGAAATGACGCCTCCGTGTGTCCTCACTGCAAGCCCCTGCTCCTCGAACATCTTGAAATCCCGCCAGAGCGTCATGGAGGAAACCTTCAGGATAACCGTCTCCTCTGCCGTCTCAAGCCTTTCGGCCTTGGAAAGCTTCTCCAGTAAATATTGCTGTCTTGAATTCATAATGTTAAAAAATAACATGCATTTGATAGATTTCAAGACAAAGAATAGCCCGGGTTAATTTTGAAAGCCCTCAGTAATAGTTGGAGAGCGACCCGCAATAGACCGCTGGTTAACAGTAGCGTAAGCTTTAACTATTTTGCCCGCACATCAGTTCCAACTCATCCGTCATGACTGCGCGGATTTTGTCCTTGCATGGAAGCTGCATAAGTTTATCCAAGTCTTCCTTCCTGTTTACTGTCCATACGTGGAATGGGCGTTGCGTCTGTGCAAAAGCCTCGGGATCTTCAAGGAGCACCTTCCAACTTGGATGAACGTAATCTATCTTATCCAAAATGTCTTCGAATTTTTCAAGCATCAGCGATGTGTCACAGAGAATCCCGTATTTCACATTTTCTCCGGCAAGGCGAATCAATGCGGCCCTCATTATTTCCACTGAAAAAGAATGGATGATTATCTCTCTGCCTGAAGGGCGGTAATGTTTTATTTGCCCGGCTACAGATTCCAGCAGAATCGCATGGTTATATTCTCCGGATTTTATTTCCACCAGAAGCTCAATCCGGTGATCAACAAGACGCAGGACATCCTCGAAAAGACAGACTTTTTCGCCTTGAAGCTTAGGTTTGGCAAGTCTGACAATTTCCTCATGGGTGAAAGACGACACCACCCTTCTCCGCCCTTCCAGCTCTATTCCAGCATCATGGAAAACCACAATCTTATTGTCGGAGCTCAGCTGTATGTCAATTTCCATCCCTGTTATTTTCTTCCCGCATTCCGGATGCCTTAGCACAGCTTCAAAAGCGGCCAATGTGTTTTCGGGATATTTTCCCGAATATCCCCGGTGCGCCACAATATTCATGAGGTGTCTCCTTTTTAATAGATTCCGAGTGGCCAAGAGAGCGAGTGACCGAGTTTAAGAAAAAACACATGTTAAAGTCACGAGTACCAAGCAAAACATCAAACTTCAGAAAAGATTATCTCTCCAGCGACACAGAGCACTAGATTTGTTTGGCGGAAGTATTTCCACACATTTTTTAAGCCAAGCAGACGCTTGGCGTTCCCGGGAACGCTGACCGTCTGGTCGGCTCCTGTGGCTTTTACTTCCGCCGAGAGTATCTGGCCAGACTATAGACGATTACTGCCGCCTGCGGAGCCTGTTTCATCTCGAGTTGCAAGCCGGACTCCATCAGTTCCTTGCCGGTCTGTCGTACAGGTTTGTCGGGCCGGTCCATATCTGTGACGACATAATGCGCCACCGGCTCCAGACCATCCAGTCGAAAATGGAAAACAAATCAAGTAAACCAAGAGGGAAGATGCCGTTTTCCCACTTGAAATGCAAGCCTAAAGTGGTAGGATATACCGACAGCTATGAAGTTAACCGTCAACAGTCGGCAGACTTCCTCAAATCTTCGGAATATGAATCGACCAGGACTTTTATAAGGGAATCCTCATGAAATCAATGATGTTGACAGGAATACGCCAAATGGAGATGCGGGATGTTCCTGCACCGGAAATAAAAAATCCGGACGACGTTCTCATCAGGATGAAAATTGTCGGAGTCTGCGGCTCCGACGTCCACTATTACACACAAGGGAAAATCGGGAGCCAGGTCGTAGAATACCCGTTCACGGTCGGACATGAGGGCGCCGGAACAGTCGAAAAAATCGGACCTGCCGTGAAAAATGTGAAACCCGGCGACAGGATTGCGGTCGAACCCGCAATGCCATGCTGGAAATGCGACCAGTGCAAGGCGGATCGCCCACACACATGCAGAAAACTCCGTTTCCTTGGATGTCCGAAACAGGCGGACGGCTGTCTCTCGGAATATATCGTCATGCCAGAAGAATGCTGTCTCAAAATAAAGGATTCGATGTCATTCGAGGAGGCCGCAATATCCGAACCTCTTGCGATTGGCGTTTACGCCGTAAAACAATCCATTCCGATGAAAGGCGCGAAGATCGCAATTCTCGGCGCCGGCCCGATAGGATTAAGCGTCCTTCTTCCGGCAAAGGCGCAGGGCGCGGAAAAAATCTATGTGACTGACAAGATCGACCTCCGTCTAAAACTTGCGGAAAAAATGGGCGCCGACCTGACCGGCAATCCGGACAAGGAAGACATCGTTCAAAAATTTACCGGCGGGGAACCCCTGCTCTTCGATGCCGTTTTTGAATGCTGCGGACAGCAGGATGCCCTGGACCAGGCCGTCGGACTTGTAAAACCCGGCGGAAAAATCATGCTCATCGGAATCCCCCCATCAATGAAACACTGGTCCCTGAACGTCGACCTTTCACGCAGGAAGGAAATCTGCATACAGAACGTAAGACGCCAGAACCATTGCGTCCGTCCGGCCCTTGACATGATAGACAAAAACCTGTTCGATGCCGGCAGTATGGTGACACACCGTTTCAAGTTCAAAGATACAAAAAAAGCGTTTGACCTTGTTGCCGATTACAAGGACGGTGTCGTGAAGGCGATGATTGAAATATAAATTTGGGAACAAAATTTATTATAAATGTCAAAAATTCTGCTCATAACCCCTCCTTTTGTGCAATGGAACTGTCCGTATCCTGCGACAACCGTGCTGACCGGCTATTTGAAAAGCAGGCATTATGATGTGGCGCAAGCCGACCTGAGCATACGGCTCACCAATTATATTTTTTCCAAAGAAGGGTTAGACAGGATATTTGAAGGCACAAAGGCGATTGACACTGAATTAGCCGGCAAGATCAGGAAATACAGGCGGGAGTATATTGACACGGTTGATTTTGTGCGCGGGTTCCTGCAGACAGGCGACCAGACATCGGCCATGCGGATTTGCAGTCATGATTTTTTGCCTCCCGGCACCGCAGACATTGATGAGAACAACCTCGAATGGGCTTTTGGAACCATGGGTTTTACGGAGAAAGCCCGCTATCTCGGCACGCAATATATCAACGCCATAGGCAGTTACATACGTGAAACCATTTCAGGTGAATATGGCTTTAACCGCTATGCCGAAAGCATCTGTCATTCAGCCAGCCAGTTTGACGAAATCCATGACAGACTGTCTATGAAAAACAACCTTCTCGACACCTTCATGTGCGAGCAGTTACACGAAATCATATTTGAGCAATCGCCGCAAATAATCGGGTTCACCATCCCTTTTGCAGGCAATCTTTATGCCGCTTTAAAATGCGCCCGGCACCTGAAGGAGAACCATCCCGGGATAAAAACAGTGTTTGGAGGAGGCTATGTAAACACGGATTTAAGGCAGTTGAAAGAACCTCGAATTTTTAAATTCGCCGACTTTATCTGCCTGGACGATGGAGAATTGCCCCTGGAGAGAATCATCCAGTATGTTGACGGTAAAAAGAATGTCGATTCATTGGTCCGGACATATGTCATGGATCATGGGAAAATAAACTACATTGACAATTCGGAAAACATACGGTTTTCCAACACCGTCTGTCCCGACTATGCCGGATTGGAAATTGGTGAATACATGTCAGTCATTGAACTGACCAATCCCATGCATAAAATATGGAACGACGGGTTTTGGAACAAGCTTACAATGGCGCACGGCTGTTATTGGAGGAAGTGCACCTTTTGCGATACCTCCCTCGATTATATTTCACGCTACGAACCGGATACAGCCAAGAACATTGTGGATAAAATAGAGCGGATTATTCTTCAGACCGGCAAAACCGGATTTCATTTCACCGACGAGGCAGCTCCTCCAAAACTACTCAAGGAAGTCGCCGGTGCGCTTATCAAACGCAAGATTCAAATAACATGGTGGACCAATATCCGGTTTGAAAAAACTTTTAACGATGAGCTGTGCAGCCTGCTGTCACGTTCGGGATGCATTGCCGTTTCAGGAGGCATTGAAGTGGCTTCCGACAGGATACTCAAACTCATAAACAAAGGTGTGACAATAGGACAGGCTGCGATAACGGCCGACTGCCTTACCCGCAATGGCATCATGGTTCACGCCTATCTGATGTACGGTTTTCCCTCACAGACCGGACAGGAGACAATTGATTCCCTGGAAATAATAAGGCAATTTTTCGAACAGGGATTAATACAGTCGGCCTACTTCCACCGATTTGCGCTCACGGCACACAGCGCGATTGCGCAAGACACTGGAAAATACAAGGTGAAAATCACTGGTCCGTCGAAACACACATTCGCCTTAAATGATTTGTTTTTCAGCGATGAGGAAGGCTGCAGGCACGAAAAATTCACGATGGGTTTGAATAAGGCGATTTACAATTACATGCATGGGATCGGGCACGACAAGCCTGTAAACTTCTGGTTTGACTTCAAAACCCCGAAAACAGGCATGCCCCGCAACCTTATCGAACACGCAGTGAAGCCAACATAAGCTTCGAGAATGAGAGGAGTTCTGTGGGTCGTAGCCATGACAAGACCACAATTATGTTCTTTGAATCTGCGCTTCAGGTCATTTGTTGAGCCGATGTATGTTCTAACATCTTTTTGACTACGAAGTACATATACATACCACACATTATTGCTCCTATGGCCTGCCATACGAAGCTTCAGCGAAGTATGGCGGGAGCGACGGGGCTCGAACCCGCAACCTCTGCCGTGACAGGGCAGCGCTCTAAACCAATTGAGCTACGCCCCCAATTATTGGGAGGCTTGAAAAATACTCCAACGCCGGAAATTTGCAAGAACCAATATGAAAGAAATAATTAATTTTCATCCGGGTTCGGAAAACGGGGGAAGAAATCTGGTGGCGGCTCTCGGATTTGAACCGAGGACCTGCGGATTATGATTCCGACGCTCTAACCAACTGAGCTAAGCCGCCAATCGGTCAGTAAAGTATACGGAAAGTCATTTCTTGCAAGCATAAACTTGAAATAATGGATTTCTTTTAATTCATTATTCGATTTTCCCAAACGACATGTAAATAGAGACCGGAGTTCCATTTTTCCCCACAGTTTCCGGATTCACGACGATGAAATCATCTTCATCTCCCGTGGATGACGGATTGTCGAGGATCGTGTTCCCGAAACTCCAGATATTGACTAAATTTCCCTCTTCTTTCGCCAGGCAGCGCATGTCGTGAGTAAAGCTTGAACCTACAAAAACCCATCCGAACCTGTCGATGCCCCCTGCAGTCCTTTTATTTGAAATCCATGCTTCAACCGGCATTCTCCCGCCGTTTTCAGGTTGGACATCAATGTTCAAAATAGTGCCACGGGAAATTTTCCCGCCTCCACAGCGACTTCCGTTCTCAGCCCCGATGAGGAGAAGTGCTAGTTGCAGTCCCAGAGGATCCGCATCGCTCACAAGAAGACTCTCATGAACCCGTCCGTGCGGCATGGCAATAAGGACTTCAAGATCCCCCGCGGTCATATTGATCCTGCCGGGAAATGAAACCTCCAGTTCCCTCCTGTGAATTGTGATGACCCCAATTTTAACATTCTGATCTGGAAGTAGCTCACCTCCAAATTTGGCGAGAATCCTTTTCTCAGCTTCAGAAAGTGGAGACAGTGCCCTTGCGCTTTCATCGGCAGTATCCCCATGAGCTGATAAATCTCTGAAAGCATTGTTACAGGAAGAACCGACCATCATGGCGGAAACGAAAAAAAACGGCAGAATTAGATTTCTAAAGTTCATATTTTTCGCAGAAAAACATCATGCGTCAAACTCTTTCCGTGCTTTCCGGGTCATCAAATCCCGCACTCCTTGCCTCGGATCTTTTCCGAGGTAGAGCCCGGCGTAAACTTCATTGATTATGGGCGTCTCCACATTATGTTTCAAGGCAAGATTGTAGGCGCTTTCCGCCGTCTTCACGCCCTCGGCGACTACGAGACCCATTTCTTTCAGCACATCTTCTATTTTCCTGCCCTTGCCCAGGTCTTCGCCGACGTGCCTGTTCCGGCTGTGCCTGCTTATGCATGTGACAATCAGATCGCCTATCCCGCTGAGACCTGAAAAAGTTTCACCCTTTCCTCCCAGCGCAATGCCGAGCCTCGCCATTTCAGCCATTCCCCTGGTCATCAGGGCCGCCTTCGAATTATCACCCAGCCCCATCCCGTCAAGAATACCGGACGCTATTGCAAAAACATTCTTCAAAGAGCCGCCAAGTTCGACTCCAACCACGTCCGTGACCGTGTACACCCTGAAAAACTCGTTCATGAAAGCCTTCTGCACGGTTTCCGCAGTTTTGACATCCGAAGAAGCGGCGACTACGGCAGTCGGACATTTCAAGGCGACCTCTTCAGCGTGACTCGGTCCGGAAAGGACACAATACCTGTTTTCGCCAAGCATCTCCCCGCAGAGCTCACTCATGCGTTTTAAGGATCCGATTTCTATCCCCTTTGCGACATTGACAAGAAGATGCCTGTCAGGATTATGGTATTCTGCGAATTTCGCGAGAGTTCCCCTCAGATATTGCGATGGAGACGCGAGAACTATTATTTCAGAATCGCCGAGGGCGTCTTTCATATCCTCGCACAAACCGAGTTCGGCAGGCAGGACGGAACCGGGAAGGAAACGGGAATTCTCACGTGATTTGCGGATTTCGCGGATATACTCCGGAAAAGGCCCCCATTGCCGGACATTGTGCCCGTTCCGGACCAGAAGCAACGCCAACGCAGTCCCCCATCCCCCGTCACTTAAAACCGTAATATTCATCTTCAGACCTTTTTCTTTTCGAACTTATGTTCAGTGCCGTTAATTAATCTTCCAATATTGCCGTGGTGTTTCGCTATTGTGACAATTGCCAGAACCAGAAGGAACATCTGGAATGGCGCAGACAAAACCCATAATCCCGTTTCTGAAAAAACAAAAGAACTCACCGGAAGCGCCGCCGCCGCAATGACGCTTGCCGCCGAAACATAGCGGGTCGAATAAAAAAGAACTATCCATACCAGTCCCGTAAAAATAAAAGAATAAGGGGCTATCCCCACCAGGACACCTCCTCCGGTAGCCATGCCCTTGCCACCTTTGAACTTAAGAAACACCGACCAGATGTGACCCGCCACAACCGCAAGTCCGGCGACTATGACAAGGGAATCGGGAGCTTCCGTAAAAATTTTCACGGCAAGCACCGGAAGAAGCCCTTTAAGGAAATCCAGGATGAAACACAGGATTCCCCATTTCCTGCCGAGCACTCTCATCACATTTGTCGCGCCGATATTTCCGCTCCCGTGTTCCCGTATGTCTATGCCTTTGATCCTGCCAATAATGAACGCCCACGGTACCGAACCGAAGAGATAACTCGCAATTCCTATGAGTATGAGACCAGTAATGTCGGAATCCATATGTTGTCAATCCATGATTTTTTTGGTTTAAACCTCTAATATAGCACAAATCTTTAACCCTACTTCCTGCAAAGCATACTATAGTTTTTCATTTCAATAAATTCAGAAGGAATTTATTGAAATGAAAAACACTCAGGAATAATTGTTATTTTCCTGAAAAACTGAAAAACTTGAAACTTGATATGAAAAATGTAGATTAGATGCCCGTAATTCAGACAGGTCAAAGAAAAAAGTTGGGGTTAAAAAAATGAAAAAGTTTCTTGCCGGACTCACAGTTTCAGCATTGTTCGCAGGCGCTTTCTGCACCATGGCGCAAGACAGTTCCAAAACAACCGCCCCTCCTGCGCGCAGCCCTAATACCTTTAAGAAAATAGACAAAAACGGAGACGGAAAAATAGATAAGGACGAATACCAGACCTACTGGCTTGACATTTTCGGAGTTATTGACACAAACAAGGATGGGAAAATCACCGAAAACGAAATAAAGGCCAGAGCTGAAAAACGTGTCGCTGAAATTGACAAGAACAAGGACGGCGGCCTTACAAAGGATGAGTATCTTACTATTCCAAAACCTGAAGGGGAAATCCCTGAAAAAGCAGGCACAGGGACATCACGCTTCGCACAGGCTGATACAAATGCCGACGGATCCATAACCGCCGAGGAATATTACTTCATAATGAACGACAGGTTTGACAAGGTGGACAAGAGCAAGGACGGAAAAATAGACGGAGTTGAAGCAAAAAACATGCTTTTCGAAGCTTTCCATTCCGCCGACATGGACAAGGACGGTATCGTCACAAAAGAAGAATGGATTATTTACTGGGCCGGGACGCCAAAGGCGACCGACAAAAAAGCCGAACCTGCAAAAGCCAAATAAATCAGTGACCAGTAAACAGTTATCGGTTATCAGTTATCGAGTGAAATATCTATAAAAAAAAGGCGGCGTTTTATTGCCGCATTTTTTTGAGAAATATACAATGGACATAATCTTAGGAATAGAAACCAGTTGCGATGAAACTGCGGCATCCGTCGTGATTGACGGTTGCGAAGTTCGCAGCAGCGTTGTTTCCTCTCAGATCGCAAAACACGCGCTCTATGGCGGAGTCGTGCCGGAAATCGCGGCACGCGAACATCTGACCGCGATCGAATACGTAGTTAAAACCGCTTTGAAAACTGCGGACATCTCAATAATGGATGTAGCCGCCATAGGAGTTACAAACGGACCCGGACTTATCCCTTCCCTCCTCATCGGAGTCAACTTTGCGAAAGGACTTTCAGCCGGACACAATATCCCGCTCGTCGGGATAAATCATTTCATCGCCCATATCTATGGATGCTTCCTCGAAAACGGAATAGAGAAACTCGCAATGCCCGAAACCTTTCCAATACTTGCCTTGGTGGTCTCCGGCGGACATACCGCCCTAGTGCTGATCACCGACGATGGCAATGCCCGAATCGTCGGGACGACTCTTGACGACGCAGCAGGCGAGGCTTTTGACAAGGCCGCAAAACTTTTGCATCTCGGTTATCCGGGCGGACCGGTAATCGAAAAAACCGCCAAAAACGGGAACCCTGCGAAATTCGCATTTCCGCGTTCTCTGACCGGAACTTCAGGAAAGGCTTTGAACGAAAAAGACCGCTTCAACTTCAGCTTCAGCGGGGTTAAAACCTCCCTTTATTATCACTGCATAAAACTCGGCGGTGGCGAAAACATGACAGGCGAAATCCTGTGCGATTCCGTCGCCTCATATCAGGAGGCGATCGTGGATGTCCTTGTGAGAAAAACAGTCGAAGCGGCTGAATATTTCTCGGCCTCAACCGTAGTCCTCTGCGGGGGCGTGGCATGCAACGGCGCGCTCAGGGAAAGAATGAAGAAATCCCTTCCCGGAAGAAGGCACCTGGTAATAGCGCATCCGAAATATTGCACGGACAATGCGGCGATGATCGCAGGATTAGCTTGGTATGACTTCAAAGCCAAACAATTCGACAACACCGATCTGGACGCTTACTCAAGAATGCCCGAACTCACAAAGGTGGCTTTTGTCGGAAACAAAAAGCTTGTCCCGAGATGAACCGCAAATAAATTGTACAAAAAATCTTCCATGCATTTTCATCCCACGGATGCGCCGGACGGAAATTCACCGCCGTCGACTGTGATGAGCTTGAGAGTCTTCCCGTCCTTGGCGGCGAGAAGCATTCCGCAGGATTCGATTCCACGTATTTTCGCAGGTTTCAGGTTGGCAACAATGATGATTGTCCTTCCGACAACTTCTTCCGGCTTGTAGAACAGCGCGATCCCGGCGACCAGCTGACGCTTCTGTCCGCCGACATCAATCTGGAGGCGGAGAAGCTTGTCCGCGCCTTCGACTTTTTCAGCTTCCAAAACCTTTGCCGTTTTGAGCTTGATCCTGCTGAAGTCATCAATGACAATTATGTCTTCGGCTGCAACGGCAACAGTCTCTGCGGATTTCGCAGATTTTGACGCATCATCCTTGCTTACTTCTATCCGCGGAAAAAGAGAGCCGATATCGGAAACCTTGAGACCGGGACTTAGTTTTCCCCAAGTCTTCAACTCGAATATTTCCATCCCTGTCTCAGGAAGCCCTATGGCTTTGCGGATTTCGCACATTTTGCCCGGCATTACAGGATAGAGAAGACCGGAAATTATCCTCAGTGACTCCGCGGCGGTATATAGGACCGTACTGAGACGGTCGGTATTCTTCTCCTTTGCGAGTTTCCACGGGGCTGTCTGTTCCATATAGCGGTTTGCCGCACGTATGGCGTTCATAATCTGTTCGAGCCCGCGGTCAAGCTTCATTCCGGTTATGGCCGGTTCCATTTCAAAAACTGCGGATAGAACAGTTTCCCGGAGTTCCTTTTCATATTCAGTCTGCGCCGATTCAACTGGAGCGGGAATTATTCCGCCCGCTTCCTTGGCGATCATCTTTACGACGCGGCTCAGAAGATTTCCAAGATCGTTCGCGAGATTGCTGTTATACCGAGTGATGAAAATCTCCTCGCTGAATGAAGCGTCGTTCCCCAGCGACATTTCCGACATGAGGAAATAGCGGAACGCGTCAACCCCGTATTTTTCAGCCACATCGATCGGATTGACGGCATTGCCGGTGGACTTGCTCATCTTATCCGAACCAATCAGCCACCAGCCGTGCGCATATATCGTCTTCGGCTGTTCTATTCCCATCGCCTTCAGCATTGTCGGCCAGTAGACGGTATGCGTGGTGAGAATATCCTTTCCGATGAGGTGGTAGGAGGCTGGCCACCATTTTGCGAATTTCGCAGCGTCCTGCCCATATCCTATTCCTGTTATATAATTGATCAGGGCGTCAAACCAGACATAGCACACATATTCCTTGTCGAACGGAAGTTCTATTCCCCATGCAAGGCGTTTTTTCGGGCGTGAAATGCAGAGATCCTCCAGAGGTTTGCGAAGGAACCCGAGTGTCTCATTGCGGCGGAAGTCTGGCTGTATGAACTCAGGATGCGACTGGATGTGATCAATAAGCCATGACTGGTATTTTCCCATTTTAAAGAAATAGTTTGACTCAATTATCTCGTCGGTTGGTCGTTTGCAATCAGGACAGAGCTTTTCATCCACAAGATCCTTTTTCGAGAAAAATCTTTCGCAGGGGGTGCAGTAATGGCCTGAATATTCAGCCTTGTAAACCTCGCCCCTGTCATAAAGATCCTGAAGGATTGTCCTGACTACATTCTTATGGCGGTCTTCAGTGGTCCGTATGAAATCATCATGCGTTATTTCAAGCTTTTTCCAAAGCTCCTGGAATCTTGTCACAGTGGTGTCGCACTGTTCCTGTGGAGTCATCTTGTTTGCAACAGCGGCCTTCTGGACTTTCTGTCCGTGCTCATCGGTACCCGTGAGGAAAAAAGTCGGATCGCCAAGGAGGCGGTGATAACGGGATAGGACATCCGCAAGGATTGTCGTATATGCATGGCCTATGTGCGGTTTGTCGTTCACATAGTAAATCGGGGTCGTAACGTAGAAAGTGTCCTGTCCCATAAATAAAAAATCCCCATATGTTTAAGCAACCCAGACATTCCTGTCTGGAGTTCTGATTGAATTAGATGGTCAAAGGCCGCAACTTGTTTAAAATAAAGACACACTAAAGTGTGAACTCCAAAATTTGGAGTCCAGCCTTTAGGCTGTCTTAATATTCATAAACTTTGAAATTCCTTAACGTGAACTTAACCGGCTCCGCCGGGACTCTTTATGGAACGCCGAACTCCAGTTCGGCTCTTTTGTCATTTACCATTAAAGCCGGTCTGGAGACCGGCGTTCCTTAAAATACAATTTCCTATACGCTTGAATTAGGCGGCCAAGGGCCGCAACTTTTAAATAATCTGAACTTCGAACATTCAATCCGCCACGGCGGAAACATCCAACTTAGAATGAATTGAGTTTTAATTCAATGTTCGATGTTCAACGTTGGATGTTGGATGTTCATCTCTTTTAAATTCCTTAACGTCAAGGTAGGGATAGCCGTCCGTCCGGCGGTGCTTTCGGAGAAATCGCCCTATCTTCAGCAGTTCAAGCAGCCTCCGGGAAGTATGATGGAAATATCTTCCTCTGACAGGCCGTGACTAAGCTCTATTTCCATCTTCTCTCCATTCACCCTGACAATTTCCGCTTTCACAAGTTTTCCGACTTCAAGCTGTCTGCGAATTTCGCATATATTCAGCAAATCTCCCTGCGCAATCCGATCATAATCCGCGGGATTCGCAAAAAGAAGCGGAACTATTCCGAAGTTCACAAGGTTTGCGGCATGGATTCTTTCAATGCTGATGGCGACAACAGCTTTAACTCCGAGATACATGGGGCAGATTGCGGCATGTTCGCGGGAAGATCCTTGTCCATAACTCTCGCGGGCTACAATTATCCCGTGTTTACCGGAATCCCTGAGGGCGGTGGCATGCTGGGCGAATGTCGGTTTGCCCGGTTCGCTGAAGCATTCAAAAACAACTTTCGAATATTCGGGGATATTGCTGCGGTGTTTCAGATGGATGCCTGCGGGCATAATATGATCAGTTGTTATTTTGTCGCCGACTTTTAAAATGATTTCGCCGTTTATATTTTCAGGAAGCGGAGAGTTCACTGGGGGTTTACCAATTGTCGGCTTCCTGATGATTTCAACTTTTAAAGCGTCTTCCGCAGGCATAGGCGGAATAATCATATCATTGTCGACAAGAAAACTCTTCGCCTCATTTATTCTTGGAAATTTTATTCCCAGCAGTCTGGGATCTGTGAACTTACCGGTAAGCGCGGCAGCGGTGGCGACCGCCGGACTCACAAGATATGACTTGTCCCCTTTTGTTCCCGTGCGCCCCGGAAAATTGCGGTTAAAGGTGCGGAGAGTAACGGCATCGTTCGCGGGGCTCATACCCTGTCCAATACAGGCGCCGCAAGATGTTTCGAGGATTCTGGCCCCTGCCGAAATCATGTCCGCAAGAGCGCCGTTTTCGGAAATCATCTGCAAAACCTGTCGGCTTCCCGGGGAGATTGAAAGGGAGACATGCTTTGCTATCTTCCTGTTCTTGAGCAGTTTTGCGACGAGCATGAGATCCTGATAGGAGCTGTTCGTACATGAACCTATAATCACCTGATGAACTGGTATTTCGCCGATTTCGGCGAGTGTTTTAATATTGTCCGGGCTTGAGGGGGCGGCCGCCATCGGAACAAGTTTCTTCAGGTCAATCTCGATCACCCTGTCATATTCGGCATCTGCATCGGCCCTGAGTTCCATCCACGACGCACCCCTGCCCTGGGCTTCAAGAAAACTTTTCGTGCGTCCGTCAGATGGAAAAACAGAGGTTGTGACTCCGAGTTCTGCGCCCATGTTTGTAATTGTCGCGCGTTCCGGAACGGAAAGGGATTCGACGCCGGAACCAAAATATTCAACCATGCATCCGACATTCCCTTTTGTCGTCAAGATGCTCAGCATTTTCAATATGAGGTCTTTTGCGGACAGCCACGGTCTAAGATGACCGGAAAGGTTCACTCCGATAATTTTCGGATAAGACATGCGAAAAGGCTTGCCCGCCATGGCGAGCGCCACGTCAAGTCCACCCGCCCCGATTGCCATCATGCCGACTCCGCCCCCTGTGGGCGTGTGTGAATCCGAACCCAAGAGAGTCTTGCCGGGAACCCCGAACCTCTCCAGGTGAACCTGATGGCAGATTCCATTGCCCGGCCTGGAAAAATAGACTCCCTTTGCCGCAGCAACCGACTGAAGATATAAATGGTCGTTCTGGTTCTCGGGACCGTTCTGCATCATATTGTGGTCAACATAAGATACTGAGAGCTCAGCCCTGACCCTGTCAACACCCATCGCCTCAAGTTCAAGATATGCCATCGTGCCTGTTGCATCCTGGGTGAGCGTCTGATCAATTCTTATCGAAACCGGCTGTCCTGGATTTTTTCCCCCAGACAGATGGTGGGTGTCAAGTATTTTCTGTATTACCGTTCCCTTGGCCATGGTTTTATTTCACAGTTTTAAGTGTTAAGTTTTAAGTGCTAAGTCGCAAAACGAATATCCAATATCCAACACGGAATATCCAATGATTAAGGACTTGCTGATTCTGTCTCGGGCAGGAATGCCCGAGTTACTTTACCCATCCCTCTTCACTTTGTGCCTCTGCACCTTTGCGCCTTTGTGCCTCGTTTTCCGTCACCCGTTCTTTTCAGGGTCGAGATCCGCCTCGTCACCGAAACGGAGGACACCGCGTTTACTGGATGTGACGAATTCGACGAAATCCTTGATTTCCGGAAGTTGCGGGACTTCGGCGCTGATTCTTTCAAGGGCGTTGGGGATGCTCAGCTTGCTTCTGAAGAAAATCTGGTAGACATCCCTGAGCGCTTCAATGCATTCCTTGGAGAAACCGCCTCTTCTCAATCCGACGATGTTGATTCCGAGAATGGCACCATTCCTGCCGCTGCAGATCATAAAAGGCGGAAGGTCCTTGGATATTGCAGAACAGCCGCTCAGCACCGCGAAACGTCCGATTCTGCAGAACTGATGAATGGCGGTAATGGCTGAAATCAGGCAGTTGTTCCCGATATTCACATATCCGCCGAGAGTGGCGCAGTTCACAAGTATCACGCCGTCTCCGAGAACACAGTTATGGGCGACATGCGAATTTGCCATCAGGAGACATCTGTTCCCGATGACGGTTTCGGTCTCCGGCTGTGTGCCGGGCTGAACAGTCACACCCTCCCTGAAATAATTATTGTCGCCTATTTTAGTGTATGAAATTCCGCCTTTGTACCCGTAATCCTGCGGGGCGGTTCCGATTGAGACGAAAGGAAACACAATATTCCCTTTTCCCATGGTGGTATATCCCCCTACAAAGCACTGGGATATAAGCTTGCAGCCTGCGCCGAGCGTAACATCCGGTCCGACAACGCAATGGGCTCCGATCTCGACATCATCGGCAATTTGGGCTTTTGGGTCAACAACAGCACTTGGATGAATTTTTGGCATTTCCTTTTCCTTATATTTATAATTTTTTATCAAGTATGACTATCGGATTAAGCATAAAGCCTTACAATAGACCCTGTTTTTATCAAATTAAAAGCGTGGAAGAGCACGTTTTGACATCAATTTTCATCAATCGGCTTGTTTTTTGGACAAGTCATTTTATAGTATGCACCTGTTTGCGGATAATCCCCCAAGGGCGATCCCAGGCATATCCGTCGTTGAATCAAAATTAATTTTAAAAATTTCGGAGAAATTTTATGGCGCATAAAAAAGGACAATCCAGCAGTAAAAATAACCGCGACAGCAATCCCAAGATGCTTGGGATGAAGGCGTCGGGCGGGGAATATGTAAGCGCAGGGAGTATCATAGTCCGTCAACGCGGATCAAAATTCGAGCCTGGCAAAAACGTCGGCTGCGGCCGCGACTTCACTCTTTTCGCCCTCGTTGACGGCGCTGTACAGTTCTCGAAGAACAAAAAAACGGTCAACATCGTACCTGTTGCATAATCAGGCGGCGAAATCCGCAGATTTTCAAAGCCCAGTCAATCTGGGCTTTTTCATTCTCAGTATCAAAAGGTGAACATGAATCAAGCGGGTAAGAACTGGTTTTACAGGGACATTCTCAAGGCGGGACACGCTATTCTAAAGCACATAAGCTTTGAGTATCATATCAGTCTCAAATTGAAAATATTTCTAAACAGCCTGATAATCACCCTGCCTGCTCTTGTTCAATTTCTTTTTTTTGAGGAGCCCGAATATCTGCTTTCCTTTGTCCTGTGCTTCTCTTTTGCATCTTCAGCTTTCCTTCTTACAAGAGCGAGACTGATACTTACTTTGCCGTTTGTGATATTATCGTTCATCTACACTGTATTCCTTGTCATTTACAAGAAATCTCTTGGCGCGACCAGCATAATGGCGCTTATGAACACTAAAACTGAAATAATGTTCAACTTCGCCCTTTCTCCGAAGATGATTCCCCAGGCGCTTCTGTTTATTATCGTGTTCGCATTGTATTTCAGATTCATAATCTTGAAGGGAAAAGACGACGACAGGGAAATTCTGATTACAAAAAACGAAAGATATCTCCCGATAACCATCATGCTCGCGACATCCGTTTTCTTCTTTTTCGGATATAATTACCTGATTAAGGCGTATCCCTTTTCACTGTCCTACGACTCAAGCACATATGCCAAAATCATTTCCCAGATGAAAGAGACGTCCAAGAAGGAGTATCATTTCAAGGGAAGGGTGCAGGCGGGATTTGAAGAAAAGAAATGTACTTTCATCCTGATCGTCGGAGAGTCTGCAAGAAGGGCGTCCTGGGGTCTCTACGGACGCGACAGAAAAACAAACGCCTTCCTCAAAAAAGAAATCGAAGAACATCCCGACAACTTCATACTTTTCAAAGATTACATCGCAACCGCGCAGACAACATACCCGGCATTGATGGATATCTTCTCCGTAGTGACCTCGAAAAATTTCATTGACATACCCAAGAATCCGAGCTTTGTCAAAATCATTAAAAACATAGGCTATAAAACATATTTCATATCCACATACACCAATATTTTCTTAAATTTCATAGATGCCGATGAAAATATCATAAAGTCTTCAACCGGAGACGACACCGACCTGATCCCCATCCTGAAGGACGTACTGATCAACAAGAATACCGACAAAAAACTCATAATCATGCATCTGAGGGGAAGCCACTTCGCCTTCAGCGACTACAAATACACATACAAGGATTACATATACCCCAGCGGGAACGAAGTAAAGGACAAATACGCCAATTCCATATTGCATACCGACGAATTACTGCGGACTATCGCAAGAACCGCACTCGCCGAGGAAGAACCTGTCTGCGTCTGGTACATGCCGGATCACGGCGAAAACCTGAATGACTTCAATGACGGTAATTACGGTCACGGATGCAGTGGTTTCACAAAATATGAAATAGAGCTGCCTTCTATCATGTTCTTCAACGACTCATTTTTGAAAGACAACCCCAAGATAAAAACTGTAATTGAAAACAAAGGCACCACGATTTCACATAGTAATGTATCCCACAGTGTCATGGGGATTTGCGGAGTTTATCCGAAAGAGTACAAAGGCAAATACGATTTATCCTCTCCAAACTTCACATATGAAGAGCCGTATTTGATCGATGTTGACCTGTTCCCGATAAGATATTCAAACGCTGAAATACAATAAGATTAACCAATTTAAGGAATTACACCATGTTTGTTGACAAGGCGAAGATAAAAGTGAAAGCCGGAGACGGCGGCAATGGATGCTGCAGCTTCCGCCGTGAAATATATGTTCCGAAAGGCGGACCCAACGGAGGGGACGGCGGGGATGGAGGAGACGTGATTTTTGAGACCGCGACAGGGGAGCAGAGTCTAGTAGATTATGTTTTCCAGCGGCACTTCCCTGCGGAAAAGGGTGGGAACGGAAAAGGCAAAGACATGCATGGGCGCAACGGGAAGGATCTCATAATCAAGGTTCCGCTAGGAACAATTGTCAGGGACGTGAACACCGGTGAAACGATTGTGGATCTGGACAATCCGGGAATGAAATATGTCATAGTAACTGGCGGAAAAGGCGGAAAAGGAAATGCCCGTTTCCTAAGCAATTTCAACAGGGCTCCCAGAGAACACGAGCCCGGAAAACCCGGAGAGGAAAAGGAAATAGAGCTTGAACTGAAGACGATCGCGGACGCAGGACTTGTCGGATTTCCGAACGCCGGAAAATCAACCCTGCTGAGGGCGGTTTCAAATGCAATCCCTAAAGTCGCGCCCTATCCCTTCACCACATTGCATCCGATTGTAGGAGTCGTTGATTTTCCAGATTTCTACCGTTTAAAAATCGCAGACATACCCGGACTAATTGACGGAGCCCACATGAATATCGGGCTGGGTCATGCATTCCTCAGGCATATTGAAAGGACGAAAATACTTGTCTATGTACTGGATATGGCCGGAGTCGATGGACGGAACCCGGTTGACGACTTCCACACTCTCCAGAAAGAACTCGAACTGTATATGAAAGGGCTTTCCAAAAGAAAAGCCATCATTGTCGCTAACAAGATCGACCTCCCTGAATCCAAGAAAAACCTCGCTGCTCTGAAAAGGAAAGTCAAAGGCTATGAAATAATTCCGATAAGCGCCATGGAGAAGAAGAACACCGACACTCTTGTGAAATCGCTGAGGGAGATGCTGGAAAATAAATAATTTCAGTGTCACCTCTGAAATTATTTATTCGGTTGTTTCTGTTTCGCCTTGCGAACTTTCCGGAAGAATTCCCTCATTATTTCCGAGCACTCCGCTTCCAAAAGGCCACCACTGACCCTGACTTTGTGGAGCATGCCCGGGAAAGAGGTTATCTGCAGAGCCGAGCATACGGCTCCGCAGCGCGGATCATGCATTCCGAAAAACACCCTGTGAACCCTCGAGTTGACCATGGCTCCGGCACACATCGCGCAGGGCTCCTTTGTGACATAAATATCGACACCGTCAAGCCGCCAGCCTCCAATTGCATTTGCAGCCTGTGTGATTACAATCATCTCGGCGTGCGCAGTGGCGTCCTTCAGTTTTTCCACCTGATTATATGAACTGGCTATCACATGGTTGTCTTTTACAGCCACGGCTCCGACAGGCACCTCTCCCTCCTCGGCGGCGATTTCCGCCTGCGCGATGGCTTTCCTCATGAAATATTCCTCGTCGAACTTGATTATGGACATTCCTGTTATCTCCGACGTTTTATATGATTCAATTTTTTCCTGATGCAGGAAAAAATTACTCAGACCAAGTGGACAAGAACCGCAAATCCAGTGATTAGTGAACAGTTTTTCAGTTGCCTGGAAACCTCACCGATTCTCCGTTTCTTTCCTCACTTGGTCACTGTCTACTGTTTTTCTTATCCCCCTCATCCCTGGCGAAGTCAAAACCTGTCTGGTAGATATTATAAACTATGCTTACGGCCCTCAGTGGATTTCCAACCCTGAGACTTCCCAAAGCTTCCCAGATGGGCAGTTCTCCGGCCCTCACTTTTACCTTGAGCATCAACGGCGCGGCGACAAAGAATATTATCAGGAAATGGAATATCAGGAGTATATGGAAAAATGAGAAAGGAATTCCCGTAAATAGTTTCCACGAAAATGGAAACTTGGTGAAATAATCCATTACCATACCCCCTATTATCGGACCAGCCGCCGACATTAACCCTATTATTGTCCAGTGTACGGCAATCGCCATCCCCCTGCCCTCCTTAGGGGAAAGGACATTAATAAGATGAAGCTGACAAATTCCAACCCCACCGCAAAGGGCGCCGGCGACAAGATTGACGGAAAGAAGAAGCAGAAGGGGCTCAGAAATTGTGAATGTGTTAAAAAACGGCAGACTGAATATGAAACTTTCTCGGCTCAGGAAAAACCAAGCTGACGACAACAAAGGGACTACAGACATTAAAATCGCGCAAAAAGTCCTTGCTCCTATCTTATCAATAATATATCCGTTGAGAATTCCGCAGAGAACGGGTCCGAGGGAAGCGCTAACGGCAAGCATGGAAAGTTCCGTGTACGTAAAATTGAATTCCCGTCGCAGATAAACCATCCCGAACGCTCCGATTATCCCGAACGCGAGATACCAGAGTGAAAAAGAAAGAGTCATCCATCTGAAATTCGGATTTTTCATGGGAGCTACAATGCGATCCATCAAATCCGAGAAGTTCACGTGTTTCCTGTATGAGCCGTGCCTGGGTTCAGGCACAAGCATATGAACTGCTATATCAAGTATTCCGAGAATTGTGGCTATCGTAAAGACAATTGTGAACCCTGTATATGATCCTCCAGGCTTCCGCGGGTCAGGAAAAAGATCCAGAATCCAACCTGAAAATCCGGTTGCGACAAGAAAAGAGACAGTCACTATGCTCTGCCTGATTCCCCAGAACCGTCCACTGATTTTTTCAGGGATCAAATCGGCCATCCATCCCTGCCACATCGGACCACACATCTGCCCGATAACTGCACTTGCGGCAATGGCGACAAGGATGGCTGTCGCCGCGACTGACGGTGTATCCGCGAAAAGAAACGGGACAAAGGCGGGCACAAACCAAAACAGCCTGTGTATTACGGCAAGAGCGCCCCAGAGCTTCTTCCTGCTCGGCATACCCTCAAAAAACAGGGCGGAAGGTATCTGTATGAGCATGGCAAGCTGCTGGATTGTGACAATCAGCCCGATGGCGACTCCGGTTCCGTTGAGGGATTCCATAAGCATGGTTATCGGAACACCAAAGCAGATCGCAAACCACGCCATTCCAAGTGAGCCTGAAATCGTGCTTATTTTAAGCGCCCTGTAAACCTCGGGCGCGTCCATTATCCGTCCATCTGTATGAAACCGCTGCATAAGAATATTGTGAATTATGAGTGAGAAATTAAAAATTCAATGGACGGGAATTTAATCTATATATTGGAATTTTAAAGAGGACATGGTTTTTCCACAGGAAAAATCATACGCAGATGCGGTTGACGCGCGAGCCAAACGAACAGATTATCTCGTAGGGATGGGTTCCCTTGAGCTGGGCCCAGTTTTCCACTGTTATCGCCAGTGGTCCTTCGCCACCCAGGCAAATGACTTCATCTCCGCATTCGGCTTCGGGAAGCTGTTCGAGAGAAACAATAGTATAATCCATGGTCACGCGACCAAGGACATGGCATGGCTTGCCCTTGATGAGAACATATCCGCGGTTTGAAAGCGCAAGAGGAAGCCCGTCGGCATATCCTGCTGAAACAATACCGACCTTCATATCCTTCGGAAGTTTGTATGTGCATCCGTAGCTGATGCTTGTTCCGGCAGGAAGATCCCGTATGGATACAAGCCGGGTCTTCAAAGTCAGGATCGATTTCAATTTCAAGACATGCTGCCCCTGGCTGTCAAACGAGCCGTGCAGATTGATTCCCGTCCTGACAAAATTGAACGGCGGCTTGTATGTGACCGGGAAATTATTGATGGCATCGCTGTTCGCAATATGGATTTTCTTGAAGACAATCCCAGAAGATTTGAGCTGCTCGAGAAGTTTCAGGAACTGTGAAACCTGGTTCAACGTATATTCGCTTCCAGTCATATAAGCCATCGGAAAATGGGAATAAATTCCGGAAAAATTCAGATTTGGAAGCGCGACCGCATTTTTAATCATGTCAACGGCTTCCAAGGCGAGTATCCCAAGCCTGCCCATTCCGGTGTCCACAAGAAACTGACATTCGGCCGTTTTTTTCTGGTTCACGGCCTCATCACTGATGCGCTTTGCGATTTCCGCATCCGTTACGGCGAGGATTATCCCCTCTCTGACGGCATCCGGAATTTCTTCCGGAAGGACGCCTCCCAGAATCTGAACCGGAATACCGGCATCTTTCAGCATGAGCGCCTCATTCAATTCCGCAACACCAAATCCGGCAGCTCCGGCATCGGCAAGCGTCCTGGCAATCTCCCGTACTCCCAATCCGTAGGCGTTCGCCTTCAGAACCGCAATCACTCCACACGGTGAGACATGGGATTTTATATTCCCGAAGTTCTCGCAAAGCGTCTTTAAATTTATCTCAAGCCACACTCTGTTTTTCATAAAAATGCTACTTTATTTTTTTCAGACCGGTATCATGGTGATTATGGTAAGACTATTTTCCAGGTGTCCAGCATGGTAGAAGCGATAAGTTCATTTCCCGCTAATGTCATGTGTACACCGTCACGAGTCAGCAGAAGACCGGACTTGGCTCGGCCCCCGTGTAACAGCCATTCCTGCGCAAATGCCGCATCCAGTGCCACCAGCCTTGATCCGGATTCATCGGCGGCTTCACGTGCCGCCAAACAGTATTGTGACAGTACATTGCCGTAACTTGCCATAGATGTGCCTTCAAACTGCCAAGCTGGAGTAGTGATGCTGAACTTTTTGATTCCAGCCAGTCGACATATATGAACGATCCAGATGAGATTGTTTTTATATGCCGCAGGTTCTACACGCGGTTCGTCTGCCCATACGCTACGTCCGACTGCCGCGTCATTAACTCCAAGAAAAATCGATACTGCATCCGGTTTCAGCGCAATCACGTCCGATCGCAGCCTAGCAAGCGCAGTCGGAGTCTTATCACCGCCAAGCCCGGCATTAACTACTTTTATCTTCAGTTTCCTGAGATTATCTTCCAGAATTTTCACATAACCATCATCCTTCGCAGATGTAAGGCTATCGCCGAAACAGACCAGTTTATCACCCTTCTCAAGCCATGGAGCATCAAAATTAAGCAATATCCTCTCCTTCATTTGTATGCTGTTTTATCGGTTATATTTCTCAAAGTTCGATTCTCGGATATCTTCTGCACGTCGGTTGCGGATTTAAATTAAGCGGCCAAGGGCCGCAACTCTTTTGGAACGCCACCATCTTAGTGGCATCTGTCATAATGTGGTACAGGCGTCTCGCCTGTTCTTCAAGAAAGAATAGAAACAGGCGAGACGCCTGTACCATACTCTTTTAATTAAGAATACTGACAAAGATGCCGGTGTTCCAACTTTGAAATTCCTATACGATTAAATCATCCCTTTTACCCCGTCCAGCAGGCTGTAAACGAATTTTCCGTCGACGATCGTTGCCATCGCTTTTCCGTGGACTTCACATCCGTCGAAGGGCGTGTTCCTGGATTTGGAGAAGAATGAGGAAGCATCAATCCTATGTTTCAAATCGGGATCCAATACGGTGATATCCGCAACGGAACCTTCGGCCAATCCTGTCTGAAGCCCGAGCACTTCCGCAGGACCTGCCGTGAACTTTGAAACAAGTTCAGAGAGGGTCAGAAATTTTTTGTGATACAGTTCTGTAAGACAGACAGGCAATGCAGTTTCAAGCCCGATTATCCCGAAAGGCGCGTAATCGAACTCCACAAGCTTCTCCGTTTCCGTATGTGGCGCATGATCCGTGGCGATGACGGTGATCGTCCCATCCCTGAGTCCGCTTATCAGGGCTTTGCGGTGATCTTCCGAACGCAGGGGCGGATTCATCTTATAATTGGTGTCAAAATGTTTTATCTCCTCATCCGTGAGCGCAATGTGGTGAGGGGTGACCTCGGCAGAAACGGGGATCTTTCTTTTTCTGGCATCCTTTATCATACGGACACTTCCAGATGTGCTGACATGCTGAATATGGATTTTCCATCCGATCATTTCAGCCAGGATTATGTCGCGGGCAACCATCAGTTCCTCTGTTGCGGCGGGAATTCCCCTCAATCCGAGAACAACCGACCAATAGCCTTCATGCATGACTCCGCCTGCGCCAAGCTTTTCATCCTCGCAGTGATCGAGAATCGGAAGTCCGAACGACTTTGAATATTCAAGGACATGCCGCATGAGCTCATGGTTCTGGACACATTTTCCGTCATCCGACAGGGCGACAACTCCGGCTTTTTTCAGACCGCCGATTCCGGTCATCTCCTTGCCTTCCTGATTTTTAGATATGCACCCGCAAGGCAGAACCTTGACCACTCCGTCTTCCTGGGCGGCGCGCTTGACAAGCTCAATTGTCCCGGGATTATCCGAAAGCGGACTCGTATTTGGCATGGCGAGAATTGAAGTGAATCCTCCGGCGGCGGCGGCCATCGTACCAGTCTTTATGGATTCCTTGTCGGAACGTCCCGGCTGACGCAGATGAACATGCATGTCAATAAATCCGGGTGCGACAACCAGTCCGCCAAGGTCAATCACCTTGGCCCCCCTTATTTTTGAAGGGCTGACTATTTTCCCGTCGCTTACGCCTATGTCCATCTTCCGGTCAATGGAGCGGGAGGGATCAATCACTCGTCCGTTTTTCAAAATATAATCTGTTTTCATGGTATGAAGCCCCATCGATGTTTTAAATTAGGCGACTGTAAGTCGCAACTCTAATAAACAGAGCACGTCAACAGAGTGACGTGGCTACAATAAATCCACTGCTGTAGCCGCGGCACTCTGTTGCCGCGTTATTTTTAGTTTTTTAATAATAACTTTGAAATTCCTTAGCGTTTAATTAGGCAACCAGGGGCCGCAACTCTGAATATCCAATATCCAACACGGAATATCCAATGTCCAAGTTAGGATTTTCCTGAATTAAATTCTCTTTCTGACCTCAGATCACCTGCCACGTCTCCCCGTCATCTAAATTCGATGTTGGATGTTTCCGCCATGGCGAATGTTCGATGTTCAAATTCTCCCCAACCCCCGCACTTTCGCACTTCTTCCATCACTTCTCTAAGCAGCCTGCCACAAGATACAAAACCGCCATCCTGACGGCTAGCCCGTTGGTGACCTGCTCGAGAATTACTGACTGCGGTCCGTCCGCAATAGAGGCTTCCACCTCCACACCCCTGTTGATCGGCCCAGGATGCATCACAAGGGCGTCCGGCTTGAGATATTTTATTGTTTCCCTGTTGAGTCCGAAAATATTTGAGTATTCGCTGATGCTCGGAAAATATGATTCACGTTGCCGTTCATGCTGTATTCGCAGGAGATTAACAACGTCAGCGTCCTCGATGGTGTCTTTTAAATTATCGCAGACCCGCACGCCTATTTTTGCAAATTCCTTAGGGACTAGGGTTGCAGGACCGCCGATTGTGACCTTTGCACCCAGCTTAAGGAGCCCCCATATATTGCTTCTCGCAACGCGGCTGTGAAGAATGTCTCCTACAATCGCAACTTTCAGTCCTTCGATCCGCCCCTTTTTCTGAATGATTGTAAACATGTCCAGAAGAGCTTGGGTGGGATGCTCGTGCGCCCCGTCTCCGGCGTTGATTATGCCGCATTTGAGCCTTTTCGCGAGAAAATTATGTGAACCTGCGGCTGAATGACGCATCACAATAAGATCAACCTGTAGCGCTTCGATGTTTTTGACAGTATCGAGAAGCGTCTCCCCTTTTGAAAGACTGCTTGTCGATGCCGACATGTTCACTATGTCCGCACTCAGCCGTTGTTCCGCAAGTTCAAAAGAAGCCCTCGTCCTAGTACTGGGTTCGACAAAGAAATTAACCACCGTCTTTCCGCGCAGTGCTGGGACCTTCTTGACTCTGCGTTCGGAAACTTTCTTGAACTCCTCGGCCGTGTCCAGAATCACCCTTATCTCGTCCGCAGACAGATCGTAAAGTGAAAGCAAATCCTTCCTGGTCCATTTCATCATATTTTCATACCTTTATTTTTTTCAGGCATCATATAAACCGCATCCACCCCTTCAAGTTCTTTCCACGAAACCGAGACATGTTCATTTTCAGGAACATGGCACATCTCGCCCATATAGTCGGCCTGTATGGGGAATTCCCTCAGTCCGCGGTCGACAAGCACCGCCAGCTTGATCATTGCCGGCCTGCCATAATCCGTGATCGCATCCAACGCCGCCCTTATTGTCCGTCCAGTATGGAGAACGTCATCCACCAGAATTATCGCCCTGCCGCTCAGGTCAAATGGAATATCCGTCGCATGTATTGCAGGAAGCGTCTTTCTCATCCCGATGTCGTCGCGGTACATGCTTATGTCAAGGGTGCCAAGCGGAATGTCGATACCCGAAATGGCTTTGATGGATGAGACTATGCGTCTGGCAAAGGGGACACCCTTGAGCTGCATCCCGAGGAAGGCAATGTCATGCAAATCTTTCTTGCTGAAATCGGAGAGTATCGCCTCTGCAACCTTTACTATGTCGCCGGCAATTTTCTTATCGTCAAAGATCAATGTTTTTGTGTTTTTCTGCATTTGGAAAATTATTACCAAATTTTAATTTCTATAATATTCCATTTCCAGATATAAAAACAAGGGTACGAATTCAGTAAACTATATTCGTTTACTGAATTCGTACTAAAAGAACATCGCAGTGAATCCCGATGCCATCATGTATTTTTTTAGAAATTTATATCTGAAGTAGTTTTTCACAGAGATTTTTCAAGATTGTCAACCCATATATCAAGCGGAATTTCTTTTCCCTTTGGAAAATTCTTCAAGCTTCTCATAAACCGAGTATGGGACGGCAAGGGTTCCCGATCCGGTTCCCATGTCTATCCCTTTCATGTTGTCGCCATGGAAATCACTGCCGCCGGAAACGGCAAGGCCGTGCTTTTCAGCAATCGAAAGCAGATATGCATTCTGTTCGGGCGTAAAAGACGGATAATACGCTTCAATGCCGTCAATGCCCTTGCCGATAAGAAATTTCAGTATCTTCAAAAGGGCACGCCTGTCGGCGTCAACGTAGCTCATCGGATGCGCCCATATTACAATTCCTCCGGCCTTGTGGATGACATCGATAGCATCTGCGGGCAATGGCAGTATGCGGTCGCAGTAACCTGGCCTGCCACGCTTCAGACACTTGTCAAACGCCTCCTGCGGCTCCGAGAAATAACCCTTCCTTATGAGAATACTTGCAAAATGGGGACGACCCGCAGACTCGCCTCCGGCTTCAGCATTGACTTCTTCAAGACTTATGTCGAATCCGTGCTTTTTGAGTTTCATTATAATCATCTCATTTCTCATGTCCCTGTTTTTGCGGATTCCGCAGAGAAAATCATTTAGAAGCTCTGATTTATGGTCAATGAAAAGCCCGACGACATGGATTGAATAGTCATAGTGCTTGAGTGAGATTTCAACGCCAGGCACCACTTTTATGTCGGGATATTTTGCCGATTCAGCCAGAAATTCTGGAATTCCCGCAACAGTGTCATGGTCGGTCAGGGCGACCGCGCCAAGTTTTCTTTCGCTGGCAAGCGAAAGGATCTCGGACGGACTCCTTGTCCCGTCCGAAGCCGTACTGTGAATGTGAAGATCTATGAGCATTGGAAATCCTGAACCATCGAATTACGAATGATGAACAATCGAACTACGAATATCGAATAGACAACTAATCTTTCTTTCTTGCAGTTGCTACACTTTTAACAAAGATGGAGATGAGTTCATTGTTTTCAACGAGTATTTTTTTGACTTCTGGTGAATTTGGAAGCACTTTTCTGTCAATAATCTTAAGACAGACATATGTCTCACTCAGCTCCTTCAATACTATTTTCATTTTATGGATAAAATCATTCTTTGACTCAGCATCCTGAGCTTCTGCATAATTCAAGGCCGGCGAAGAGCCTGAACGTATCAGTTGTCCTGAGAAATGGTTTCCAATAAGATTTTTTGGAATCATTCCAACAATTTCGACGATTGCACAAGCAAACTCGATAAGACGTTCTTCAAGGTTATAAATATTGACATTCATTTTTATATTTTCCCTTTTATAAAATTACTTCGATTCTTCTTGACTTCGGCTGTTCGAATGTTCGTCCTTCAGCTGTTCGATTATTCGACCTTCTACAGACCCGCGCATTCCATCCACTTCTCTGTAATGAGCATGTGTCCGGCTATTGTAGGATGTACTCCGTCTGCCGCCCAGTATGCAGGTTTCTGCCTGCATGATGCCGCTGCAAAAATCCCGTCAAGCGGCAAATATGTATCCGCGTATTCAAGGGCCAGCTCCCTGGATGCATTGATTTTCGGATCCAAGTCTTCACGCCATTTCTTCCTGTCAGCCGGAACCGGAAGGACAAATGGCTCGAGTATGATTATCTGACAGCCAAGTTCCTCTTTTGTCCGCTTGAGAATATGGCGTAGCCCATCTGCAAAAACCGATGCCTCCGTAGGCTCATTGCTGTCATAGTGTCTCCACGTATCATTTATCCCTATCAATATGGAGAGGATGTCCGGTTTTTGCCTGATACAGTCCTCGGTCCATCTCGCCTTAAGATCCTTGACCCTGTTGCCTGAGAGTCCAAAGTTTAGGAAACTGAAGTTCTGTTCCGGATATTTGACCATAAGTCGCGCAGCCGTCATCATCGCATAGCCATTTCCGAGCACTCCGGGATTTTCCCTGCTTCTTCCGCAGTCGGTTATACTGTCTCCTATGAATAGAATTTTCTGTCCGTTTTTTATTTTCAGCATTTTCATCCTTATTTTTTTTAATCGATTGTCCTTAATGTCCACAGACAAGATGCATGCACTGCATTTAAAAGAAAGTACAGATAAATCAAAAACGGGAAATTAAAATCTGACTTCTCAATGTTTTCCATATAAAATTAGTTTGTTTTTCTTGACTAATCTCAAATCCATGTTAGTTTCTGCGCCTAATTTATTAGTAATTTATTAGGGTCCTAAATTTAAAACTTATTGTTTTTTTACCTAAACAGAAGGTGATCCAATGGCCATAAAATCTAAAGCTAAGAAAAAAACTGCTGCAAAAGCCAAACCTGCGAAAAAAGCTCCAGTTACATTCAAGAACAAAGCCAGGATAAAAAAAGCGGCCCCAGTGAAAAAAACAGCCCGCACCGTAAAGAAAACCGTCAAAACCTCCGTCAATGCGGTCATACGGAAAGTTGTCAAAAAAAACGTCACTAAAACTGCGCTTGCGCCCAGGAAAACCGACTCGAAACCCTACAATCCAAAGACACATAAGTTCGGGCCAAAAAACCTCAAGAAAATTCCCTCTGAAAAAAATCTTATCCGGGCGACTCCAGTCCCGAAACTTCCCGCATTCAAAGGCATAAAAAAGAAATACTATGACATGCTTCTGGAAGCTCGGAGACAGATGCATGGTCAAATCAACTTCCATTCCGGTGAAGCGTTGTCCGCAGGAGCCTCCGGAGATCTTTCAAACAGCATGTCCAACCACATGGCCGACTTCGGAAGCGATAATTTCCTCCATGAGATGGAACTCGAAATGATGTCAAGTGAAATTGAAGTGATAGAGATGATCGATGAAGCCATAGAAAGGCTTGCAAGCGGGGAATTCGGCAAATGCCTTGACTGCGGATGCTCTATTTCCAGTGGACGTCTCGACGCCAAACCATATGCCCGTTTCTGCATAAAATGTAAATCTCTAAGGGAAGAGAATAACGGACTCCGTCCAGAATTCAACCGTTGAGCCAGGTCATGCAAAGCGAAAAAGCACTAAGACATCTTGTGACGAGATGTGCGATGCTCTCCGGGCTGATTCTCATTATTGACCAGATTACAAAGGTAATCGTGGAAAATAACATTTCCTCCTCAATCAAGGTTATACCCGGGCTATTCAACCTGGTTTTTGTGAAAAATACCGGTGCCGCCTGGGGAATCCTCGCCGGCAAAGGTTGGCTACTGCTCCTTATTTCCATAATTGTGTTTATCCTCATAGTGACTTTTATCCGGCGCATCACTGAAGGCTGGCCCGAAAGATATTACTCCATGGCGCTCATTGCAGGAGGAATTGCCGGAAACTCCATTGACAGAATATGGCGCGGTTCGGTTGTTGACTTCCTTGATTTCCATTACGGTCTCCATCACTGGCCCGCATTCAATGTCGCCGACAGCGCAATCTGCGTCGGTGTTTTCATTTTCATAATCTCCTCCTGGATCCGGCCGCAGCCCGGGACGGAAACTCCAAGATCCAGACAATAGTCCAACTTGGTGGCAAAAAGCGGCAACTCAGAATGTCCAATATACAATCCGCCACGGCGGAAATATCCAATATCCAAGTTAAGTGTCCGATGGAAATTGGAAATTGAGTGTTGGATATTGGATATTCAATTTGGATTATCATGAAGCTAATCGTCATAACTGGGCCGACTGCAAGCGGGAAAAGCGATATTTCCATGGAAATAGCCCGCCGTTTCTCAGGTGAAATCATCTCCGCCGACTCAATGCAACTCTACAAAGGCCTCGACATAGGCGCCGCCAAACCGAGCGAACAGGAAAGAAAAAGCATCCCGCATCATCTCATAGACCTTTTTGAAATTTCCGAACGTCTCGACGTATTCAGCTATGTCGAACTCGCAGACAGGGCGATCTGCGAAATCCGCAAAAGGGGACATGTCCCTGTGATCACCGGAGGCACGGGCATGTATATCCGCGCCCTGCTCTACGGGCTCGATCCCCTCCCCTCAAATCCGGAACTCCGCACAAAACTGGATGCCGAATTCGACAGTGAATCCGGATTCGAAAGACTAAAGGAGCTAATGGCCGTCAAAGATCCCAAGGATTTTCAACGGTGGAACCAGCACAGACGAAAACTCATAAGGGCTCTGGAGGTCTTCGAAATCACAGGCAAGTCCATAACTGAACTTCAGAAAACATGGAAAGAAAACCCCACCCTCAGATATGATGTGGTTGCAAGAACGCTGACATGGAACAGGGAAACCCTGAAACAGAGGATTGAAATCCGCACCGACAAAATGCTCCAGTCCGGATGGATTAAAGAGGCGGAGGAAATGATAAAACAGGGGCTTTTAAATTCCCCGACGGCACACCAGGCGCTCGGTTATAAAATCATCGCGGAATATCTGGGAGGGGGGATTGACCATGAAACCATGCGTGCCAGAATCATAACCTCGACCTGGCAGTACGCCCGCCGTCAAATCACCTGGTTCAAAAACCAGCATCCTGAATCAAAACCTCTCAATATGCCGGCAAATCTGGAAAACCTGGTCGGCGAAATACGGGCCACTGTCACATGATTATCAGAAGGAAAACATTTCTGGCGCTGATAGTTTCCCTCGCCGTCGGCATTTCATATCTGGGATACTATTCCTTCCTCAAAATGGAATTTTCCTCTAAAACCAGCAATATCCGCAAAGCCGGATATCCTGCAACTCCCGAAGAACTTGAAAAATGGTATCCTGATCCGCCACTTGGAGAGAATGCCTCCGATTTTTATCTGAAAGCCGCTGATAACTATAAAAGGAATCCCGATAATGTTGATGAGCGTCATCTGTTTATCCGGGGTGGATGTGTTGAAATTCCACCTCCGGAAGTCCCGTTCTCAGAGGAAATAATTAAAAATACGGAATCCTATCTCCAGGCAAACCATACATCCCTTGAGTTTCTTCATGCGGCGGCAGGATTTAAATCCTGCAGATATCCTGTCGAAGTAAAAGATCCCGAACGCCGCCTCGCCTATCTTTCAAATCTTCGCCAAGGCGCCAGACTCCTGTCGATGGAGGCGGTTTTAGAAGCTGAAAAGGGAGATTCTGAAAAAACATTAAAGGCGATTCTTGCAGGCGTGGCTTTGTCTTCATCGCTTGAGAAGGAGCCGACCATTGATTCACTCATTGTGATGATTGCCACCGAACATATCATTCTCGACAACATTGAAAGGGTATTGAACAGGTGCGACTTCAATGCCGACCAGCTCAAACAGCTATCCGTAAAATTGGCGAGTTTTGATGAAATGAAATCCGTCGAACGCGCATTCGCCGGAGAAAGAACATATATCCTTTCCGGACACTATCTTGACGAATATATGGAATATGTCGATTACAATTTTCCCCATGTCAGAAAAAATGCGGCCTTGAAAAAGTCGGTTGAGTTCATGTCCGATATCCTATTGCTCTGGATGATGAATGATCTTGCCGGCATAAACTTTGTTTCGGAACTGGTCGACATCTGCAAGGGATCCCCGGAATCGGCGCTGTTTAAAACCGGAGCCATACAGGACAGGATCCGGAATCTTCCCTCCCGTCTTTTTGCGGCAAAACTTTATCTTCCGCTTCTCTTCCCGACAATTGACAAAAAGGCCCTGACAATCGCTGAAACCAGAGTCGCCAGAACCTCCCTTGCCCTTGTTTCGTACCGGCTTAAAAACGGAAGAATGCCTGAAAACACCGCCGAACTTGTCCCTGAATACATTGATTCCCTCCCTGTGGATCCCATGGATGCCAAACCCCTGCGTTACAGGAAAACAGAAAAATATATTCTTGTTTACAGTGTCGGCGCCGACGGTGTCGACAATGGAGGGAATCCCGGAAGAAACAACGGGATTTCCAAAGAGGAAGATTTAGTATTCAGGATTTCGACGGAAACGCCGGACATGCCAGTGCCAAGGTGAAAATGGCGTCAGGTAACAGGCTTCAATAAAGAAAATATCCCGGAGATTCCCTTTATTTCTTTTCCACGGAAATCGGAGTGGTGCTCACGGAGCCGCAGTTTGGGCATTTCCGCTCTTGTAACACATAGGTGAACTTTGCCATGGTCTTCATTTTCGCCATTTCACCGGCGGGAGGCTTTTCAACCGGAATTACCGGATATTCAAAATCGCAATTGTCACACTTGAATGCGTAACCCAGCGGCTTTTTACATTTTTCACAAATGCATTTGGGATCGCGCCTGTCATTTATATCCTTTATCATCTTTACGCCCTGATCCCCGCAACCTGAACACTTCACGACACGAAGCGCACCTTCCGGAGGAGGAGTACGGGAAAAATAATCGACATAAACAATTGATGCCAAAACAATTGTCAATACCGAAAGAATGACGAATTTCACCGCATTTTTATTTTTCATCATCTGCAAAAGCGTTTCCATTGTTTTCCTCTCTTTCCTTTACTCGCTTCCCATATAATACTGGCCGTATATTTCCTTGTCCGGAAGCGCCCGCTTAAAAAGGAGGAATTCATCCATTCTCCCCTTGAAGAAGAAATTCAGTAAGAGTTCGTTGGCAAGATTTCCAGGGTTTTTAGGATCATACGTTTCCGGACTCCAATATTTCCTGTAACAGCCTGCGGCTCCAAGAACAAGAGGCACATTCATCCCTTTGCCCGAACAGGCCTTCCATCCCGTCGCAGTGGCGGTATTCGGATTTTCATTTGTACCGTCAAAGAAAGGTCCGAGAGGCTGTCCGTTGACAAATACCGTGATCTGTCCTTTCGGATTTCCTGAAGCGTCAAGGCCGGTATAGGAATAGCGCAGCGCCAAGTGCAGCCAGCCCGTCTTTTCAAAATCCACGTCTGTGTTAATCCATGACGCGCACGTCTCAAACACATCCACGTCAAATGAGCCCTGTCCGAATGAGCCCGCATATGGATTGGCATATAAATCATATTGGGCGGCGGCATCGGTTCTGGTTCCCCAAAGGGACTTGGAGAGAGGACAGTCGCCAAACCCCATTTTGTCAAATTTCAGCCAGCACAGGATAGTAAACTCATCCATTGGGGTGAAATCCAACCCCTGTGTGCCGGGTATCAGGATGTACGTGTCCGCTCCGTTAAACTGCAATGCCTTCTTATATCCGTACTTGCCCCATCTTCCGCCCGATTTAAGCCATTGGAAATTATTGACGGTGGTGCTGCTGCTGTTGTTCTTCATCAGGTGCCCGTCGTATTCGTATGCCTTGAAGTTCTCCACATCTGCGCCTGCGCAGATGTTGCTGAGGGTGTTCCCTTCCCCCTCCTGAAAATTAAAATTCACTATGCATGCGGGATCATTGGCGCACTGCCTGTTGAAAGCGAACCAGCGGATGAATTTCGCCTTGTCCTTGGCCCTGGACAGGGCAGGAAGCAATATTGCGGCTAAAATCGCAAAAATAACAAGCACTATCAAGATTTCAACAAGCGTAAACCTTGAACGAATTCGTCCTTTAAACATGCCAGCATTCATAATGTAAACCCCGCCTGTCTCCGCACTTTTATCATTACATGCAACCGAATGTGTCTAGCATAATCGATGCCATCCATTATAGTGATCCTAGGAAAATCAAACGAACACTAAACTACCTCAATTCCAAATAAAATACAACTGTGAATACGGGATTGAGATATGTGAATATGGGGTTGACATAGTTTTTTCACTTGGTATGTTTAGAAGGATTACCAAAAATAAAACAGATAATGGACTGATTGCCAATGGATACTGTCGCCCAGAATCTTGAGAACTTTTGCCTTGAATCAGAAAAACTCGCCAAAACATCCAACTGGAAGGACGTTGATTCCTTTTTCACCGAAACCGTACGGAAGTGGAACAGTCTTGACCCTGAAGGCAGGCATTCGGAATTAAAAAAACGTTTCGACGACGCACATTCCGCATTTAACACACGACTTGAAAATGACAGGATCCGGAAGGCAAGGATCGCCGAAAGGGAGGCCCTGTGCGAGGAAATAGAAAAGTTTTCAGACTCGCAGAATCCTGCGGAATTCGCGGACCGTGTCAAAAAAATCAAATCCGAATGGAAGGATCTGCCGGACATTCCGGAAGCATATCTTGAAATCCTGCAGACCCGCTTTGAAAAGATCTTGCATACTTTTTCAAAACATGTCGAAATCCTCCACGAACGCCTGCCCGAAATAGAACATCTCTGCAAAATTGCCGAGGAGCTCTCCGAGGGGTCGGAATGGAAGAGCGCGGAAAAGGAACTTAAGAAAATAAAAGAGAGATGGATTCACGTCGTTTCGGAAATCCGCGGAGTTGATCAGTTCAAGGAGCGCTTTGACAAGGCGGTGGAGAACTTCATCAGAAGGAAAACCGAGTTCACGAACACGCTCGAGGCGGAAAGAAAACTGCTGAGTGAGCTGTGTGGCGAGATGGAACTGTGCCTGAATGCGGAAAACCTGAAATCGATGCTGCCCAAGGTCAAAGAGATAAAATCAAGGTGGAAACTTTCCGAAATCGCGGATTTTGAAAAGGAGAAACTCCAGAAGCATTTCAAATCCCTCCTCCACTCCTACCACAGGAAAATAAACGAGATATTCGAGGAAGAAGACTGGAGCAGGTGGGAGAACTACACGATGAAGCTCGGACTCTGCGAAAAAGCCGAGAAACTCTTTGAGGAAACCAGTTTTCACATCCGCTCCCAGACCTTGAAGACACTGCAGGACGAATGGAAACGAATCGGATCCGTGCCCAAGGAGAAATCCAGCGAAATATGGGAAAGGTTCCGGTTGGACTGCGACAAGATATACCAGACGTGCAGGGAATTCTTCGAGGAGCAAAGCAAAAAACGTGTCGAACATCTGCTGAAAAAAACATCGCTGTGTGAACAGGCGGAAGAGGTTCAGAACTCGGAAAACTGGGAGGAGACCGCCGATAAATTGAAAAGCCTGCAGTCGGAATGGAACGGAATCGGTCCTGTACCAAGGGGAAAAGAAGAGGAAATCTTCCAGCGTTTCAGAAAACCCTGCAACATTTTCTTTGAACGGCGCAAGGCCCACTACAAGGAAGTCCACAGAATTCAGGCTGAAAACAGAAAGGTCAAAATTTCACTCTCCGAGGAGGCGGAATCCCTCCTTGACAGCACGGACTTGAGACAGTCCCTCCGCATGGCTTCAGACTTGCGCAACAGATGGAAAAATGCGGCACATGTCGGAAGAAGGGAAGACCAGAATCTCTGGGAGAGGTTTAATTCCGCACTGAACAAATTCTACGAAAAAGTCGATCTGACAAGAAATGAAAATCTGCTGAAAAAACAAAATATACTGGCTGAAATCGAAAAGCTATCGAATTCCGAGGAATTGAGAACCGACTGCGAAAAAGTGGCTGAGACCATCAGAACCCTGATAGACGAATGGAAAAATATCTGGCCGCTTCCAAGGGACATGGATAAGGACATGGAGGACAAATTCCAATCCCTTCTGGAACTATCAGAAGCCAAATACCACGAATCCCGCCGCGATCTGCAATCGGCTTTCGAAAGGAATACCGTCTCCAAGGAGAAAATACTGGTGGATATTGCCGGATTTGCGTCTCAGGAAAATGCCTTGGACGGCAACATCGAAGAAGCCGTGGCCGGATTTGAGGACAGATGGAATTCCGTCGGGCCTGTTCCGAAAGAGAGAAACGATGAACTCAATGCAAGATTCCTCGAAGCCTTGAACGCCTTGAAAAACAGGGATACTGGATTCTTCACCGCCATCGCACTGAAACAGAAGGATAATCTGAAGGTCAAAAAGAAGCTCTGTGTTGAGATGGAACAGCTTGCAGGCGCACCGGTAACCGACGGGATTGAACCCGAAAAAGGAGTTTCCAGCGACCTGATAAATGAACTCAGGCTTGCGATAGAGAGCAATTTCGGCATGTCGGACCAGTTGAAAAAGGAAAACATAGGCGAAACTATGGACCGATTCGATAAAATACTGAAAAAATGGGATAAAACCGGCTCCATCCCCTCGGAAGAACGGGAAAAACTGGAAACCCGCTTTAAAAACGCCTCAGAATCATTCAGGAAGAAATATGCGAGAAGAATAAACCCGCCCCGTAACTGATAATACCAAGTTGCATTCAAAAAGTAAGGTGGTTTTAAAACCGCCAATTAATCGTCGGGTTAAAACCCGACATACTTTTATCCAAATGAGAGCGAAACAGTATAAAAATACATTTACGCGTAATGTTTCTCGGTCTAAGTTGTTGTTTTGTATGCCAGTTTCGCGGTTCGACTGAGCTCACCGAAGTCCGAAACCGCCATACTTGAGGATGACAGTACGAATTGCCTTAACTTAAAAAAAAGGTTTGACACCATGAAAAAACTCATCTGCATTCAGGGACTTATTTTATTGACTCTTGCCTTCTCCGGCTGTGCATCGTTTGACAGGGTTGCCGCCGAGAAAAGACTTGCCTCGGCAAATCCTGAGATAGTCCGGCCCACAGACACTTCCCTTGCAAAACCATTCAAGCTGGGGATCCTGCTTGATCTTGAAACCGCAGACTCGTCAGGAGAGTATAAAAGAGTCTGGAACTGGGACGACACTGAGGAAAAAATGGTCTCATCGTATGCCGACAGTCTTGTAAAGGAAGGCGGTGTTTCAAAATACTTTTTTATTCCGGAACAGGATAGGCCTCTCCAGGATCTGGGAGAGGCGATGAAAACGGCCTCTGAAACCGGGGCTGACGCCCTGCTGACTGTCAGAGGTGTTATAAACGTCAGCAAATACATCAACCCGCTTGGAATCCTTGATCCGACAATCATAGGGGCGCTGGTGCTTCCGGGTTCGAACATGGACGTAACGATACTTGTCCGCCTCGAACTTTGGGACATGAAGAGCCGGAAATCCCTCATCAGTATAAAATCAGACAGTGTCAAGAGGGATGTGAATACGACACTTTTCATAAGGACCAATTCCGCAAATACTGAAAATGCCGTCAATGCCGTCAAGGTTGACACTCTTCGAAAACTGCTTATCGATTTCAAGAAGAAATTCGCGGGGATCCGGTTTCAGACTGCTCCTACACCACCGCATACGAATTTTTAGAGTTTCACTTATGTTGCGGGTGAAAGACGTTCCTGCCGTTATCGATCAGCTTGAACTCTGGAATAAACTTGATGGACATGTGCTGTCCGGGCGTCTGAATCCCACGCAAATTGGCATGTCGGGCCATTCCTTCGGCGCAGTAACAACCCAGGCCGTCAGCGGACAAAGGACCAGATGGAGAAAAATGCCGTTCACTGACCTGAGAATCAAGGCGGCAATCGCATTCAGTCCCAGCATTCCGCGTCAAGGTGCAAACCCACAGCAAGCGTTTGGCAATGTAAAAATACCGTGGATGCTGATGACCGGGACAAAGGACGTCTCCGTCATCGGCGATGCTGATGTGAAATCCCGTCTGGCAGTATTTCCTGCGCTGCCGGCGGGCGGTAAATACGAACTGGTTCTCTACCGGGCCGAGCATTCCGCTTTTTCGGACCGCGAACTGCCAGGCGATACCGAACAGAGGAATCCGAATCACCATCGGGCGATTCTCGCCCTGAGCACGGCGTTCCGGGATATGTTGTTGCGCAATGATTTCTCCGCAAAATCCTGGCTTGACGGCGACGGAGCGCGTTCCGTGCTGGAAAAAGATGACCGCTGGCAGATAAAATGACAGTCTATTTTTAAACGGAAAAGATGGCTGATATACAGACCATCGACATCAAATTCCCGATTAAGCTGCTCCAATGCATCCCAGAAATTACCAGTTTTATTCAATTATTCCGCCTATCCAAACCATAATACTATATCCACATCAAGGCTACGGCTGTATTCCGGCTTGGGATGTCAAGTCCTGATTTAAATTTGACACTTTAATTTAAAATTACTGTTATTGAAACTATGATTTATTTCTTTAAACAACTGATTCTCGACCAGGGAGGATTCTTCCCTCTCCTCGCTCTGCCAGCTTCGGCGTCGCAGAGCGAAACCCGTCCCCGAAGGGACTGCTCGGATTTCCTTGATTTATTTTCCATCTTCAGGTATATTCCTTCCAGTATGAAAATCAAAATTCCCATCAGTTGTCAGGCTGTAGCGTAAAGAAAGAAGGCATGATGTGTCACGAAATGCTGAAAAAACATAAATTCCAGTTCATACGTTTCTGCAATGTGCATCATGAAAAATTTTTAAGCAGGAGCAATGTCCAAGTCAATACCGACTCGCATATCCTCCACATAACAGCCGGACACGGTAAAGTATTCATCAACTCCGAAATGCATAATCTGAAGAGAGGCATTGTATTGAACATACCTCCATTTTCAGAATTCAATTTTGAAATCGAATCCGGATTAAGCATGATGAACATACATTACCGGATGTGGACAGGGAACGGCGACCCTCTGGAAGATTTATTTGAACTCCCTCTTTCATTTGAACCCTCTTATTTCAACTGCTGTGAAAAAATCCTTAACCGGATGGAAAAAATAGATGCCCTGCCACTTCCGGAAAAATTGGAAATTGAAATGCTGGCACATAAACTTGCAATTAAGCATTTTATCTCTAACAAACTCCTCCCGCCCCGTCAACATTCAAATGACGTAAGTATTAACAAGATTTTCAAACTTCTCCAGTCACCGGACTGTCTGGAATATGACGCTGGCAAAGTGGCGAAGTCCTGCTTTTTAAGTGTCAGCCAGATGAACCGCAGGTTCAAACATTATTTCAATATCCCTCCGCAGAAATTCTGGGAGAAAAACAGGTTCAACAGCGTCTGCCGTGTCCTGAGGAAAAATGACAGATCCCTCGCCGAAATAGCCGACGCCTTCGCGTTTTCCGATCAGGCCTATTTTTCAAAATGGTTTAAAAAGACTGCCAAAATGCCCCCGTTGGAATACCGGAAAAAGGCCTCCAGAGAACTAGGATTCACCGTTTGAGTATTTCAAATATGCGTCAATAGTACAAATATTTGCATCAATAAGACATTGACATTCAGCCTCAAAAGCGATATAATCGTCGTCATGATAATTAAACATGCCTGAACATTACAAGGAATGCGTACCATGCATAAGCCTGATCACAATGTTTTGAGGAAAGAGGTGAAATTCTCCTGTTGTATTTCCGCGTCTTGCCTGACGCTGCATGCAAAGGCAGGTTGTCGACGCTGTAAGGGAAACGGGAAAAGTCATATGAAAACATGGCTATCCAAATAGATTGAACCGTTATTTTTAATTAACCTATAACAAATGGAGGAGGTTGAAATGAAAACAAAGAATCTTAAACATCAACGGGAAAAAGGCGACAACGAAAGTTGCAGCACACTATCTGTCAACAGATTCACATTAATAGAACTTTTGGTTGTAATTGCTATTATCGCAATACTGGCTGCAATGCTTTTGCCCGCCATTTCAAAGGCTAAAAACAAAGCCCAGAGTATTACATGCATAGGAAACCAAAGACAACTTGGCATATCGGTTTACCTTTATGCTAATGATTACGATAATTGTTCACCCACTTCGTATAATACTGCGCCGTACTGGTATTGCCTGCTTTGGGAAATGAACGGAAACGCAATGCTATTAAATTGTCCCTCAGATCAAAAGCCATATGCTAAAATGACATCCGTTGGAGTAGCGGGTGCATTACCCTCAAGAATACCCACTGGCTTACCTGGCGGACTATCATACCTGTGTAATAATGAGTTGAATAATTATCGTATCTATTTCAAGAAAATGTCAGTTTTCAAATATCCATCAGAAACAATGTATCTCAGCGACGGCACAAACCATTATTATATGATTGGACACGAAGGCGTTATAGGTGCAAACGATATTTTGACCTATGGAACAGCTCCCGACTCTGTTATAAAGACATTGTACCATGCACGCCATAACAGAGCGATAAATTCCCTCTATCTGGACGGACATGCAGGTTCTATGCCTGCATTTAATTTCCCAAGGGACGGTAATGGAATTCCTGCTGCAAGTGATGAAGTGAAAATTTTCTGGAGGGGAATATGATAACAAACAATAAATTTATCAAAAATAGGGATGAGATGAAAAAAGCTATTTTGAGTGCTGCGGTAATATTAACATTATGGACTTCGGCAATGATACCAGGAAGTTTTGCTGATTCGGATTTAACAGTTAAGCCTGACAAGAACTTTGTAATCACGTATCCGGATGTTCCGTTGCCTGTGGAAAAAACCGCAGCTGAAGAACTCGCAAAGTATATTGGACAATCGATCGGCATTAAAACGATAATCCTGCCTGAATCCAAGTTGAACAAAGATGACTCCGCTGATGCGTATGTCGGGAATTGCTCCTATGCAACTAAAGAAGAAGATTGCCTTAAAGAATTCAATCCGGAGGGTTTCCAGATTTTAGTGAAGAATGGCAAATTGTTCATTCGTGGTGACGATGAGAAAGGCGATCCATTATCACAAGCTATCAGAACCGGAACTCTGTTTGGAGTATATGATTTTCTGGAAAACGAGCTTGGTATTGCATGGATATGGCCAGGCAAGAGCGGAGAAGACGTACCAATACACAATGAATTACGACTTAAACCTTTTTCCAGGACTGACTCCCCAAAATTGAGCGTTCGCCAACTAAAAGGCACGTTTAATCAACCGGCTCCCAAAGAAGAGACAAACTTGCAGTCCGGCGCTTTTGTAAAACGACTAAAGTTGAGCTGTATCTCCAAAACATGGTTCGGGCATAGCTGGAATCGTTACATGGCAGGAATCGGACAGCAGCACCCTGAATGGAGAGCCTTGGTCAATGGGGAACGTATGGAGGGGGCAAGTATCCAGTATTGTACCTCCAACAAAGAGTTCCGGGATTATATTGTGGGTCAGTGTCTGAATAATCCTTATAATAAAGGTTATTCTATTGTTTCAATCTCCCCCGCCGATGGCGCTGGCTTTTGCCAATGCGAAAATTGTCGCGCGCTTGACCCCAAGGATACTGATTATACAACAGCAACAGCTCAACAGAATTTATCCAATCGGTATTGGGATTATGCCAATTATGTCGCCCGAGAGGTCAAAAAAAGTCGTCCTGGCTTAGGGGTAGGTATGATTGCGTATTCCTGCTACGTGGATCCTCCGACAAACATAGATAAATTTGAAGATAATCTTTACGTGGAACTTTGTTCCAGTGTGGCCTATTCCACAAAACCTGAAAGTAAAAAAGAATTATACAAATTGTATGAAGGATGGCAGCAAGTAGGTTGCAAAATCAAATCTTATGAATATTGGGGCATGCATTATTGGCTTGGGCTGCCCTATGTCTTCACCAGGCAATTGAAGGAGGATATGCCGCAACTTTATAAATGCGGCCTTATGGCAATGCATGGTGAATCCCAAAGGAATTATGCGACTCAGGGGCCGGTTTACTATCTTGTTGCGCACCAGATGTGGAACCCGAACATTGACGCGGACAAAGTTATGAAACGTTATTATCAAGCATTTGGCCCAGCGTCCAATTATATCAGGGAATATTTTGATATCTTTGAAAACTCAATTATTGAAAATCAGGATAAAATTAAAGCTTTTAAATACAATGAATTAATTAATAAATGGCCTGAAATATTTCCTGAGAAAACAATTGTAAAAGCCGGTGCCGCCCTGCAAAAAGCCAAAGATGCCGTCAAAGACAGTCCGATTTATGCAGAACGTGTCCAGGTTATTGACTTTGGCTATCAATATGCCAAAACCACATTGGAGGCAATTGCAATTTACCGTAAACTGGGCCGGGCCGGTGTGCCGTTGTGGTGTTTTGGTCGCGCAGGAATTATCGCTGAGTTTGAGTACTGGCAAAAACCAGGAAAGTCCTTTGTGTTGAACAAGATGCCTGTCGAGTGGGTTTCCTTCATTGACGAACATCCGGATCAGCCCATAGAGAAGGGAGAAAAAATTGAACTACTCAAACAAGCGTGGCGGCTCGGAAATGATCGAGAGAGAATAATCAATGAATCTGCAGCTTGGCCGGCGAATATCTATGGGATGTATTATCATTATGTTGGCAAGGGCATTTATGCCTGGCACCAGACAATTAAGGAGGAAATGGAAAAGGAAGGTATAAAAGCTGAATAAATAATAATGACAATGTCTTGAAAAAGGAACCTGGTATGATTAACAGAAAAATAATATTGTTTTTACTTGCGGTGTCTGCCACATTTATGATGACTATGTTTGCCGACGAATTAGGCAAACCTATTGCGCTAGTGGGCAATTCCTATGGTGTTCATGAACTGAAGATGCTCATAAACAATGCAATTGTTATTTCCGAAGAGGAAACATATGTGTATCAGAACCGCGGAACAGAGGTTCCAATTTCAGAACTGGATAATTACAGCCTGCTGATTGTCGCTACATCCGTGAGCAAGTCATTGACTGATGAAGAGATGGAGAAACTGAAAGAGTGGGTGATGAAAGGCGGGAACCTTATGCTTATACAGTATGCTCCGATTGCATTATGCGGGGGAGCGGATGGACTTCAGAAAAAGAAACTCCTATCATGGACAGGAATTCAGTGCATTAGCAATATCAGGGGAGGCGCTCCATGTGAAATCATACAACCAGAAAGTGTTCTGTTGAAAAATGTGAAGATGGAAAAAAACAGTAACGGCAAAAAAGTCTGGCCCGAGAATGTAAGCAATATCGCTACTGTCAGTCTTCCAATGGATACTGTCATCGGTAACAATTCATCATGCTTCATCGGAATCGCCAAAATAGGGAAAGGATCTGTTTTCTATTTTGGAGATGAACTTTTCAGAATGCGTAATGCGAAATCACCTGCTGTAGACAAATATCTGGAAGTAATGCGAAATGCAATCAGAACGTCAAAGCCTCTGGAGCAAAAGAGGATGAGGGAAACGATGATTGAAAAGGCTGATTTTGGCGATGCTAAAATCTTATTCTGGGACAGGGAATGGAGCCGCGGCGAACAATATGGCCCCAGATTTACACCGCCTCTCCCAGAAAGGAACGAACTTATAAAAAATCTGTCAGCTGACATGGCCTTGGATGAATACGAGACACTTCAATTAAATATAACTCCCTTGAAAGATATTCAAACTATTTCATTCAAGATCGAAAGCAAGGATATCCCTCTGCAAAATCTGGAATTCATGGTACAGGATAAACCTTATCCGATACCGTGGCCCAAACAGCCGGAAATAGCCAAGGAATTCCCATACTGGATGATTGCGCCCGAGCATCTAGACGGTAAATCAAAGGATTCTTTTGCCCTCCCCAAAACCGGTGAAACTAAAATAACATGGCTACGAGTGAATTCCCATGGGTTAAAGCCCGGAAATTACAATGTTTTTCTCAATTTCAAAATCCCTAATGATAAATCCATCCAGATACCTGTAAATGTGAAGGTTTACCCTGTAGTCCTTCCGAGAAAACGCCTAATCAAGCTTGCTGCAGGCGGACAGATCTATGGTGATGCGAACAACGCAGGGCCTGCGTTGCGTTTTGCAGAAGACCTAGAAGCACACGGTATAGAATGGTCTCTTATAAATATTTTCAGGTTGAATACATTCAAGATACAGGGAACAGGGGACTTGCTTACAACAGAATATATTCTTAAATCACACAAAAAAGAATTTGAAGAGGGAAAATATCCGGAACTGGATATGACAGCCCTGGATCCCTGGATGGAACAGGCAATAGGGCACGGCCTGACTAATTTTTTGGCAACACCTCCGTTGTATGAATTGGAGAAGGACGGATTTACTACGGAGCAAAACGATAAAATAAATGAGTGGCTGACAGGTCAGATTTCACGCTATATGAAGGAGAAAGGCATCAAAACGCTGGTTGCAAAATTCGGTGACGAGATGAAGATGGAAGGACTGAAGACAAAATGGGAGCCAATGGCACGTAAACTTGTCGGTTATGGTTGGGATGGTTGCAGCTCTGCGTTCAGTTGTCAGGGGATACCAGTTGACTACTTCAATCAAATAGCCCCTTTAGTCAATGTTTGGTGTTTCAATCAGGCATATGCTCCCGCTTTTATCGAGAAAGTCCGGCAAGGGGAAATCAAGATCAGACAGGATGCCGTGATAGGAACTTACGGTGCCGGAGAGGGGCGGGGTACTGAATTCAGAAAACCGCTAAGCGTAAGCCGCTATCTTGGATGGAGCTCATGGTTAAATAAGGTACAAGACTGTTCGGTAAATCCTTATTTCAAAGGATATATATATTATTGTGATTATGGAGACCGAGGTGAAGCCGGGGGCGTTGGTGGTGAAAGGTTTGTTTCCTATATAGAAAAGGACAATCTTTCCATTCCTCTGGCCGATTGCCCGTTCTGGGAAGGCGTACGTGAAGGAATGGAAGAAGGCAATCTCTGCGCTATTCTGTCCTGGTATCTCGAACACATGGAAAAAGAGGGAGGAGATTCTGCATTAAAGGTAAAAACAGCCAAGGAGAAACTAGGACGTATAGTCAGCTCATCCGACAATGCCATAATAAAATGGAAAGAGGTGATCCACTATGATAAATATCCGGTAAAGGAAATTAATGCCACATCCGCAGATTACAGGATAGCAAAAAGAGAAATTATGGAACTGCTTGTTTCATTGAAAGATGATGCCCAAAAATATATCCGGCCATCCCTTTACTGGAACAATATTGAGCTCATAAAGGACGGGAATCCTGTTGCAGCAGTCTATTACGACAAAATAAGGCCCGACAGTCTGCTTAAAGAAGCAAAAAAACTTTCGGGAATCGATTTGCCGACATTTCAAGCGTCATCCGAACTGAACGGCAAATACAAGACAGCGCTCATAATTGGCAACATGTCTCAGAACAGGTTGAGCAAAAATATCCTTGAAAAAAATAACGCTCGTGACGCTGATAGGAATTATCCCGGTTCAAACAGTTATTACATCCGTGAATTGAAGGACTCCGGTAAAAATGTCTTCATAATAGCGGGTCCGGAAGATGCAGGGACGGAAAAAGGTATAAAAATGTTTACGCAGTTTTTCCATTCGGAAGGGAATTGGCTGGTAGGAGATACAGTAAAAAAAGAAAGGTGATAGAAAATGTTTTTTGAATTTAAAAACGGCAAAGAACTTATCAGGAAACCGATTGGCGATAACACTTTTATCACGATTATCGCCGGTGATTGCTGTCCATGGGAAAGTGCGATAGAAACAATTCGCGCTGGCAGGGCGGCAGACATTATAGACGCCGTGAAACCATTTCTGGACTCAGCCGACTATAAGATAATCCAATTCGAGGCTCCTCTGACCAATAGAGACACTCCAATCGATAAAAGCGGTCCAAATTTAAAATGTCCGCCTGAATGCCTTAATTTACTTCGGGAAGCAGGCTTTGACATGGCGTTGCTCGCCAACAACCATATTGGAGACCATGGTTGCGAGGTTGCCATGGAAACGATAAGTCATTTAAACAACGCCGGAATAAAAACCGTAGGCGCAGGGAAAAACCTTGCTGCTGCGAACTCTCCGGCGAAAATGATTTGCAATGGGGTTAGAGTCGCGATTCTAAATTTTGCCGAGAACGAGTTTGGAACTGCCAAAAAGAACAGTGCCGGCTGTGCCTCGCTTAACCTGATTGACAATATCAAATCGATTAAATTGGCCGCAAAAACTTCCGATTTGGTGTTTGTTGTAGTCCATGGCGGACATGAGTGCAATCCAGCACCTTCTCCACGGATGATCAGTACTTACCGCGCCTTTGCGGAAGCCGGTGCATCCATGGTAATGAACATTCACACCCATTGTCCGGAAGGCATTGAGTTATGGAATGGAATTCCCATCGTATATTCACCAGGTAATTTTTTCTTCCCTTGGACTGATTTGACTGCAGATCACTTGAGTGCAATGTGGTGGTTCGGCTATCTGCCGAAATTCTACTGTGACTGTGCAGGGGTTTACGCGCTCGAGATTATGCCATACCGTTTTGACAATGAACGGCTCTATAAGTTAACTTATGAGGATGAAAAATATTTTTTCGAGTACATGTCCGATCTAAACCGAATTATCAGCGATCCAGAGGAAGTAGAACATTATTTTCATGCTTGGGTGGCTCATCGCGGTGCTTATTACCTTTCCTGGTTTCGTGACCGTTTAGCTGCATGGCCTATTGCTCTTGACAGACGTAAATCAGTACATGATTTACTGGTTGTAAGAAACTGTTTTACGTGTGAATCCCATAATGATTTAATTACTTCCTATCTGCGTTTAATTGAAGAAGGAAAGATTGCAAAGGCATTGGATTATTGGCCTGCAATCAAAGAGTTCCAATGTCCGGCCTGGGCGGAGAAATATTGGCAAGAAACACTTCAAAACCAAAGGGGGAATTAATTAGGAATAGGACTGACAAAAAACAATATAATCTTTGAGTAAAAAAAATGAGGCTTTAAAATGATATCTTTTTTAAAAAGCAAATTATCAAGTACTGAAGTGTCACGGCTCCACATGCGCAGAAGACTGATGCCTACCGCCATTCTGACGGCATCTCTAATTCTTATATGTTCTGGCGTTTGCATGGCATTGACTGTGAATGTCAAGGATTCGCCATACAATGCTCAAGGCGACGGAAGCACCAATGATACCGCTGCCATCCAGGCTGCAGTGACTGCAGTGATTGTAGCAGGCGCGGACGGCACGGTCAATTTCCCAGCAGGCACGTACATCATCTCGATGGTGGAAGTCCGCGTTAATGCCTACCCGATCAATCTGCAGACGCTGCCCGGTGACAACCGCGCCGTGGTCAAGATGAAGGACATGGCTGGTGATAACAACAAAATGTTCACTACCTGCATCAACCACTACATATGGGAATACAAAAGTGCAAACGACTCAGGATTACTGAAGTTCACCAACTTGGAATTCGACTGCAATGCTGGCGGACAGGGGGCATACCATAATTACGAGGTTCAGCACCAAGCGGCGATTGGTGTACAAGCCTCAACCAAAATGGCCGGACGCATCCGGCTTGAAGTGGATAACTGCTACTTTCATGACGGTGCCGGCGATGGAATTAACATCTTAATGAATACTGATGTGAAACTTCACGATTTTACTACGCACAGCTTTTTCCGCGGCGCCATTACCTTTGGTAATGGACACACTACCTTGGACATTGATGACTGGACTGACACCGCCGGAGTAGACGGTGGCGGTCTTCAGGTCGAAACCGATGGAGCTGGTGGATACGGCGGAGACAAGGCTGTTCACATTACCATCACAAACGCGACGATTTGTTCGTACGATTTAAAGGTCATAGAAGGTAGCACAATAGATGTTCAAAACCTTACCGTAAACGGCCCGTTCCAAACCAACACTAAGGACTCCACGAGCAGGTTCACAAACTGCAGCTTTTCAGTGACAGATCAGATGTTTTGTTACTATCCGAACGACATGATTTTCGACAATTGCACGTTCTATGCCACCCACAGGAGCGGGGCAAGCATCTTCAAAACATTCATTGTGGACTTCTGGATCTACTCCGGTGACGTGGTTACAGATCAGACGCTTCTCTTCAAGGGATGCAACTTCCTGTTGGGCGAGGGTATCTTGGAGACGGACACCACCTATGGAATCTATCAAAATACTAGCCATCCCAACGACAACAATCTCCTGCGCATGGAGAACTGCACCATAGCGGACGGATTCGACTACGGTGTTTTCATAAACGCGGGTGGAATTGTCGAACTTGTAGACATTTTCATTGATGCCGACATAGCGGTGCGTCTGCTCGGTTACAGCGCTTTTCCCCTGAACGCGACACTCGACAATGTTATCTTTGGAGACAATGTGACGACATCCGAGTGGATTGCAGCGCAAGAACCCGCAAACGTCTTTACCCACCTCAACATGGTGATTGACCGCAATGCCAACACGCTCGCTAAAAGTTACTCGACCATCAACAATAACACGTACAATGGAGGGCGCAAGATCATCGGCACGTGTGCGCCGGGCACGAACACCCCCGCCTTCCAAGGCGATCATTATCGCTTGGATCCGCTGCCGGGTGCTGGACAAACATTTGAATGGGTTGCCACCAGCTCGAGCGTAACCGGTGCAACTTGGAATACGTACGCCACCATGCCAAGCACAGACACCACACTTCTGGCGCATTGGAAGTTCGATGAATTGCTCGATTCCTCTTCGGTTTACGACTGCTCCGGCCATGGCAAGACCGGTACGTTGTACGGCAACGCCGCCCGGACCAGCCTAGGCCACGACTGGCGTGGCATGCTTTTCGACGGCAGCGGCGACTACGTGGACATGGGCGACGACAACGACTTTGATTTCGCCTCCGGTCAGAACTTCACCTTCTCAGCATGGTTCTTCTGGGACGGAACAACAGCCACCACATACAAACCCTTAGTCAACAAGGGTGTTCTCACTTATGCCAACAGCATGTACCTGGGACTCCAGTACAACTACCCCGTATTCCGGCTCAAACCCAGTTCAGGTAGCGAAGTTAGCGTAACGGCCCCTCGGATAACGCCTGAGACGTGGGTGCATGTCGTTGGTGTCAGAGATGACAACAACGTGTACATCTACATCAATGGCGAACTGAAAGCCTCCAAATCTCATGGTTTCACCAGTGGTTTTGCCTCCAGCTATCCATTTCGAATCGGAAAGCTTTCCTACTCGACACCGGGAAATTTTCCCGGCATCATTGACGATATGCGCGTTTACACCCGGGCACTCAGTGCCATAGAAGTGATGGACCTGTATGAACAATGAAATCCAAGGGACGAGTTTTTCAAGGCGATTGTCGCCGAAGGCGTTAATGTGGCTCCAAACTACAAGGCTGCGCTGCCATTCACTTTCGACTGGTTCAGAACCATGCCGGAAAACACCCTTGGAACAATCCGTGTTGCCAAGGCAACCATCTAAGAAATTTCGAATGCCCAAATGTGTTTGCGGCTATGGAAAACCATTCCATACTGTTTATTTCGGAAAGTTGGAGTGAGAAAGAGTCTGAAGATATTGTTGCCGCATTCCGGAAAGTCGAAAATAAGCTCCTCAAATAGTATCTACATCAAATGATTAAAAATCATATAAAATAATTAGGAGGGTGTAATGGATTCAAAAAGCAGAATGCTGAAAGCTTGGAATTTTGAGGAGCCGGACAAGGTGCCTCTGGAAATATATCTTTATTCAGCAGCCAAAGATTTGCCGGGTGCCGACAAAATCCGCGAATTTCAGGATAAGGAGGCGGATAATTTTAGGGGGGTACCTGGTTTTGACTGGGGCTTTATGGGGCTTGATACAACTTATACTGAAGAAATCATCGAGGATATTCCCGGCGAATTTAAACGCATGCAAAAAATCCATTCAACCCCTGCAGGAAAATTTACAGCCATCACCAAGCATCTTTATGATGAAATGGATCCGGGCGACTTCTTTTGGGAAAAGAGATTTATTGAAACTATAGAAGATTTCAAGCGGATAACCCAAGCCGAAAGGAAAATTCGTCCTTTTGATTTGGAAAAGTACAACCAAGGATGCGGCGAGGTCGGTAACCGGGGATTGCCGTGTACAGGCCACTTTCACCCATTGGGCCGACTGGTAAGATGCAGCAATATGAATGAAGTATATATGTGGCTATTAACAGAAAAGAGGATTGTGATGGAGTTTCTTGAAAGATGCACGGAACAGATATGTGATACGCTTTTGTCAATTAAGGATAAAAAACTTTCAGAGCCCCCTGTTTTTGTTACTGCTGCATTGGAAATGCTTACTCCGCCATGGATGGGCAAGGAGTATTTCAACAAGCTGGTTTTCCCTTTCGACAAAACTGCCAATGACGCAGTTCATAAGATCGGAGGTCGTCATCGGGCGCACTGTCATGGTAACAGCGGTGAGTTCTTAGAGTTGTTTGCAGACATGGGCATTGATGCAGTGGAACCCCTTGAGCCGCCTCCGTACGGGGACAATATTCTCGCAAAGGCAAAGAAACTGGTGGGGAAAAGAATGCTCTTATCAGGCAATGTTATTTCGCAGGCATTCCCTTTAGATTCTTTCAAGGTTGGAGATGTGCGTGAGCTGGTAAAACGGGCAATAGAAGATGGAGCTCCTGGCGGAGGATTCAGCCTTAGAACCACAGGAGGCGATGTGGGAAACGGTAAAACGAAGGAACAATGCATAAAAGATATTGAATGCAATCTTGCCCTTATTGATGCGTGGCGAGAATTTGGCTCTTATTAGAGTTGTTCAGGCATCTAGCCTGATCACTCACGTTACCTTGAATTTAAACGACCCCGTGATAATAGTTGCAGGCGCCTGTTAAAAATAATACTGCAACTTTAAAGATTTTCTAGTCTGTACCTGGCAAGGAAATCACGGGTTTTGAAGTAGACTCTGCGTCAACTTAGGAGGAAGAATGAATTTACACTGGGTGGATTGGACCATTGTCGGAATCTTGCTGTCGACCCTGATTATAATCACGCTTTACGTCAGGAACAGGATCCGTAGCGTGGCGGATTTTCTGGCGGCCAACCGTTTGGCCGGCCGTTATCTGATCGCTGTAGCCGGCGGTTTCGGCGGGGCAATATCAATGATCGCGACATGGGAAATGATCTACAAGGCTGGATTGCCGACTCAATGGTGGGCAATGATGTCCATTCCAGTCGGAGTGTTCATCGCCCTTACTGGATTCGTTATTTTCCGGTTCCGGCAGACGCGCTCCCTGACGCTAGCCCAGTTCTTCGAGATACGCTACAGCCGCTCCTTCCGTTTCTACGCCGGAACACTCTGCTGGCTCTCCGGCATCTTAAATTACGGAATTTTCCCTGCTGTAACCGCCCGATTCATCATCTATTTCTTCGGACTTCCAAATGAGTTTACCCTGATGGGCATGAATTTGCCGACGCTCGCGCCGGTCATGCTTACCTACCTGTCAATCGCCTTGTTCATTGCCTGTGTCGGCGGACAGGTTAGCATCATTGTGACCGACTTCTTCCAAGGCATTCTCCTGATGATGCTCTTCCTTTTCCTTATGTTCTATCTTCTCTATTGTTTCGGATGGAACGACATTATAGCGGGCCTGCAGATCGCGCCGGACGGCCAGTCGATGATAAATCCTTTTAAAACTTCAAAAGTGGCGGACTTCAATATCTGGTATTTCCTGATCGGGGTGTTCTCCTCCATTTTAAACACCCGCGCCTGGCAAGGCAATTCCGGATACAACTCTTCGGCCAAAACCCCACACGAAGCTGTGATGTCGGGAATCCTCAGCAGTTGGAGAACCGTTGCCAGCGGACTGTGCATGCTCATGATTCCACTGGCAGCCTATGCAGTCCTGCATCTGCCGTCATTCAGCGGCATCGCCGCTCCGATACTTGCTGATATCGCAAAAATCACCGATCCCATGATTCAAAGCCAGATGACGGTTCCGATATTCCTCACCCACATTCTCCCGGTTGGACTGATGGGGCTTTTCGCCTCCATAATCGTTGCGTGCGCCATCAGCTGCGACGACACATATCTGCACGCCTGGGGGACAATTTTCATCCAGGACGTATATATGCCTTTACACAATAAACCGATTGAGCCGAAACATCACATGCTGATTCTCCGCCTGTCAATCTGCGGCGTAGCGCTTTTCGGTTTTACATTCAGCCTACTGTTCCCGCTGAAAGATTTTATCGTGATGTATTTTGCCCTTACAGGGGCGATTTATCTTGGCGGAGCCGGTTCTGTAATAATAGGAGGACTTTATTGGAAGCGGGGCACAACCGCGGCGGCGTATACAGCTCTTACTGTCGGCACAATCCTGGCATTCGGCGGAATCCTGGTGCAACAGCTGTGGCCAAGCTGCCTATCGCCCGCATTGCTGCAAATATGGCCGGATTCGGCGTGGCTGGTCGCCAGCAAGGCAAAATTCCCGATCAACGGTCAGATAATTTTCTTCATCGCGATGATTACATCCCTGTCCAGCTATGTTGTGGTTTCTTTGCTCGGCAAACGGGTTTACAACATGGACAAACTGCTCCACCGCGGTGTTTATGCGGTTAAGCAGGACGTTGTCGCCCCGGATGAGGCGGCGTCCCTGAATGCGCGTTTCAACTGGCATAAACTCATCGGCATTTCCAAGGCGTTTACACGTCTCGACAAGTGCATCGCCTGGGCAACATTCCTGAAATCCATGCTATTTTGGTTCCTGTTCATTATTGTCACCATCCTCTGCCTCACCACTGACTGGATAACCGATGCGGTCTGGAGCGAGATATGGTGGTGGAAACTTGTCGCATTTTCCGTTTTCCTGGGCACGCTTTCCACCGTGTGGCTCGCCATCGGCGGCATCCGTGACGCCATCAGGCTGTTCCGCGACCTGGCACTGGAGAGAGTAGACGAAGGAGACGACGGATTTGTCTCGGACAAGGACAAAGAGGATATCGTCAAATAAGATGCCTCTCAATTTCTGGACCGGTAAAAAAAGCTCTTTCTCAGATCAAGCAGGTAACTCGATTGAAAAAACTGAATATCCTATAGCCAACACGGAATATCCGACCGATCCGCATTTGCCCTCCGCACTTGACAAACCTCTTTTTTAATCCAGTTTATCCTGTAATCCTGTCAAAATAAAATTTCCTGAACGATTTATGGTTAAGCAAGTCAAAAAAGTTGAAATTACGGCTCCGGCTGGTTCACTTGAATCGCTTTCCGCGGCGATAAGGGCCGGGGCCGACTCCGTTTATTTCGGTGTTGAAAAGCTGAACATGCGTTCCCATTCATCCGCAAACTTCACGCTTGAGGATCTTGCGAAAATCGCAAAACTCTGTGAAAAATCCAAGATTAAAAGCTATCTCGCGTTGAATACCGTAATCTACGATTCCGACATCCCAGAAATGAAGAAGATATGCAATTCCGCGAAATCCGCAGGAATCTCTGCGGTGATCGCAAGCGACATTGCGGTCATGAAATATGCGCGCTCAATAGGGCTTCCCGTCCACATTTCGGTGCAGGCGAATGTCTCCAACATCGAAGCCGTCAAATTTTTTGCGGAATTCGCAGATGCCATTGTGCTTGCCAGGGAACTGACGCTGCCTCAGATAGCTTCAATGGTTTCCGCGATAAAAAAAGAGAAGGTGACCGGACCGTCCGGAGACTTGTTGAAGATAGAGATTTTTGTCCACGGCGCGCTCTGTGTTTCAATATCGGGAAAATGCTACATGAGCCTGGCGGTTTACAATACGTCGGCCAACCGCGGGAAATGCTATCAGTCTTGCCGCCGGAAATACCGGGTGACCGACGAAGAGACCGGCTGTGAAATGATTGTCGACAACAAATATGTAATGTCTCCAAAGGACCTCTGCACGATAAGAATCATTGACAAGATTATCGACGCAGGAGTTTCGATACTCAAGATAGAGGGGCGTGGCCGTTCGGCCGACTATGTTTCCGCAGTCACCGGGGCGTACAGGGAAGCCGTCGAACTGTGTTCGGCAGGAAAACTTTCAGCACGGCATCTGGAAAAACTGGAGAAGGAACTCGCCTCCGTGTTCAACCGCGGATTCTGGCACGGCGGATATTACCTCGGTGACAAGGCAGGGGAATGGAGCGGGATTTCCGGAAACAAAGCGGAAAAGAAAAAAGTCCAGCTCGGAATCATCACCAATTATTTCCACAAGCCGGGCATAGCGGAAGTCACCTTGACCTCAGAAAACATGAATGTCGGAGACGAGATTCTTGTTACAGGCCGCACAACCGGGGCGTTAAAAATGAAGGTCGGCGGAATCCGGGTTGACGGGAAAGAATCCTCTACCGCAAAAAAAGGAGCCGTTGCGACATTTCCCTCCTCTGTCAAACTCAGAAGAGGCGATAATGTCTATCTGCTTTCCGAGACTGGACTTGAATAGATAACAGCTTATATTAGCGGTTTTCAAATTAATCCGGAATAAAAATATTGCTGAAACATGCTAAAATAACAACCATTTGCTTCGCTGTGCTTTTTGCACTGGCACTTCATTTCTCGTCCCGGCAAGCGTATGCCGCAGGGGGCGACCTTTTTTCCGGCACCGGCATCACGAAAAACGATATACAGACAAACGCCGACAAACTTGAATTCATAGGAAACAATGTTGTCGGAACCGGCAATGTCTACCTCCGCTACAAAGACATCTTCATGACCGCCGACAAAATCATAGTCAATATGTCCTCCAGGGATGTTGAAGCGATTGGGAACGTCAAACTCCACAGATATATCAATTCACACGCCGAACTTGACTCAACCGAATTGAAAAAATTGCAGGAGGATCCGAAGGTCAAAGTCACCGTCGACGGATATGTCACAAAACCTTCCGGAAGACAGAAGGTTCTTGTGAGCACTGTCACGAGGACCGTAGACTGGAAAGGTGAGAAGGCCACTGGGAATCTGACCACCGGGATATTTGATCTCGGAAAATACGAGGGAATGGCCGGACTGTTCTACATCAAGGGAGAAAGTGCCGAAAGAGAAACCGACGGTACGATAACGGTCATGAACGCCCAGCTGACTTCCTGTGAATATATGCAAGAAGGTCATGAGCATTATTCAATCGCGGCAAACAAAGTCCGGCTCATCCCCAGCCAGGGATTTGCCGATCTGACAAATCCGGGAAGCAGAGACATTGGCAGGTTCGACATATGGGCCTACGGCTGTTACATGTACATCGGCGATGTGCCAATCCTCTGGTTGCCTGTCCTGCACAAGCCCAGCGATTCCTCCGGACTCGGGTGGCATGTGAAATTCGGAAGCGACCATGACTGGGGTTTCTTCGTCCAGACGAAAAAGACTTTCAGGGTGTGGGATTATCCAAATGTTGAAGCAAGCATCCTCGCCGATTACTATTCCAGCCGCGGTCCAGGAGGCGGTATCGAGGTCAAGGCGGCAACCGAAAAATCGCAGACATACGGGTTTGCATACGGCCTTTACGACCAGCAACCCTACAAAACCGCAGCCAGCGGCGAGCGCTTTGACATTGACCATGGCCGCTATGACCTGAAACTCAATAACATTACCCATATCACGCCCAGGATGGACTTCAGGGGTCAGATTGAAAAACTGAGCGATTTCAATTTCCTTTACGACTTCTTCAGGGACCGTTACAATGACGATCCGCAGCCACCGACTTTTGCGAACCTCGATTACCAGTTCAACCGTTTCACGGCATCAGTCGACTACCGCCAGCGCATAAACAGCTTCAACACGGAAGTCGAGCGACTGCCCGAAGTCAGGTTGGATGTGCAGAGGCAGGAACTTTTCAGCAACATCAACTACCAGAGTGAAACAAGCCTCGGCAATTTCAGGATGAAATGGCGCGATTATGACCAGGACAGGGATATGGGCAACGGAGTTGACCCGAAGGATTATCACAGCGTCAGGTTTGACAGCTTGCACATGTTTTATTACCCGTTCAAACTTGACTGGCTAAACATAATTCCACGCGCCGGGGTCAGGCTGACTTATTATTCCAACACTTCAAAGACAAAAATCAGCGAGAACGACCTGAATGAAATGTTCACCGTCGACAATCCGCAGGGAACCCAGGTGGGCGGAGATGTGGTGAACTACGACAGCAGAGGCGACGGAAAACTGCGTTTCGCAGCCGAAACCGGACTTGAAATGAACACGAAGATATACAGGACGTGGAATAATGTCAAAAGCGCGTTCTGGGATATGGACGGAATCCGGCATGTGATGGTTCCGTATGTCAATTATAATTTCATTCCTGACCCCACCCTGAACCGCGACAAGATCTATTATTTTGACGATATCGACCGGATCAATGAACAAAATTTCGTGAGGCTTGGATTGAAAAACCGCCTGCAGACCCGTAGGGGCGATTACAACAAGGAGGAAATTTACACGTGGGCCTCCATTGAAAATTATTTTGACTACCATTTTTCAAAAGAGAAGGACATGGACGGCAAGGATTTCAAAAACCTGGGCGATTTCGGGACAAAACTTGAAGTCAGCCCCTTCACAGACCTGCATCTTATGTCCGAGCTTCTCATAGACACCGGTTCCTTCAACATAAACAAATTTATCGTTGGGCTGACGTACGACATTACCGAGGAGTGGAAAGTGTCATTTATCTACAACTATCAGAAGAATTTCACCGAGAGGAGCACCTATTCGATGGGCAGCTCCCTTACCGACATCATGTCAGGATCAGCATTCGTCAGCAATTACAGCAAATTCCAGGATGTCGCATTCAGACTCCAATTCCCCATCATGGATAAACTCAGGGGTGAATTCCAGATCGCCTACGATGTCGACAACCACATGCTCGGAAACAGCATGATCCGGGTGATAAGAACCTTCCACTGCTGGGAACTGGCGCTTGAATACGGACTCAGGCAGAATAACGACGACAAAGGCGATAAAGTCAACAAACAGACTGCCGGAATCATGTTCACCCTTACAGCCGCGCCCTCGGCAAAAATTACCGCCAGACAGTCCATGGGCGGAAGCAACAACAGCACCAACTGACAATCAGGCAGAGCCCGATATGCCTAATCTGATTCATAATCCAGAAGCTTGACCGCCTCCAGTTTTGAAACGTCGGGATTCTCATCCTCTCTTGGGCAGAATCCGGTGTAAACTGCAAATTTCCCCTTTGCCTCATTGGAGAAGGCGATTATTGCATCATCGCTCATTATTATTTCCTCAGGATCGTTCCAGTCCACAGTAGTCCTTCTTTCATATCTGTCATTGATTGGCGGGAACGCAATGAAGTTTAAAACGCTATTCTCCTTCTTGACATAGACGAAAGCCGACATTGGCCGCTGAAAAGGCGTCTCGGCTTTCCAGAAAATATTCAATTTTAACAGATGTCCTCCGTCTATTTTTTCTACCGTGCTTCTGTATCCCAAAACAAGCACATTTCCAAGCTTTTCCTGGAACTTATCTGTCATCGGTCTTGCATTCAGGACAACATAATCGCCTCCGTAGTAGGTATGCCCCGAACGAAATCTTTTCAATAGTGGCAGACCGTTTAAATGATTATTGCGGAGCATTGCCCCGTCATATTGCCTCTCTTCAATTATCAGATAGTCTACGCCGTCCACCTTTGCTTTGAGCGTGGAATCGTTTTCAAAATCACGCTCTTCTATTTTTCCGCACCACTTGAATCCTTTTTTCCCCTGATAGTCCGCGTATGGCATGAAAATTGCCAGACACTTTGGATCTCCCATGAAAGACCCTCCCTTTAATGAGCAATCCGCCCATTTCGTTATTTCATTCCTGATATCAAATTTCGACCTCTCCGTCATGTTTGTCCATGATGATGAAAATAAACCGGATAAAATGGAAACAAGGACAATGAAGACAACGCCCGACTTGAGCAGCTTTGCTGTCTTAGGAAGAATTTTATCCATTACCAATGTCAATGATTCGGCAAATCCTGCAACCGCCAGCAGATACAAAACAGGGAGAACTGAAATAAAATGCCTGTAAGCCGGATTAAATATATTCAAAGCCAAAAACCATGTTACAACGAATCCTTGAAGGATAATAAACGGGAATGTGAAAAGCCGTTTGTTTTTCATCAGGGAAACAATAAAACCCGCAAGTGCGGACAAAGCGATAAAATACGGGAGGGCATTACTGCCCGGTCTGGGAGAATTGCCCGTTATCCCCATTTCCATCAGATTGGCAGGCGAGGAAAAACTTCCAGTTATATAGACGATATTCTCGAAGATTTTAGAAGTGTCCGGGAAGTCATATTTCAGATGCCTTCTCCAGGAGCGATCTGAATGACTCCCATCACCGATAACCCCGTAGTCAAAGAACAGCCATAAGAAAAACGCCAGACAAAGGGATATTCTCAATAAAGCCCCAAAATAAAAATCCGCCTGGGCAACCCTGTTCTCCCTCCTCAACTTGAAATATATCATCAAGTCCGTAGCGACAACTGGAATGAAGAGCAAGCCGGCAGGATATTTGAAGACAATAGAGATGAGGGCGGAGAGATAGGCGAATAACATTATCTTATGGGAGGAACGTTTATAGGCGGTGAAAATAAGAAGGAAAGTTAAAGACATGAAGAACGTCAGAAAGGGTTCAGCGGCGGCATATCTGTCGTACTCGACACAGATTGGAGATACGGCATAACATAACGCAGCCACAAGTCCGACGACCGGAAATCCCATGACCATTCCCATGAATGCAATTGTCATTATTGAGGCAATGGAAACGGTTATTGAAAGGATTCGGATTTTGGGTATTACGCAGGTCGGAGGGAGGTCCCTGTTCGGAAAGGCTTTGAGAAAAAGAATGTCAGTATAGATAATCCCGGGCGGATAGCCGTCCATCTGCCATCCTTTTGCAGTTCCAGTGTTGATGATGGAATGAGCCGCAAGGGCATAGTGGGGTTCATCGGGATGATCAATGTACGGATATCCGAAATCATATGCCGGATACCTTAATATTGCCGCAAGTGCGACAATGAGAAGCAACCCTATCAGCCACCACCTGTAAAGCTTAAAGATTTTTATTTGGTTATCAATCATATTCACAACAGTCCCATGGATGATTGGATTAATGGATGTGGGGATGGTTGCGTATCAAAGGCATAAGCATAAAATAATCCTGTGATAAGTTTGCAAAATGACTTTTCCGTTTTCCGCATACAGGATATACCTTTCAGATTTTCTTTGAACTCAACCCAATCATCCAATAATCCAGAAATCCGTCATCCTGTGGGATGGCTCTTTAAACATATATAGCTATGACGCCGTGTGCAAGTATTTTCCGAGTTAAATGTTTTTAATCCATAGAGGCAATTTTGAAATCGCCTGTGCCAATTACTGATTTTTTTCCTTTGTGTCTTTGTGTCTTTGTGGTAGAGTAAGCCATAATAAATGAGGGGTTGCAAATATGAAAGCGGAAAATTCTGTCAGGGAACCGGCGGTGGCAGGACAGTTTTACGAGTCCGACCCTGAAAGGTTGAGACTCCAAATTGAACAAATGCTTGCTGACGGGAAATCCGCCTCTCCGTCCTGCGGAAGATATGTCCAGGCGGTGATAGTGCCGCATGCAGGGTATGCCTACTCCGGAAAGACCGCCGCCAAAACCCTGAAGCTTGCCGGAAACTTTGAATACAAAAGAGCCGTTGTCATTTCACCCTCGCACAGTTTCCACTTCAAAGGATTGGCCCTAAGTTCCCACGACGCATACAGAACTCCGCTAGGCTGCATTCCGATTGACAAGAAGCCGCTAAATGAAATCCTCTCGAAGAAATGCCGCTGGATCAATGAAATGGACGAGGTGCATATTCCGGAACATTCCCTGGAAGTGGAACTGCCTTTTCTGCAGGTTCTCTTCCCGGAACTGCCGATTGTGCCTATCGTATGCGGTCATGTCGATCATGAAATTGCCGGAGACGTTTCGGAAGTGCTGTATCCTTTCATGGACAGTAAAACCCTATGGGTTATAAGCTCTGACTTCACACATTTCGGACGTCAGTTCGGATACAGGCCATTCACGGAAAACATACCTGCAAAACTAAGGGATCTGGACACCGGAGCCGTGAAAAAAATCATCAGGCTCGACTACACCGGATTTTCCGATTACGTAGAGGAAACAGGTGCGACAATATGCGGTGCCAATCCGATAAAGGTTCTTCTGAAAACCATTGAAAAAACATCCGCCTGTTCAGGTTCGGCGTTCACTCCTGAACTTGTGGAATACACCACCAGCGGCGAACTTACCGGTGATTATTCCCACACAGTAAGTTATGCGGGAATTGTCATTTACGGGGCTCTATGTCATCCGAATTTAACGTAAAGGAATTTCAATATGAGTAATGCGGGCTTCAGCCTGCAATCTCCCTTGTGTTTCCAGATTAATTTAACAACAGGCTGAAGCCTGTGTTACTTAAAATTATGGCGCTTTGGCCACCTAATTTAAATTCAGCAGGAAAAAACTCAAATGCCCAGCACAATCTATGGTATACCTTTTGACATAATAATCGGACTGATATTATTGTTCTTCATAATTTGCGGGCTATACTTTTTGGATCTAAAGGTCCGTAAAAACAATAAATTGCGCCTGGAACAGGGTGAAGAACGTAACGAGGACGAACTCCGCAAGCATAAACTGCAATTTGAGCAAACGGTATACGACAGGATTGAGAAACTGAATTTGCTGAATATCAGCCTTACTAAGGAGATAAATGATAAAAAAGAAATTGAAATGGCACTGCAAAAGCAGAACACCATTCTGGAAGCAATAGGATTCTGTTCTGAAATACTCCTCAAACTCCCCGATTTTGAACCTGCCATCGTCGAGGCGCTGAAACAACTCGGAAAAGCTGCGGACTTAAGCCTCATCTACATATGCGAAAATTCAGCGGAAGATACCGGGGACATGCTGGCCTCAATCCGCTATGAATGGTGCGCCAACGGCATTCCCTTGCATCTCTCCAATCCGGAATGCCAGGATATTTCATACGAAAAATGCGGCCTGTCCAGATGGGTGGAGCTCCTCAGGAAGAGCGACAGCGTCCATGAAAAAATAAACAGTCTTCCGGAAAACGAGAGAATTTATTTTTTAAAGTTGAATATGAAATCGGTGCTCGCCGTGCCGATAAGATGCGCGGATAAATGGTGGGGATTCATAGGATTCGCCGAGAACAGATTCGAAAAGGAATGGAAGGATCCGGAAATCAAAATCCTTAAAAATGCCGCGGACATCATAGGTGCGGCAATTGAACGGCAGCAGATGGAAGCCGAATTCAACATGCTTGTCCTCGCCGTAGAACACAGTCCGGCAAGCATCGTCATAACTGACGTGAACGGCAACATCCAATATGCGAACCCGAAATTCACACTCCTGACAGGATATGCGCTGAAAGAAGTGATCGGGAAGAATGCAAGTATTCTGAAATCGGGAACACACAGCACCAAATACTACATGGAAATGTGGAACACCATTCTTTCGGGCAAGGAATGGAACGGGGAATTCCACAACAGGAAGAAAAACGGGGAACTCTATTGGGAATACGAATCCATCTCCCCGATAATGACTAAGGGGCAGATAACCCATTTCATAGGAATCAAGGAGGACATAACCGAACGGAGGGAATACGAAAAGCATCTGAGGGAGGCGAAGGAAACGGCCGAATCCGCCAACAGGGCGAAAAGCGAATTCCTTGCCAACATGTCCCATGAAATCAGAACCCCGATGAACAGCATTCTCGGAATGGCCGAAATCCTGCAGGCGTCCACCCTCTCTCCGGATCACCAGGAATATGCTACGGCAATATGCAATTCATCGAAAATGCTCCTTTCCCTTATAAACGACATCCTGGACATGTCGAAAATCGAAGCCGGAAAAATTGAACTGCACAACGAGGCCGTGGACATTCTTGAAACCATTGAGGACATCGCCCATCTCAATTCAATGGCGGCCTCGGAAAAAGGACTGCGCCTGATCCTGTACTTTGAACCGGGAACCCCGCGTTATCTGATCGGAGACGCCGTCAGGATAAGACAGGTACTTATAAATCTTGTGGGAAATGCCGTAAAATTCACGGACAAGGGGGAGGTACTGATAAAAGCCGCCTGCATCAGTAGAAGCGGTGAGTCCGCCAAAATCCGCATAGATGTAATTGACACCGGACCTGGCATACCGAAGGAGGCGCATGATCACATCTTCGACAAATTCACCCAGCTTGACGCATCCATAACAAGACGCTACGGCGGAACCGGACTTGGTCTGCCAATATGCAAAAAACTCATGAAAATCATGAACGGGGAAATCAAACTTAAAAGTTCTCCGGGCAACGGCTCTGATTTCTACTGCATATTCAATCTTCCCGTAATGCAGTCTCCGCCACCGGAAGAAATCCCCGAATCTGCGGACAATCTGAAAATACTGGTGGCTGACAGTAACACGACCAGCAGGATCGCGCTGTGCGGACAGCTTTCGCAATGGAAGTTGAAATACGATGAAGCTATGACTTTTGATGAGGTTCTTTTCAAAGTCAAGAACTCTATTTCCTCGCGTGAACCCTATTGTATTTGCTTTATAGATCAGGAACTGCCGGGTCTGAGCAATGAGGCAACCATAGGCCTAATGGAGGAAACAAACAAAGACTCACAGCTGGTAATCACCTCCACATCCGGCATTTTTCCGGACAACTTCAGGGATTATGAAAATATAATAACCATGAGACGTCCTCTGAAAATATCCTGGCTCCCAAATTTAATAAACGAATCTGTCAAACGGAAGCGCTAATTCTGGTTCGTTTTCATTTTGAGTGGGTAAACCCGCAAAACATGAAAACAATTGAATATCCAATATCTAATCCGCCACGGCGGAAATGTCCAATATCCAAGAAAATTCAATTACGACGGCGAAAGCCGTCTAGGGAGTGCGCAGAAGAAGTCTGCGCTCTAGCGGTGACTCTGTCACCGCACTCCGGGGAATGCTTCCGCATTCGTAACAAGCCTATGAAAAAAGCTCCCAGCCAATCAGCTCATAGGTCATAGGCAACAGGGAATAAACTCTAGAAATCCCGCACTCTGGGACTTCCCTCGTTTTCTACTTTCTAAATTCTACTTTCTAACTCACGCACTCACACACTTTAGAACTTTAGAACTTTAGAACTTCCCCTCGCCTTCACTTCATCGGTTGGATATTTCCGCCGTGGCGGATTGGATATTGGATATTCAGTCTTTCTAATCGAGTTACCCGCGCAATCCGAGAAAGAGCCTTAATTCTTCTCGTATGCTCCGACGTCTACGGCCCTGCCTTGCGGCCGTTCTAATCCGCGGATATCTGTCGCGGATTTCAGAAGTTTGGTTCCTGCATCAATTGCGGGGCTTCCGTCCTTCAGATAGAATCCATGCCTTTTTTCGTTCACAAACAATGGGTTCTCTCCAATTATATTGTGCCCTGCTTTTCCGCTCAACTTTCCATTGAAAACAAGATTATAGTCAAACACGGTGTCAGTGGCATCCTGAATGGTATTTGCCGGACGATCCTTTAATGCGTAGATGATGTTATTATAGACTTTTACATCACCCGAGGACATGACGCAGATCTCTCCATCTGAAATTTTCGGATGCTGTGAATTCTGATAGAACGTGTTATTCACTATGTCCACGCCGTCACTTTGAAAAACATACACGCCGCGTCCGCCATTGCAGTAAATGATATTGTTTTCAACCAGAGTGCGCCCCCTGTAGTTTTCCTGACTTGAACTGTTCTGCGAATTTCGCAGATCCTCTATGATGATCCCGTTTCCACCGATGATGTTTTTCACGGCAAGAGCCGAAACCATGTTAAGATTATGGTGTATGATATTGCGCCTGACAATCATTTTGTATCCGATATTGTTTTCATCAGAGTTCCAGTTCTGATAACTGGATATGCCGCTACTGCCATAAGGTGAGTAGAATGCATTTTCCCGGATGGTACTGTCTTCAATGGTCACATAATCGGCACGACGAGTGCGAATGCCCCCTCCGCAGAAATTATAGATTTTGCAGCGGCTTATAGTTATGTGGTGCGGTTTCTGTCCGCCGTTTTCAGCAACCTCGATACCGTTCCCGGAAGTCTCGGGATTTTTCAAGTGGTCTTTCTGTGAAAGCGCGTATTCCATATTGACACCGTCACTGCCACCGTTCAAGCTTAAACCGTCAATGATAATATACGACGCCCCGTCAATCAGGATTGCATTCCAGTTTTTGGATTTCAATTCCGGTCTGTGCCCCGGAAACGCCTGATAGGTGATCCATGCGTCAGGTTTTCCAGAACGGGTTATATTGACAATATTGCGTGTCGGCTCGTCTTTTTTGTAAACACCGTCCATGAGATAGACCGTGTCTCCGGGATTGGTCACATCCGCCGCCCTCTGAATATTGCGGAACGCCTTTTCAGGACTCAAGCCGTTATTGGCGTCGAACCCCGTCCCCGACACGTAATATTTCACAGGGCTTGCAACCGAATGATCCGCGGTCGGTGACGCAATTCCTGCAAATACTTGAATGACAGGTAAAAAAGCGGCAAAAGCGATAGCATAGGAATATTTCATGTTCCCCCTTTAATAAGCTACGACCTACGAGCTACGACCTACGAGCTGTGAGCTAAAAGCGCACTTTCATATTCTGGTACACGGAAACCGGTTTTCCGTGGTCATCCTTGAAAGTTTTCAGATGTTTCAACGGAGCCACGTCGTCCCCGAGCCCGAATTTCATCTTGAATTCCGGATCATCCATCATAACAACAAGAAAGACATTCCCGTGTCCAAGATGACCTAGGGCCGATAAAAGCCCGCTCATGTCGTCAGATTTCGACACCGGCAGGGTTTTGCCCTGGACAGGTCTCGAATCCGGATTCCATATGCACCATCCTTTTTTCACAGGAACATACTTGCCAGTACTGCCCTCATAGGACAAGTTAAGACTCTGCGCCTTTGCATAATATCCGATTCTGATATCATTTATTTCCGATACTATGACTGGATTGATGCCTGGCGGGCAGTTCACTTTTACAAGACTTGGAATAATGTCAAGATACTTTTTATCGTCCTTGTTTATCAACCCTTTTCCCGCATTGACGGAAAAGACGACAACGAGGACAATCGACACTGCTCCGACACTCTTGATCAGGCGGATTTTTTTCAAATGCGGTTCTGCAAACCGTGCGAGTTCAAGCAGTCCCGCACCTGCCGGGATGCAGGCGAATATCGCAATCGCGTAAAGATATCTGCCCTGATACGGCAGTCCCATGAAGAAAATGAACAGTCGGGTGAAAAGCTCAACGGCGGCAAAGACCGCAATAATCCTAAGACAAGGAGTCTTCCATACTTTTCCTATTTCCTTGAACGAAAAGACAAAAAGCACCAGTATTGTCGGAAAAATGGCGTTCAATAGCCTTACTGTAATTATTCCCCACAGTTTAATGGAAAGAAGTCCCTGCATGTCAGCGATCCTCCTTTTCCATTATTTCATTTTTAGACATTGCGGTGAAAGACTTCAATGCGCCTGAGATTCTGTAGTCTACAATGCTCCATCTGGACGGGGTGTCGGCGAGATATCTTTCCACCGGAACAGTCATCAAAAGGAATCCGGCAACCGCACAGATCAATAGTCCTGCGGATCTTTTCAGTAAAGCCGGAATCTCGCCACCCCTCGCATGAATGGCCGACTCAAGAAGTATCCAGATAAAAATGGCGACTATGAAAAAGGTCCCCTCGCTTCGTGTCATTGCGGCAAGGCCTGCAAAAGCGCCGGACAAGTACCATTTCCGCGAAATACCGGAATAATCGGCGGCATAAACCGCAAAAGCAATAGCGGAAAACACCATGAAAAGAAATAGGGAATCCCGCATGACTTCCGTTGAGAGTCTTATCAGATGGGGATGTGTTGCAACCAGAAAAGCCGAGACCAGTCCGACCTTATCCCCGAAAATCTTTCTTGAAACCAGAAAAACCGGAACAATGAGTAATGTTCCAGCGAGTATCGAAACAATGACTCCAGCCGTTTCCGCGCCCAGCCCTGAATATTCACCAAGCGCAAGTAGCACAACATATAGCGGTGGCATGCGGGGATTCATGGAAATGGCATCATTTATTTTCCCCTGTGCAAGCTTCTCCGCCATATATATGTATCCGACCGAATCCTTGTCAATCCTATGTTCAATCATGTATCTTGTAGTCCGCAGGACAACTGCAAGCGCAATTATTGCCATAACCAAGACGAATATTCGGCTTTTGAATATTTTCGACGGGGAAACCATCATTATGCCTTTTGGATTCTAAGGGGATATTGTAAAAAGATGCGGATATGAATAATTGCAAAAGCAATATAAGTCAAATGCCCATAGGAATTCCAGATGATATTAATTCCAGCGACATCCGGTCAATCTTCCTTCCTCATATTATAGCGATGCTGGAAATAGTGTCCGAGGTCATAACAGCCCAGTCGTTTGCAGTTGCGTGCCACAAGCATCTTGGATGCCGGGCCCGCAGACAGCAGAAACCGGGTTTTGGCAAGATCAAGTCCGGACAGGATCGCATCGAACCTCTTCTGAGTGGTTTCAAGACTTTCATATGCGTTTTTCGCAGGCACCTTGATATGATGGCAGACATGTCCGGGATAGCTGGTGGCAAACTTGTCAAAAAGCTTTTCCGAACTGATCGCAAGTACAAGATGGGATGCCGAAGTCCAAAGACGCCCTATCTTGTCATCATCGAGCCGCGGCCCACCGCTTGTCAGCTCATTTCGGAACATGTGTGCGTCGAGACATGGCTTTTCCAGGTCGGCGAATTTATGGCAGACATACCGGCTGTGTTTCCAGGTGCCCCATGTTTCGGCATTGTGGGGCTGCACCATGAAACGCCACGGCAAAGCCACTACATAGGGCAAATTCTGCGAATTCCGCAGCACGCCTCGCAGATCGCGCATCAGTTCCGGGGAATTTTTCTGAAACGGGGTCTGTCCGCCAATAGTCAGCATCGATTCACCATCACCCCAGCGAGTGATCGAAAGGTGCGGATTCGCCAGCAGATAATTCAGAGAGGCCTCAGCATCAAGGAGTTGAAGACCTAGTCCTTTTCTGAGCCGGGGATGGAACCGATTCAGGACGACACTCAATGACCTGTTCAGAAAATATACGATGTCGAGATTATAGCCCATTACTCAATTACGCTTTCCATGGTTAGAAGAACACTTGAAAGGTAACATACGGGGCACCATATGTCAATTTCATGAATTTATTTCATATTTCGACCTGTCCGCCATCCTGTCAGGGCGTAGCCTTGGCGAAGACTGAAGTTTCTTGGCTACGTCGGATATTAGAATTTTAAAGTTTCGGATTGCGGACAAAGCGCGCCTTAAGGTGATTGTCGGCGGAACGGGTTTGATTTATGGATGTTGCCAGTCTATGTTAAGATTTGCTTTTTATTGGCGCATTGGACAAAAGACGACTATATTCTTTTTTCACATAAAGTAATTTGGAGACAAGATGTTAGGCATTGAAGAAATCGGATCATATATCCCTCACGGACGGATTTCGAACTACTCCAGAAAAGAAAAGTTCGGTATTACAGACCAGTTTATCGAGGATAAAATCGGGGTTGCCGAAGTTTCCCTGAAAGAAAAAGAGGAGGATACCTCCGACCTCTGCGTTAAAGCCTACCAGAATCTCAGGGTAAAGAAAGACATATCACCCGATGACATTGAAGTGCTGATAGTCGTCACGCAGAATCCCGACTATAACATTCCACACACCTCTGCAATACTCCACGGCGCTCTCGACATATCGCCGAGATGTGCATGTTTCGACATTTCGCTAGGCTGTTCAGGTTATGTTTACGCATTATCAATCATCCAGTCATTCATGAATGCCAATGGAATGAAGAAAGGATTGCTCTTCACCTGCGACCCCTACTCCAAAATCATAGATCCCGACGATAAGAATACATCGCTTCTCTTCGGAGACGGAGCGGCAGTAACTCTGATTTCGGACCATCCTGCATATACTTTCGGGAAATTCACTTTCGGCACGATGGGAAAGGACTATAAAAACCTGATCTGCGAAGGCGGCAAACTCCGTATGAACGGACGCGCAGTGTTTAATTTCACAGCAAAAGTGCTCCCTGACGATATCGCGCGTGCGGCGAAAATAAACAACATCTCTTTCGACAAAATAGACAAATTCGTATTCCATCAGGGAAGCAAATTCATCGTCGACACCCTGACAAAACGCATAGGCCTTCCTGCTGAAAAAGTAATCTTCAACGCCAAAAATTTCGGCAATACTGTTTCCTCGTCCATTCCGATAATCCTTGAAACCGAAATCCATGACAAAAGCAACAAGCTCATATTGCTCAGCGGTTTCGGCGTAGGTCTTTCCTGGTCCAGCTCTGTCATAAAAAGAGTCTGATTTCCATTAATTTGCTTGTATTTTCAAACAGTCGGTCTATAATTGACTTTTCAAGGTTTCACAAATCTGTAAAAGTATGAACAAAACTACATTCACAGGGACAGAAAAGGCAAAGCGCCATCTGATTGATGCGGCTGGACGAGTCAGTCAGGACATTGGACTTGGCCGGATTATCGGACAGGTTATGGCCTCCGTATATTTCCGGGAGGACCCATCGTCTCTGGACGATATTGTAAAAGAACTCAATCTCAGCAAGGCAGCAGTCAGCATAGCCACCCGTCAGCTAGACAAGATTGGACTAATCAAAGAGATCTGGATTAAAGGGGACCGCAAAACATATTACAAGACATCGGATCACCTGGCAGCCACTCTTCAAAAAGGTTTTTTTGAGCTCCTGCGCGGCAAACTCCGGACTACCGACGAAATCCTGAAGGAAGCTGAAATGTGCCTGAAGGACGAGGGAATAAACATCGAAAAGAAATTTCTAGATCAACAAATTGACCGTGCACGCAAGATACACCAAAAAGTAGACAGCATCATAAACAATCCGCTGTTTAAAATGATCAGCGGATAAAATCAACCGGCTTTCAGTCTGTTGATTTTACAAGTCAATTATGTGACTGCATAATTGACGGGGCGAAGCGTGGAAATACATGAAAATAATTCATTTCTAAAATGCTGAAGGAGTAAATCATGTTCAATGGAAAAACCATTCTCATCACCGGTGGAACCGGATCATTTGGAAAACAAATAGTTAAAACTATTTTTGAACGTTACAAGCCAAAGAAACTGATAGTCTTTTCAAGAGACGAACTCAAGCAGTTCGAGATGTCGCAGACATACCCGGACTCCAGGTACAACATAAGGTACTTCATCGGCGATGTCCGGGAGGAGGCAAGACTGGAGGACGCTTTCAGGAATGTAGATTATGTCATTCATGCTGCAGCACTTAAACAGGTTCCTGCCTGTGAATACAATCCCTTTGAGGCAGTAAAGACCAATGTCATAGGCGCTCAGAACATTATAAGGGCGGCGATAAAACAGAATGTTAAAAAAGTCATCGCCCTCAGCACCGACAAGGCCGCAAATCCTGTCAATCTTTACGGCGCCACAAAACTATGCTCTGATAAGCTTTTTGTCGCAGGGAACTCCATGACAGGAGATTTAGTCACAAAATTCTCTGTAGTAAGATACGGGAATGTCATAGGTAGCAGAGGCTCGGTAATACCATTCTTCCTGAAAAAGAGAAAAGAGGGAGTCCTTCCTGTAACTGACAAGCGGATGAGCAGGTTCTCCATTACATTACAGGCAGGCGTGGACTTTGTACTTGACTGTCTTGAACGCATGCACGGCGGCGAGGTTTTTGTCCCTAAGATTCCAAGCTACAAGCTTCTTGATGTTGCAAAAGCCATAGCCCCTGATGCACAAATAGACGAGATTGGAATAAGACCCGGGGAAAAGCTTCATGAACTCATGATTCCTGAGGATGACGCAAGGCACACTATTGAATTTAAAGATCATTACGTAATCCAACCTGATTTTATCTGGTGGACTAAAAAGACACATCTCATAGAAAAAGGCGGAACACTATGTCCTGATGGTTTCTCATATAAAAGCGACACAAATAGTGAATGGCTTTCAATAGACGACATTAAGGGATTCGTAAAAGACTTCCAGACAGAGCATCCGGAATATAAGTAGAAGGCAGAGGGGAAGTTCTAAAGTTCTGAAGTTCTAAAGTTCTGAAGTTCTGAAGTTCTAGAGTTCGGGAATGCGAAAGTGCGGAAGAGGGTAAGAATAAAGACTTCACCACTAAGTTATAGTTTTTCATTTCACTAAATGAGAATACGATGAAAAGCATCAATCAGAGTAAATTTTCAGAAGAATCAATCCCGTATTTTTGCTGGGATCGAAACTGGACTGTCGCGGAAATAAAAAGACGTTTACATGAAGAAGAACGTATTAACATACTTTCATGGATTTTGCGTGAGGCTAAATTTGCCGATGTATGGTATTTCACATCTCCCCAACAGATATTGTCATGCTTTGACGATTTAAAATTACGGTTAGGAAGAAAAAGAAAATTCTGGGAGTATATCTTAAATGAATGGCAGAAACTGGGAAAAATCTAAAAAGTGAACAACATGGGATTAGAAGCGACAACAAGTCAAAAACTCAACGAATTCATTGATTCATATCGCGTTCAATGCCTGTGGTATTTATCAAAGGATTACTATCCCTCAACAAATGATGATTGCATACGGGTGTTAAGACAAATAGAATCACATGGAGACAGGAAGGCCTTTCAACAGGCGAAAGAATTTGAAAAATGGCTATTACAGAATTCCAGCGAACCATCTGCCAACTAATTTCCGAATCCAGAAAGAAAAGCGGAGCCAGCTATATTGCAGGAGGCGTTTCGCTTAATTCCGTGATAAATTCACCCAGAATTTCCCATGATATTGATATCTTCAATGACAGCTATGAAGCCTTGCAGAGCGGATGGGAAAATGACAAATTTTTACTAGCCTCAAACAAATATGACATACGGATGCTAAGAGAACGTCCCACGTTTATAGAGGCTATTGTTTCAAAAGACACCGAAAATATTATTCTCCAGTGGACTTGTGACAGCACCTTCCGTTTTTTTCCATTGGTGGAACATGAATATTTCGGCCTGACTCTGCATCCGGTGGATTTGGCTACCAACAAAACTCTGGCTTTGGTCGGGCGGCTTGAGGTTCGCGACTGGATAGACATGCTGTCAAGCCATGACAAAATCCAACACTTGGGATTGCTTGCATGGGCTGCTTGTGGGAAAGATCCTGGTTTCACTCCGATGTTAATATTGGAGGAAGCTGCAAAATCGGGGCGCTATAGCAACGCTGAAGTCTGTAGTTTGATATTT
>CAMCYE010000006.1 GCA_945883805.1 Victivallis vadensis | reverse complement strand
ATACGCCGAGAGAGGAATATTCTTTCTTGAGCCAAAAAGATCCGCAACCCGACTCGTCCCGGCGTAGCATCCCAGCAAAGCCGGAAGGGAGACAGATTCTTATGGATTTCAGCGTCGTCGTAAAACTGCTTACATACCGCTTCGGGTATGCTCGCAATTTTCCTCCTAGCTGCCTATCCATAATCTCCTGTCTCGCGCCATATGCCAATTTTTAGAGGTTCCCTGAAAACATCGCAAAAATATTTAATATAATTTTCGTAAGGGGATTAAGGAGGTTTGTCGTCAAAAACAGAGATTTTAGGTGGGAAATCCGGATTTTGGATAATTTTAACAAAAACAATCAGTTTGGCTCAAGGAGATTATTTAATGGGTAGTTATAAAAGATTTATTGGTAGTTTTATATGTCTGCTTGTCGCTCTTGTATTAAGCAAGGAGTCATTTGCCGCTGCATTTATCGTTGAAAACGGCAAGGCAAATGCCGAGATAATTATTTCGGATCCGCCTACAAGAATGCAGGATTATGCTGCAAAGGAGTTGCAGGAATATGTTAAAAAGCTTACCGGGGCGATTATTCCGATAAGGAAAGATAAAGGTGATGCAAAAATAATAATTTATGTTGGGAAAAGCAAGTTTACTGATCAAATGGGACTTGATAACAGCGACCTTGATTATGGCGCATACCGTATGGTTTCCGGAGAAAATTATCTTGTATTACTTGGCAATGACACAAATTATTTTATGAACAAACCCGGTGACGCTGGTCCTGAATTTCCCGCAAGCATGAAGGATCGAAAAAAGGCAGATGAAGACTGGAGCAAGAAGCATGGGGATATCTGGCCAAACCCCTTCTCGCCATCTTTTAAGGAATATAACCCAATTCTGGGGTTGTGGTCAACAGACCGTCATGGCTCACTTAATGCGGTAAATGATTTTTTACGCTCACTTGGTGTCGAGTGGTATATGCCGGGGGATTTTGGCGAATGCCTGCCAGATATCAAATCTATCGCACTGCCTGAAAAAATTAACAAGACAGTGAGGCCTGAATGTGGCGAGCGAAATTTTGCTTTTCACAGCGGTAACCCGTTTCAGGCAAGTGCAGATGAGTTTAAATGGCAGTTGCGGCTGGGTCTTTTTTATGATACAAGAGTACAAAGCGGGCATGGCACCGATGCTCTGATATCGACAGAAAAGGTCAAAAAAGAGCACCCTGAATATTTTGCGAAATATGGAGACACGCGAAATACGGGAAAACCCTGCTATTCTTCAGAAGGCCTTGCAAAATCAGCTGTTGGTTACGCCTCACTTCTTTTCGATGAATATAACAAAGATGTCGTTTCTTTTCTGCCAACCGACGCATATATCTCTTTTTGTCAGTGTGAACTATGCAAAGGTAAAGATACGCCTGAGCGTGGATTTAACGGGATGATGTCTGACTATGTATGGGGCTTCATGAACAATCTTGCAGCTGAAGTTGCAAAAACCCATCCAAGCAAAAGAATTTTGTGTTTTGCTTATAACACTTATCGTGAGGCACCGCTCAAAATTGAAAAGTTCCATCCAAACCTGGAGGTTGGTCTTTGCCAGGGGCGTAAATCCTTTAGTAACCCAGAAGAGAAAATAACCGGGCTGAAGTTCAGGGAAGAGCTTATTAAAAAATCGGCAAGCGGGAAAATAAGGCTTTGGGAATATTACTCATCGGGAATTCCAGTGCCAATGTATTACCCGACAATAATTTCCGAAGACCTTAAAAGGTTGAAGGGGCATATCCTCGGGACTATGGCTGAATGCCAAAGAACAAATTCCATACAGAATAAAGGGCAGCCTGACCCGCTCCTTGCCACCAACCATGTAAACATCTGGTTAACTACCCGTCTCTGGTGGGATTCCGACCAGGACGTTGATAAAATGATGACTGAATACTATAAGGCTTTCTACGGGCCTGCAGCCAGTGAAATGAAAGCCTTTATCGAACATTGTGAAAAAAACTGGCATCTGATGCGTATTGAATACGAGCCGATTGAAAAAGCTTTTGAGCTTATAAAGGTTGCCCAAAAAGCTGCCGGCAGTGACAATATATACGCTCGCCGTGTTCAGATGGTTGCCGATTATATTAAACCTCTTGAAGAGATTAGAGCTAAATTGAAGATAGGCCGTAGTCAAAACCCAGTTGCCACTTTTAAGGGATTTGATAAAGTCGACATTAAACTCGACGGGAAAATGGATGAAGCTTTCTGGAAGGATTTGGAGTCTTACAATTTGAGCCCTGTCCATGACAAGATGGTCATAAAGCAAGGTACTACATTCAAGGTGTTCTACGCAGGGGACAGCATTTATTTCGGTGTACGCTGCGAAGAAGCGGACATTGCCGGAATCATTGCCCCTGCGGTTAAGGATGATGATAATAGTATTTTCAATGGCGATTCTGTTGAGATACTTCTGGAAAGCCCTAGCATCTCATACTATCAGCTTGCTTTTGACCCCAAAGGAAATATGAATGATATTAAACGAAGTGGTGCCAGCCTTGGAATGAAAGGGAAGATTGAAACAAAATGGAAAGCCGGAATTGAATCGGCCGCTTTTAAGGGCGATAACTTCTGGAGTATTGAGGTGAAAATTCCCGTTCTTGGATCAGGCCAGGATGAGTTGCTGCCTTTCTTCGGGATCTCAGGAGATAAGCCTAGCAAAGATATGCCGTGGTATTTTAATGTCGGCCGAAATCGCAGTCGTGAAACCAGGGAAATGTCAACATTTTCGCCAACTGAAACAGCTGGATTTCATGAAGTCATGAAGTTTGGAAAACTGGTGCCTAGATGATGGACAGGTAAAAATTAAAGGCATATTAACAGATGCCCAAAAGAAAGGGATATTGATGTCTACGAAAAAGGAAAAGAAAGTTTTTATTAAAAACGGCGAACCTGTAGGTGTTATAGCCGGTGATGGTAACCGGTGCCGCCATGAAGGCGGTGCACTTGTCGTGCTGCGGGACGAACGCTGGGGTAATCCGCTGTTTGCAGATGCTTCACTGGATGAAAGTGACTTTCACATTCATGCCAAGATAACCCTTGACCGCTTGGCCGGTACTGGCGTGTCTATGCTTTTGGGCGGTCACTATCATTACAATTGGTCCAGGGCGCAGGGTAATTATACATTCCGGATATGCTTCGATCAGGACACTAGACCTTCATTGAAGGAGAAAGTTGACAAAGACACGTACATTGTTTATGGCGGGGCCAACCCGAGAAAATACTGGCATTCTGACGAAACCATGTCAGAGAAGCAGATTTTTGGTTCTAGCCGTGATTATATCGAAGAAGGAAAGCCGTTTGATGTTGACATTTTCCGGCAGGGAAATGAGTTGACTCTTGAGATAAACAAGCAGAAGATTTTCTGCATTCCCTTCGAGGAACAAATTGCGCCCTTGGCTGGACGCAATGGCAGTAACGGTTACAGTATGTCGGTTAAGCTGGGAGATATAATCTCTGCCGGACGCAGTGGTGATACGGGCTGGCCAATAAGCATAGGGTTTTTACCCGATTATGGCACAATAAAGATCCATGATTTTTACGCAGAAGGATGCTTTACCGCTCCTGTTTTTCCGGCCAGCGATGCCTGGAAAATCAACTCCGAAGGGTATGGAATCTACCGTATTCCCTCGGTCTGTATGACACCGGGTGGTCGTTTGCTTGCTTTTTCCGAAGCACGCCGTTCCTTTCTGTCACGCGGCTGGGAATTCCATGTTAATACAGGCAGGGAGATCCTGTCGGCAGAGCTTCACTGTGCGATGAAAAGTTCAGACGACGGCGGCCGGACATGGTCGGAACAGACTATAATCCCTCAGCTTGAAAAAGGCTTTACCTATGAAGCCCGCGACCCTTCTCCGGTGTATGACCATGATACTGGTGAAATCTTCCTGTTTACAAGAGGGCCGTATGTCATATCTTCAAAAGATGATGGCAAAACCTGGTCGGAACCCCGCTTCCTTTCCGGGTCGTTTTCCGGGGACTGGAAAGATCTCACATCAGGTACAGGCAACAGCGCTATACAGTTCCGTCTTGGCAAATACAAAGGCCGTCTGATAGCAGCGCTTTACGGAAGAAATGTTGTTTGCCTGATTTTCTCTGACGATCACGGAAAAACCTGGCAGCCGGGTGCATATCATGTCGCAGATAAAAATGGTGAGCCTTCAATAGCGGAGCTTTCTGATGGGCGGCTTATTGTAAGCCCCCGCCATAGGGATGAGAAACTAGGCAGAAAGTTCCTTATTAGCGAAGATGGCGGAGAAACTTTTTCAGAAAAACGCTACGAACCTGCCATACCTATTTATGGGCAGGGTGAAATTGTGGCATGTGAACCTATTGAAATTGCAGGCAAAGGTAAAGTCCGTCCGATTATCTGTTGTGGTCCGGCAGCAGATAAAACAAAACTGACTGTTATGGTAAGTTTGGATGACTGCAAAACCTGGCCTATATCCCAGGTGATTGACGAAGGTTCAGCCGCCAACCTTGCTCTGGTGGCATTGCCCGAGGGAAAAGTCGGAGTGCTTTACGAGGCCGAAAAATATCACAGGTTGCGTTTCCAGCGTGTTGATATTGCACAGGTTATTAATAGTGTAAAAAAAGTGTGAGTCCAAGGGATATATCCGCATTGTACTGATTCTGCACGACAACAAGAAAGGTTTTTCCAATGAAAAGAGAGTTATGCGTTACAAGTGATATTTATGATGACTTTCTATTTTGTAAAACAATTTTAACTGAAAGCCATATAGAAGACATGATGCGGTATGCCGCTTCCCTAGGGGCGACACGCTTCGAATGGATACTGGATACCTTGTGGAATATCTATGAAAAAAGCGGGCCTGTCAAATATGATTTGCTGAAAGTCGCCTGTGATTCAGCTCATCGCAACGGAATGCGCTTCGACGTGGTTTATAAGCCTTTTGAAAGCGGATTGTACTCCTCTCTGCCATTTAGCTTTCCCCATTCTGCTGATGACCGGATTATCAAAAATGAAAACGGGATAGTGCATTCTGTGCGCAAATTTGTTGCAGAGAACCCGCAGTATCGAATCGCGCGAAGAAAAGGCGACGGAGAAGATCCTGGCGGGAAGCTTGCGGAAATTAGGCTTGTGAAATTTGATGAAAATGAAATCCAATTCAGCCCGGATGACATTTCCTTCTGGTACAGCAGCACAAATGGCAACTTTAAAAAATATGAAGGAAAGCTTGAAACCTCTGTCTCTAAAGAATGGAAATTATACTATCCGTATGACGATAAATTAAGCACACTCCTGAGTTTCAAGGGTTTTGATCTGCCAGAAGATGTAAAATATGTTGAAGTGCGCTGTAATAAACTGAGAAAGAACGGGAGTTTTTCCAACCATATCGAAAGTATAGTTGAACTGGTAAATGACAGGAGCGAGACAATCCCCTCAGCACCTTCAACTATAAACCCTGATCCGAAAAAAATGTACACGACCGCTAAAAATGTTTCCGACATAGGTGTTACCGATTACCTGAATAAGCCTGAGGTTAAGGAACTTCTTAAAGACTTTGATACTTTTAACAAGCACTTTGAGGAAAATTGCAAGGGGATGTATCGCTTTGAGCCGCAGTGGGAAATCTTTACCATCGACAGTGAAAACACGGGGGTGATTTGTGTCTGCCGGGGAAAACCCATGCAGCACCCTGGCGCCTTGCACCCGATATACCCGGAAGTACGGCAAAGCTGGCTTGCTGATATTCAGTATTGCATCGACCGTGGCGTCGATGGCGTTAATATCAGGGTATCCCGCCATGGCGGCATGAATGAACCATGGGCATACGGCTTTAATGACCCCGTCATTGAAAAACTTAAAAACAAGGATGACGTATATGAAGCCGCAGTTGTCAGCGGCAAAGCCTTTGATACTTTTATGGAGGATGCCGCCGCACTGCTGCACAGCAATGGAAAGGAAATCGGCGTTCATCTGTGCGGACTTATACTGCGATCCCCAGACAGAATAATGGCCACGACAAAACCAAGCAACTTTGTCTGGAACTGGGAAAGATGGGTGCGTGAAATTGTTGATTATACGGAATTCCATAAGACCAACTTTTTTAAATTCCACAATGCAAAAGAAATTATCGATCATTTCGGTTACGTCGTGACGGAGGCCGGTAAACCCTTCATTTACCAAAGCGGACAAAGTGGTGCTGTAACGCATTATGAAAAGCCACATCGATTTCTCGCTTTTGAAATGGATTGGGTCAAAAACCATCCTCACATCACCTGTTATAATTTATATGAAACAGCAAGTGTTTTTAAAATTAATCAGGATGGCGCTTATGAAGGAAGTCCGCATATTCGGGATCTTGTGAAAAACAACTGGGAATAATTCGTCAAAGGAGTCGAGATGTTTAACAAAAAAGAAAATTCAGAATCATCGACAGAGAGTACTGAAAATAAATCATTTTACCCTTTCATGGCGAAGGTGGCGTTGGTACTTTCGCTTCTTATCGGAGCTGGCGATCTTTGGGCCGCCGAGAAATTGCCCTCCGCAACAGCGGACGGAAAGGGACTGGTTCTCGTTGAAAACGGCGTCAGCCGGGTTCCGATTATCGTTTTCAAGGACGCACCGCCGTTCACGCGCCGCGCCGCAGACGAACTCGCGCAGTACATTGAGAAGACCAGCGGCGCTAAGCCGCAGGTCATCGAAGGAGATCCGCAGCCGACGCCGGCTCATGCCATCTGGGTCGGCTACCAGCCAAAGCTCAAGGAACTTTTCCCCAAGGTCGATTTTGACTTCAAGAATCCCGAAGAGATCCTTATCGTTGCCAACGAGAACCACCTGGTCATCGCCGGCCGGGATCGCTGGGATCCGGAGCACATGACCATGACAGACCGCAAAGGGAAGGAGATCGTCGGAGTGCAGCAGGAATACGGCACCGTGAACGCGGTGTACACCTTCCTTCAGGACTGTCTCGGCGTGCGCTGGCTCTGGCCCGGAGCAGTGGGCGAGGATATCCTGAAGCGCAAGACGATCGCCTTCGCTCGGTTCCAGTACAGCTACCACCCGCAGATCCGCAGCCGCCACCTCCTCTTTATGATCTACCCACTGGAGAAGCAGATGGTTGGGCACGAATGGAGCCGGTTCCAGCGCTTGCAGTTAGATTCCCTCTCATTCAACCCGGGGCATCCATTCAGTACCTGGTGGGACCGCTTCCACAAGACCCACCCCGAGTACTTCGCGCTGCAGCCGGACGGCACCCGCGGCGGACCGGACGGCCGGACAGTCAAGATCTGCAAGTCGAGCCCGGCGGTCTGGAACCAGTGGCTGGCCGATGTCGATGAGCAGTTGAAGAAGGATCCCAACAGCCGCGTCTTCGGTGCCAACGCCAATGACGGCTGGACATACGGCTACTGCACATGCAAAAAATGTCGCGCCTGGGACAATCCGGACGCAGAGCCGTTTCGCTACGTCATCAAAGGACACATGCGGGAATACGTAGCCATGTCCGACCGGCAGATTACCTTTGCCAACACCCAGGCGCGGAAGCTCCGCGAACGCTTTCCCGACCGGAAGGACCTTTTCGTATCCGCCATGGCCTACGGCGTGTCGCGTCTCCCGCCAGTAAAGGCGGTCCCCGACGACAACGTTCTCGTCTCCGGCGTGTGGAGTTTTCACAACCAGCCCAACGATCAAGAGCGCGAATGGTTCGTCCAGTGGAGCAAGATCGCGCCGAACCTCATCTGGCGTCCTAACCTGAGCTCCGCCGCAGGCTGGAAGGCCGGACTGCCCAATGTGGCGCCGCACCGTGTCATCGAGGATTTGCGGTTCGTGGCCGAACATAAAGTGATCGGAGTAGCCATGGACTGGATCTTCGGGTGCTGGGCGAGCCAGGGGCCGCACTACTACATGCTCGCGCAGATGGCATGGAACCCATATGCCGATGGCGAGGCAATCCTTGCCGACTATTACCAGCGCGCCTTCGGCCCGGCGGCTAAGACGATGATCGGTTACTGGGATGTAATCGGGAACGCCGCGACACGGATCGGATACGAGGGCAAGCCGGAGAGGGAGGTCTGGAACAAGGAATTCCTCGATGACGCATATGCCCGGCTCGACCGGGCGGCAAAAGAGGCCGCCAGCGGGGATGAAAAATTCGGCAAGCGCGTCGCTTTCGTGCGCGCCGGTTTGGATTACCTGCGCCTGATGCTGGAGATGCAGCCGTTCATCGACCGGATGGCGAAGGCAGGCGGCAAGGATGCCGATGCCAAGGCTGCCGCACAGGCCAAATGGAAGGAAGTCTGGAAGGAAATTACACTGATTAAGAAGGACTATCCCTTCGCGATTAGCGACTCCTATGTCAGCACCAGCAATAAGTACCTGCAAAAATACAGCCCCGATCAGAAGCTCGAGGTGCTGATGGAAGATAGGCCGGGATTTAAGTAAGCAAGGAAGCCCGTTTTAGAACTTCAGAAACACATGCCGGAGTTCCGCAGCTTCTGATCGGGAAGAATTACGCCAATTTCGACCACATCGTCACAGACGCGAAAGAAGGCATAAGGAAAGGGCTTGAGTGGCTTGTCGGAAACGCCGGCAGTGAAGTCGTATTAATAACATGGGAGAACGAAGATGAAAGAAGTTAGATTTGGAATCATCGGTGTCGGGGGAATGGGGTCAGCCCATATCGGGTTCATAAAGAACATCCCAAGGGTGAAACTGGTCGCACTTTGCGACTTGGATAAGGTCAAGGTTGACGCTGCGGCCGAGAAAAACTCAGCTAAGGCGTATTATGACGGAGTTAAGATGCTCAATTCCGGCGATATAGACGCCGTGCTGATTGCCACCCCGCATTATGATCACACCACTTTTGCAGTTGAAGCATTCAAGGCCGGTGTTCATGTCCTCACCGAAAAGCCGGTAGCTGTCCACAAGGCCGATGCGCAGAAGATGATTGACGCCCACAAGAAGAATAAGAAGGTTCTTTTCTCGGCGATGTTCCAGCAGAGGACTCTCGGCATATACAGAAAACTCAAACAGCTGCTTGATGCGGGTGAGTTCGGCGAGGTAAAACGAGTCAACTGGATCATTACAAACTGGTTCAGAACCCAGAGATATTACGATTCCGGCGGATGGCGCGCCACTTGGGGCGGTGAGGGCGGCGGCGTCCTTCTCAACCAGTGTCCGCACAACCTCGACCTTTTCCAGTGGCTCTTCGGGATGCCTACAAAGGTCAGGGCGTTCTGCGCTATGGGCAAATACCATGATATCGAAGTTGAGGACGATGTCACCGCATATTGCGAATTCCGCAACGGGGCGACAGGTGTTTTCATAACCTCGACCGGTGACGCCCCCGGTACAAACAGGCTTGAGATAACATGCGACCGCGGACGTGTCATTGTTGAAAACGGGAAGATTCTATTCACCCGGACAGAGCAATCCATTTCCAAATACTGTAAGAATACAGACAAGACTTTTGAACCCCCGCAGATGTGGAATGTAGAAATCCCGTATCATGAGCGGGATTCGTCACCGGCACACCAGAAGATAACTGAAAACTTTGTGGATGCGATTCTTGACGGCGCCGAACTGCTGGTTCGAGGCGAAGAGGGCATAAATTCCGTCGAGCTGGGAAACGCCATGCTTTATTCTTCAATGAAGGATAAAACTGTCACCATGCCTCTTGACGCAAAGGCTTATGAAGTTTTATTAAAGGGGCTGATCAAAAACTCGAAGTTCAAGAAAAAAACAGTCAAAACAACTGCGGTTGATCTCAAGGATTCATTTGGGAAATAATAAAGGAGAGCTGGGAAATGTATTTTACAGGATTTGCAGATGAGGCGTCAAGGGATTTTGAAGGTCAGATTGAGGGCACCAAGGAACTCGGTTGGAACCAGATAGAGACACGCAGGCTTTACGACGGGAATCTGGCTTCAATAACCGACAGCCAGTTCGATGAAGTATGCGCCAAGCTTGAAAAAGAGGGCATAGGTTTCAACTGTTTTGGCAGCGGTATCGGCAACTGGGGGAAACCGATCGCAGAGCCACCCGACTCCAGCTACGAGGAAATGCGGAAGGCAATTCCGAGAATGCAGAAACTCGGTACAAAGCTTATACGCATTATGAGTTTTATGGTTCCCAAGGAGCTTTATGCGAAAAGTGCCCAGCTTCAGGATGAAGCCGTCAAACGGATTAAGGTGATTGCAAAGATGGCTGAAGATTCAGGGATAACCCTCGTCCATGAGAATTGCAGTTCGTGGGGAGGTCTTTCTTATGAGCACACGCTCCATCTCATAGAGGGAGTGAACTCACCGGCACTTAAACTTGTTTTTGACACCGGCAACCCTGTGTTTGAAGACGACGTCAGGGGAAAGCCGCCATACGGGAAACAGAGCTCGTGGGAGTTCTATGATGCTGTAAAGGAGCATATTGTCTATGTGCATATCAAGGACTGCCGAATTGTTGATGAAAAGCCACTCTTCACGTTTCCGGGAGATGGGGATGGCGACGTCAGGAAGATAGTGAAGGCTCTTCTCAAGGGCGGTTATGATGGCGGATTCTCCATGGAACCGCACATGGTCAAAGTCTTTCATGACAAATCAGGTTCCGAGGAAAGCAATCGGATTGCGATGTACAAGAATTATGTCGAGTACGGACAGCGCTTCATGAAGCTTGTCGCCGAAGTCAAAGGGGAATTTGGGAAATAAGTTCCAAAGTTCCAAAGGCACAAAGGGGCAGAGTTCGGAAGTTTTAGTGTGCGGGTGTCAGTGAGAGACTGATAGGAATTTTGATTTTCATACTGGCGGGAATATAGGCGGAAGCGGAATTTTCTGCCAGTCGAATCCGTGTTTTGAAAGCTTCACAGGACCACCGAAACTGTTCGGATCCGGAACCTTCAAACCCCCAGCCGTTCCATAAATTTCAATGTTGGAATGGTCGTGTTTTCAGACATCGAAACTCATGGTGACGGTGATAACGGCGTCAGTTACAGCCAACGTCCGGTCTTTTTTTGTCCAATTCATCTTGCCCTCATTTTGAAATCTTTCTCCTGCTGCCCGGATTTCACCTTCTCCGCACCCGCCACTATTATTGATGCCACCTGCACTCGAAACTCATTATAGACATCAGGCGCATTTTTCCGTCCGTGATCCATGCTGTTACGCCTGAAAACGTTGAGTAAACTGTTTTAGAGGAGCACCTAACTAAGCGCCATTCAGGTGTGATACAGGTTTAACCCCAATTCTAGCCACCAAAAAATTGCTTAGGACATGGCGAATTTCTTGTCAATTATGACCTGCTGTTTCCTGAGCTGTTGTTGCAGTCTCGGGATATCAAGTTTGGCGAAGGAGGTTTTGTTTTCTTGTTTCAGGGCGGCGGCGGCGGTTCCGGCGGCTTCGCCAGTCACCGCACAGGTCGGAATGGCGCGGGTGATGTCCCATAAGGTAGTGCCTGAGGAGATACAGCGTCCGGCCGTGATCAGATTGCCTGTCCGAACTGCAGCTAATGATCGCAGTGGAATATAAAAAATAGGACCGCTCTTGTGCCAGTTGCCCGTCATGCCAACAGTATCGTCGAAATAATGCTTGTCATCGGTTTCCTCAAGTTCGACCGCCCCCTTGAGCCGACGCGTCATGCGGAATGCCGGGATCGATGTCATAAACAGCGGGCTGACCGCAGGGTTTTCCTGCTTCAGTTCAGCCAGTTTTTGTTTGAGGAGCTTTCTGGTATCAAGAACGAATTCGGTGATATCGCAGGCATCATCACCGGCGAAGTCCCGTCCGGAATCAGGCAGATGTTTGCCGGAAGCGTCATACCATTTGGTGAATTTATCAAGCCGAACCGAAGTCCCGTCAAAGTAATAAAACCAACCGGCGCGGACATTGCTGTCCCATGACACCGTCTCCTCTCCTGCGCGAAAGCAGACATCCGCATCACCAGATGCATCAACTACCGATCCACAGGCAATCGCGCTCCGTCCGTTTTTATTTTCGACTATGACGGCCTTGATAGATCCGGATTCCTTGACGACATCGCAGAAACGTGTGTCATAATGGAGTTTGACATTGTTGTCGGCGAGAAAGCCTTCCAGTTCCAGCATAAAAGACATGGGGTTGAAATCGACACGGTATCGTTTTTTTGCACGCTCTTCAATGTTCCCGCCCGGAAGCCAGCAGTCGGGAATCTTGTTGTAACCGTCGCGGATTGAAAGTTTGAGCAACTCTTCGCTCAAACCTTTTATGACCTGATTGCCACATCCGTCACAGAGTGGGAGATAGATGATTACATTACCGAGCGTAGCAAGTCCGCCGAGACCGAATTCTTTTTCAATTATGCAGGCGCTAGCCCCGTTACGCGCCGCGGCTACGGCAGCCGCAACTCCGGCGATTCCCCCGCCGACTACCACCACGTCATAATCACCGGACACCGGAATATTTTTCGCGCTTTCAGTAATATTTTTCATAATTATCAGTACATCATCTTTTAATTATTTGTTCGTATAAATAACGGCCCGCATCCTAATATCTTTTTCAAAGGCGCAAATCCCTTCTCTATTTTTTATTCAATTCATACTTGAACCAGGAATGGTCCTTCACGGGTATTTTTTCCGGTCTGCGAATAAAGATCCGCCCCGGCTACACTCAAAATCGCCAAGACTGCAATTAACAGTCTTTTCATATTTCATCTCTTTTTTTAGCCTGGAAATCCTATTTACCCTGTATGTGCAATAGAATTATTCCGTCTTTGGGAACATTCAGATTAATTGTGTCTGCCACCGGAAGAGCTTTGCCGGATCGCAAATCCTTTATTTGTGTTACAGTCGTAAACGGGGCTTTATATATGGTATCACCAGGAGCATTCCGGTAGTTTCCGATCAATAACAGCATCTCATTGTCTTTCTTTATTCCTGAATAATACAATTGTTCATTTGTCCCGGTAGGTTCAAGCACCTCCCCGTCCATTATCAGATCTTCGTACGGTGCTATTTCAGCCAGGGCTTTTGCATGATAATAAAAGTCAAGAGGCGTATCAAAGTCCGCATAACAGTAATAAGTAATTCCTGATGCCCCGTTCAATAGCGCTTCCAGAATCATCGGTTCAATTTTTCCTGGTTCAAACTCGCCATAAGTTCCGGCTGACAGCCACGGAATAATGTTTTTGCTTTTAATCAATCTGTAATTTGCCCTGATGGAATCATGGACATCCTGCGCTTTTCCTGCGACATATAAACTCGGTTGCGCATAGTTGACATATTGCGGATAAATCCGATTGAAATCGATGATCAGCTGATGCACCGGTTTTTCCGCATGATGATTATAAGATGCCACCATCGGCATTTTTCCTCTGGCACTACCTTTTTGAACGGCCTGATACAAATCTTTGAATGATTCCGTGCCTTTGTCTTTCAGGTACTCGTTCATGGATTTTCCGGATGCCTGCCGCCCCTCCTTGCATCTCGAACACTGCGCGGCTTCCGCAACTCCATTATCCCAGCATTCGATATCCCAGAAAACGTAATCCGGCCTAGATTTCCTGACATTTTCCGCAACTCTCTCCATTTCTCCGACATAAAATTTACCACGGTATGAAGGGCAGAGACTGGAATTTTCCTTCCCAGGAATCTGCGAAAACAGTTCGTCTCCAGGTTTGTGTCCCTTAGCCATCACATGGAACGGCGATTCATTCATAACGATTGCAAATCCCTTGTTGCGAGAGGCATCAAGAAACTTCAGGATATCCGTAGCATCATCTTCCTTCCAGTTTCGTGGGAAACACGCTACGGAGTTAAACCCTAATTTTTTCCAGGCATCGTAAAATTCCGGCCATTCCCGCGCCGCTTTCTCAGTCATCCAAGCCAGGCTGACATGCAAACGTTTTAAGGCCGGTTTTACTTCGGGAATCGCAATCAGCTTTACGGGCACATTTTGTTTTATGGGCGATTCTCCTTCGCAGAGCGCATAAAAGACAGCGGCAGCGTCTGCCGCTGGAGGTTTTATCACTTTAAAAAACAGAATTTCGGTTTGCACCCGCTCAGCCTTGATTGGTAATGTGAACCTCGTATAGCTTGTCCCGTTGCAGGTGATTTCCTCCTGTTTTTCCGGCTTGGGGAATTCCAAGATTACGCCTGTTGGCAGTTCCATGACTAATTGCAGCGGTTTCCTGGCATCCGCATTGTCACGCATGTCTTGGATCATCAGTGAAGTCGGAGTTGCCATGTTGGTGGAAATCGCAAGTTCATTGATACGGGGCCTGACTAGAATACCATTTATCAGGAAATCTTCCGGCGTTCTCTTATAAGCCTGGTTGAAATCTGCACTCTTTTGTTCGAGAGGGGTCGCCTCCATAACCGCCATTTCATCGGAAAAAACAAATTCGGATTCACCGGTAATCGTAATTCCGACATATCTGGCGTCGGCTTCAACATCAAAGACAAAAGGATATACCCAAGCCGTGCCGGATTCTTCCAGGTAAAAATATTTTTTGAAATCGCTTTGGGATTTTTCTCCGGGCATCAACTTCTGCATTGAGGCTGTCTGATAAAACTCCTTGCCGTCCTTTGACGCAAAAACTTCAAATCTTTTCGGGCAAACCAGGATGTTCTGACTTTTTCCGCCAAGACAGCGAAGGACTACCCGTCCAACTGGCTGTTCTTTGCCCAAATCAATTAAAATATTAATCCCTGTGCCAGTTATGCGCCAGCCAACAGCTTTACTGTCGAACCAGATGGTATCATTATTGCGGGAACTCAAGTCCCCGTCAGTCAAATCTACTGCATCAGTATCGCCCTGAGCGGTAAGCTTATACGACGGGATTTTCGAGAAAGTAACTTTTTTCCCTAGGGCTAGATTAGTGCCTAGTGTCTTCTCTTTCCATAATTTCCGGTTGGCTGTCGCCTGTTCCATGCCAACGGCGATGGGTTTATCTTCGGCAACTGAAATATTGCAAAACAATAGTGCGATCACACAAAAACCCGATAGTTTTTTCAACATGTCTGTATCCTTTTTATAGAGGAATTTACTCGTCAGAAGTTTTACTGTTTTTTCGACATACATAATTTATGGCGGAAGAATCCAGCCGCCGGCAGTGTTAACTCCAATCTGCAGATCGGAGTTGATTTTCAATGTGGAAGTCCCTACGGAATCGACATGACCGTCGGCATAAGATACGTTGGCATTACCATAATAAATTGCCGCCCCATGTCTAAACCCGACATTAGTCAATAACGTATCATATATAAGATAAGTGCTTTTCGTCCTTGAGTCCATGATAAGAATTGCTTTCGCCGGGTCAGTCAAATGCGAAGGCTTTCGCCATGCCGCCCGGTAGGCGTTCGCATCCGCCATCGAAGCAGTTGCGGCAAGTTGCGGATTCCCGGAAAGACGCGCATTTATTGCATAATGCGTATAAGTGTACAATGGGGGAGTAGCTGTATACAATCCGAATCCGACTATTTCCCTAGGACAAACAAATGCAGCCGAACCTTCATTTGTCATAGGGGCGTCAATCTTAAGTCCGTATCCTGGAGAATATTCTCCATAGCCCGACAGCATGCCTATCCAGCTATGTGCCGTAGTGTCGGTGGTGCCCCGGCAGTTTCTGGCGGGAACAATCCACTCATTATAGTCGCTGGAATAGAGGAAGGTCGTCAATCCAATCTGTTTGATATTGGATTTGCATGAGATGTCTTTTGCCATGTCTCTGGCCTTGCCTAATGCCGGCAGCAGCATTGAGGCGAGAATCCCTATGATGGCGATAACCACAAGCAACTCTACGAGTGTGAAAAAATGCTTTTTGAAATTCCAATTAACTGCTGCTGTTTTCATTTTTCCAATCCTTAAATATTATAGGTTTTCGTCCTTATTGCATATTTTTCCAATGTAACCGATAACGTCATGTAAAACTTCCTTCCTATCGGAATTCTCAGCCCCTTTCAGATGAAATGTCACCGCACCTCTCAAGTCACCGGGCTGTTTCCATACCGGCAGTCCGATTTTGAAGTCAGATGGCGACACCAGTGACGGGGTTTCGGAGTATCCGTTTTTCCGGGTGATTTCAACCCTCTCATGGAATTTATCTATACTGCCCCAGGCATTCAGGCCGAAATATTCAAAAGGATTCTTTGCACGTAAATCAATCAGGCTCTCACTAGGAGCAAAAGCGGAGAAAATCAGACCCGAAACGGTGATATAGGGGTTCAGGGTGATGCCTTCAGTATAGACAGCTTTCCTAGGGTTGTCCTGGGAGAAATGAAGTTTGCCTATAATGTCCGACCGTCCGAGTTCTGAATAATAGATGTAAGTTCCCGGATACTTTAGATGTAGTTCCCTGAGCGTGCGTTCAACCATCTCCAGATAATCGTTGTGCTTCTGCCCTTCGGCCAATTCACGTATCATGTCGCCGATGACATATTCCCCTTCAGGAGTCTTCGCCAGCATTCTCTCATTGACCAAAGTATCTGCCAGATTGAAGACAGTGTTGCGGTTCATCTTGCAGGCTCGGGAAAGATCACAGAGACGTATGCCGTCTCCGCTTTCCGCCACAAGACGCAAAATATTTACCGCCCTCTCCAATGACTGTATCATAAAACTGAACACCTTTTGTGTTTACATTATGGAACACATGTTTTACATTATAGTTACATTATATCTCGTAAAACAGGGCTGTCAAGAGGTGCAGACGGAAAAGATGAAAGAATATTTTGATATGGGTAAGGGCTCAGTCTATGCCGTGCAGGCGGGATAAAGTTACAAAGGCACAAAGTGGAAAAAGATAACAAAGAATGAAATAAAGAAGTGAAAATACCGTATGGAAATGGGTGTTGGTCATGCCGATTTTGCTCACGCCTCCTCTGCTTTGTGCCTATGTGCCTTTGTAACTCTGTGCCATAAAGACTGAGCCGTTACTGATATGGGATTAAGAAAAAGCGGCAGTTTTCTTCCAGTTCCGCTGTCTTGCAGATTCGTAGAGGAGGATTGTGGTTGCCGTTGCGACGTTCAGGGAGTCGGCGAGGCCGAGCATCGGGATTTTCACCCTCAGATCGGCGTTGTCCAGCCAGAAATCACTTAGGCCGAACTGTTCGGCGCCGACAATTATGGCAATCCCAGTGGTCATGTCAACTTCGGTGTAGTTTTTGTCGGTATGCGGTGTAGCCGCAAGAGTTTTGATTCCATTCTTTTTTAACCAGGCTGACGCTTCTTCAGACGAAGCTTCCGCCAGCGGGACAGAAAAAAGCGTGCCTGTACTTGCGGTTATGACATTGGGATTGTAAATGTCGGTGCACTTGTCGCAGACAATTATCCCGTTTGCTCCGGCGGCGTCTGCGGAACGCAGGATCGCACCTAGATTGCCGGGTTTTTCTATTCTCTCCGCAACGAGGTAAAGGCCGTTTTTCACCGGCTTCATGTTTTCGAGCCTGTGCTCCCTGACTTCTGCGATTGCCAGCAAGCCCTCCGGCCTGTCCCTGTATGCGAGTTTCGCAAAAACCGGGTTTGTTGTTTCGGTTGTCTTTGCGCCTGATTCCGCGAGTTTCGCAAGCAGATCGTTCTCGTTTGATCCGAGGAACATGTCCGGGCAGTAAAAACATTCCTCTATCTTCATGCCGCACTGGACGGCTCTGGTTATTGCACGGTATCCTTCCAGAAGCGTGCGCTTCTCATCGTCCCTGAAACGCCGGTTCCAGAGTTTCACCACATATTTGATCCGATCATTCTGCAAACTTGTTATAAGCATTTTTTTGTTCCAAAAAATCTTTCTTGAACTGATTTAAAATATAAGAAAAGGTTGCTGCTCTTGGCCGCCTAATTTAACGTATAGGAATTTCAAAGTTTTCAAAAGATTTCAAGTGCCCGAGTGTCCAAGTGGCCGAGAGACCAAGTTTTAAAGAAAAAGACACGCTAAAGCCGTGAACTCCAACAAATATCAAATTCTTCAACTTCCGAACTCTAGAACTTTCGCACTCCCGAACTTCCCTTTACTCTTCCCTGTTTCCGAACTTCCTTCCATCCCCATTCCCATTGCTGTTCCCATTCCATCTGCGTTTCGGGGGTGGAAGATTCTGATCGGCCTTGAAGTGGAGCGCATGTTCCCCGAGCAGGTTCCTTGTCTCATTGATAAAACCGTCTGTGGCTTTGACGTTGAATTTCTTTGAAGTTTCTATGAATGCTATTTCTCCGGAGGAACAGGTCACGCAGAAAATCGTCCTGCTCTCACCGGGATATTTCGCGCATATTTCCTGTATCCGGGTCAGATTGTCCTTGGCGGTGCTTGCCTCATAAATCCTTATGTGCACCTCTTTTGAGAAACGTTCGGTGGCGGTGCGGATCGGACTTATCCCGGTGATGATTATTTTAGCCTTCTTCCCCTCGTTCTCGCCGGAGATGTCGATATTTCCCTCAATGAAAACAGGTTCGTTCACCTTTAAAATACTTTTGTCCATTTTTTCAAAGGTGTCTGAAAACGCAATGCATTCTATTGCGCCGTCAAGATCCTCGACCTGAAGGATCACAAAGGCTTTCTTGTTCTTTGAAATCTTGTTTGCGACCGAATTGATTATTCCGCCTATTCTTACGCCCGAATCTGGAGGCAGATCTATTATTTTGGAGATGGATGCGGTTGAATATGTTTTTATCATTCCGGCAAACTCCCCGAGCGGATGCCCCGTCACATAGAAACCGAGAAGCTCTTTTTCGTTCTCGAGCATTTCCTTTTCATTGAACTCCGGTATGTCTGGTACTGGGACATTCGTCATTTCGTCTTTTTCCCCGCCCTGGAACATGTCGAAAAGGGATCCCTGTCCGCTTTTCCTGTCTTCCGCCTTCTTTGCAGCCATCGCCATTGCCGGTTCCATCATATTCACAAGCTGGGATCTCTTCAGATTGAAGCCGTCGAAGGCGCCGACCCTTGCGAGATTCTCAAGTACGCGGCTGTTTGCAGATGTCCCCGCCCTCTCGCAGAATTCTATAAGGTCTTTGAATTCCCCCTCTTTTTCCCTGGACTCGATAATGGCCTGGGCGGCACCTTCACCTACTCCCTTTATCGCCGCAAGGCCGAACCTGATCGCATTGCCGTCGACGGTGAATGCGGCATTGCTCCTGTTCACATGCGGGGGCAGGATCGCAATGTTCATCTCCTTGCATTCCTGGATGAAGAATGCGACTTTTTCGGCGGTGGTGATGACATTTGAAAGGACCGACGCCATGAATTCCACGGGATAATTCGCCTTGAGATATGCCGTCCTGTAGGCTAGGAACGCATACGCCGCGCTGTGCGATTTGTTAAACCCGTAACCTGCGAACTTCGCAATTTTCTCCCATATCTGATCGGCCTTCGGGGCGGAAATATTGTTTTTCGCACAGCCCTGGACAAACTTTTCATGTTGTTCAGTCATCGCCTTGACATCCTTCTTGCCGATCGCTTTCCGCAGTATGTCCGCCTGGCCGAGCGAGAAACCCGACACAACCTGAACTGTCTGCATTATCTGCTCCTGATAAAGCATGATGCCGTAGGTCTCCCTCAGGATCGGCTCCATTGCGGGGTGGTCGTACTCGATTTTCGTCTGGCCCATTTTCCTGGATATGAATTCCGGGATGAACTGCATCGGACCTGGACGGTATATTGCGATGAGGGCGATGAGATCCTCTATTTTTCCGACCCCGAATTTTTTGCAGAGGTCCTGCATGCCGGAAGATTCAAGCTGGAACACGGCGATAGTGTCGCCCCTGTTCAGGAGATTGAACGCCTCCTTGTCCTCAAGGGATATTTTCTCAATGTCAATGTCAATATTCCTGTGCGTCTTTATCCTTTTTACCGCATCATCTATGATTGTAAGGGTGCTGAGGCCGAGGAAGTCCATTTTCAGGAGACCCAGCGCCTCGCAATATTTTGCGGCATACTGGGTTATCACCTCATCCTTTCCGCCTGAGGCGAGGGGGACGAGATTGCTCAGAGGCTGATCTCCGATAATCACGCCGGCGGCGTGGATTGTCATGTTTCTTATCAGGTCTTCGAGAGGTTCGGCGTCTTTTATGACATTCCGGACCCATTCCTCCTTATCCATGAAATCCCTGAGTTCCCTGCTCTGGGCTATTGCGGACTTCAAGGTGATCTGGGTGTCGGCATCACCTTCCTCCGCCTGTTTCTTGTCGGGAATAAGTTTGGTGAGCTGGTTCCCCTCAGCGAAAGACCGGCCGATGACCCTTGCCAGATCCTTCACGACCGCCTTCGGCTTGAGCTTTCCATACGTGCCGAGCTGGGCAACGCTGTCCTTCCCATATTTTTCCCGGACGTAATCAATGACTTCATGCCTGCGGTTTTCGCAGAAATCAATATCGAAGTCAGGCGGACTCACGCGCTCGGGATTCAAAAACCTCTCAAACAGGAGCTTGTACCTGAGCGGGTCTATATCGGTGATCCTGCTGAGATAGGCGACTATGCTTCCTGCGCCGCTGCCTCGCCCGGGTCCTACGGGAATCTTGTTGTCGCGGGCGTATTTTATGAAATCCCAGACAACAAGGAAATAACTTGAATATTTCGACTTGTCGATCACCCCGAGCTCGAAATCCATCCTCTCCATGATTTTCTTCTGTTCCCCGGTGAGGGCGTTTTCGTCTGAAGCGTCAAAACCGTATCTGTCCTTGACGCCTTCGACGCATATTTTCCTGAGGACATCCTTTTGCGTCTCCCCATCGTTGACATGGTATACCGGATAGTGATTGACATTGGTAATCGGTATATTGACATTGCATCTCTCGGCTACTTTGAGGGTGTTTTTCAGGGATTCCGGCAGTTCCGGGAAAATCTCCGCCATCTCATCCCCGTTCTTGAAGTAGAACTGGTCGCCTGTGAGCCTCATTCTTTTTTCATCGCTTATGACCGCATGCGTCTGGATGCAGAGCATCAATTCATGCGAGTACGCGTGTTCTTTTTTCAGGTAATGGACGTCATTTGTCGCAACGAGCGGAATTCCGAATTCGCGGCTCAGGAGGACTAACTCCTTGTTTACGATTTTCTGGTCGGGGATACCGTGCTCCATGATTTCCAGATAGAAATTGTCCTTTCCGAATATGTCCAGATACTGTGAAAGGATTTTTTTCGCATCCTTTATCTTATTGTTAAGAATGGCCTTTGCTATTTCCCCGCTGAGACACGCGCTCATGCCGATCAGCCCCTTGCTGTGGGCGCCCAGTATTTCCTTGTCGATCCTGGGATTGTAGTAGAATCCTTCAAGGACGGAGGCGGTTGCAAGTTTACAGAGGTTCTGGTATCCCTCAAAACTTTCCGCGAGGAGTATGAGGTGGAATCCACGGATGTTGTCTTTGCTGTTGTCATTGTCAAACCTGTTTGTGGGAGACACATAAGTCTCGAGTCCGATGATGGGTTTGACTTTGTTCTTGTTCATCTCCATGTAGAATTCCAATGCGCCGCCCATGTATCCGTGGTCGGTTATCGCGACAGCCCCCATTCTGTGTTCTACTGCGAGTTTCGCAAGCCCCTTCACCGAGCAGGCCCCGTCAAGTATGCTATAGTCCGAATGGACATGCAGATGTACGAATTCAGTTCCCATATGTTTTTTTTCCCTGTGAAAAATATTTTCACCTTTGAGCGGTGAAAATATTTTCATGAACTATTCCTTTTCAAAGCGGAAAAATCAATCTGGTTTTTATGTATGAGCAGGAGAAAATCTGTAAGTGCTTGAACGTAGGCGTGAAAATATTTTTCAATGGACTTAACCGGCTCCGCCGGGATTTAAGATATTTCGACAGGATTACAGGATTGTCAGGATTTTTAAATATTCCTATATCCAGTTTATAGTGAAAACATTTTAAGGAAAGGTTCTTCCCTTTCCCGCACCCCAACCCTTTCCAAACCTGTTTGCCATTTCATCAGATCAAAGCAGTATAAGCTTCCGGCCTGTGGATCTCTAAAACTACAACGCCTTTTACCATACAAACATGACAATTATGCATTTTGTATGGTAACCGTATTGAACAAATTACCAAACAGATGCATAACTATTCTGGTTTATGTTTGGTAATTAGGTTTGACTATAATTACCAAACATTATATTGTAAGGAAAGATATTTGTTTGGTAACAGGATTTGCCAGCGAGGCGCAAGATGGGCTTTATAAAAAGTGTTTTGAGCGAGGAACTTGATAATTCATTGAAAATGCTCGAGGGCTATCGCGACGCATTGAAATCAAATCAGGGCGGCTGCCTCGTTAAAAAGAAGATTCGTGGCCGAGACTATTGGTACCTTGCCGTCAGAGAGGGAAGAAAGGTCAAGTTCATATACAAAGGAAAAATTTTTTCGCAGCAAGACCTCGCTGAACTGGAAAGAGGGAAGAAATTAAGGGAAAAGCACAAAAAACTTATACGGGATCTCAATAAACGCATAAAATACATAAGGAAGTCATTACGTGGAAAAGAAGACGTTTGATTTTTGTATTGAAGTCTTGAGAAGATACCACAAGGCTGGATTATTGGAGCATGTTATAATAGTTGGCAGCTGGTGCATCTATTTCTATAAGGATTACTTCAACAAGGAATCCTACATGACTTCCATAAGAACCAGTGACATCGATTTCCTCGTGCCAATACCGGTAAAACTCAGGAAGCCTGATGATATGTTCGACTTGGTTGAAGACCTTGGCTATATACGTATATTTTCAGGCGAAAAGGGATACGTTAAATTTGCCCATCCAGAACTTACAATCGAATTCCTTGTCCCGGAACAGGGACGTGGATCCGACAAGCCTTACCCCATACCGCAACTCGGGATAAACGCCCAACCGCTAAGGTATCTTCATTTTCTCCAGGACAATGCGATCCGCCTGGATTTCGAAGGCATGAGCATACGGGTTCCGCATCCGGCTGCATACGCATTACACAAGTTCATTATTTTCATGAGAAGAACGAAACCGGATAAGCGGGACAGGGATATTGAAGGGGCTTTGAGGGTGTTCCGACAACTCCTCGCAGAGGGCAAATCCGCTTCCATAAAAACCATTTTTGGCAAAATGCACAGGAAGTGGCAGACAACCATTGTCAAAAATCTCATATCGGTCGGTGAAAATGAAGTAGCCGATCTGCTATAAAATCCGGATTCCAGATGTCAAGCCGGACGCATATGTGAGGCAAAGTAAAAATCACCCTTCATTCCCTTCTTTTCTTCGTGGTGAATAAGATTTGCTTTTGAGTTCGAGCAGGCGTTCGCCGGCTTTTTTCAGGGTTTCCTCTTTCTTGGCGAAGTGGAAGCGGATCATGTTTTTCACAGGTTCGTTGAAGAAACTTGAACCTGGGACTGCGGCGACTCCTATTTCCCTGACCAGCCATTCGCAGAATTCGACATCGGATTCGCAGCCCATGCCGGATATGTCGACCATTACGTAATATGCCCCCTGCGGTTTTGTATAGACCAGCCCGGCCTTGTCCAGGTATGACAGGAAAACATTGCGTTTATGGGTGTAATCTTTTTGTAGTTGCGCATAATAGCTGTCCGGCAGTTCAAGTGCCGCCACGGCCGCTTCCTGGAGAGGTGCCGGAGCCCCGACGGTCAGGAAATCATGCACCTTGCGCGCTTCGTTTATGATAGTTCTGCTGGCGATGATGTAGCCGAGGCGCCAGCCTGTGATTGAATAGGTTTTTGAAAGTGAACTGCATGAAATTGTCCGCTCGAACATTCCTGGAAGGGCGGCGATATAACAGTGCTTCGACGGTTCGTAGACGATATGCTCATAGACTTCATCGGTGATTACAAACGTGTCGAATTCCCGGGCGAGAGAGGCGATCAGTTCCAGTTCCTGTCTGGTGAAGACTTTGCCGCTGGGGTTGGACGGGTTGCATAGGATCAGCGCTTTGGGGCGCTGTTCGAACGCCTTGCGCAGTTCATCCGGGTCGAAGGAGAAATCCGGGGGCCTGAGTCCGACGTATATGGGAATTGCTCCGGAAAGGATTGTATCGGCAACGTAGTTTTCGTAGAAGGGCGAGAAGATTATCACCTTGTCGCCGGGGTTGCAGGCGGTCATCATGGCGACCATCATCGCCTCCGTACTGCCGCAGGTCACGACGAGATTTTCATCCGGGTCTATGGTTATCCCCATGAAACGGGTCTGTTTTTTCGCTAGGGCACAGCGGAAATTCGGAGCACCCCAGGTTACCGCATACTGGTGTGGGCCGTCATATACGCATTTCTGCAATGCGTCCAGCAGTTCCCTCGGAGGATCGAAATCCGGGAATCCCTGCGACAGGTTTACAGCGTCATACTTGTTGGAGAGCCGGGTCATTCCGCGGATTACGGATTCGGTGAAACCCTTCAGCCTGATACTTGTCGAGATCATTTTCCCCTCCTGCGAATGCCGCCCCGCATGATAAAATATTTTATTCCATATCCCTTATCTTAAATCTTTTTTCAAGTGCTGCAAGCGGAACATGAAACTTTCGCAAGCTATTGTGGGGATGCCTGTGCTACATTCAAAAGCGTAAAGCTCTTTGGGGGCGGGGAATAAAAACAATCATCCCCCAAGCAGGAATTCAATATCCTCGTTGCTGAGGTGGCTGAGGGTTGAGGATGTGCTGTCCATCAGGTTTGTGAACATCTTCTGTTTTTTTCGCTGCAGTGTCAGCATCTTCTCCTCTACAGAGTCCTTGACTACAAGCTTCATGCTGCATACTTTCTTGTCCTGTCCGATCCGGTGTGCGCGGTCGGTCGCCTGCATTTCGACTGCCGGATTCCACCACGGATCGTAGATTATGACCCTGTCTGCGGCGGTCAGGTTGAGTCCGCTGCCTCCGGCTTTCAGGCTGAGAAGGAATACCGGGATGTCAGGGCTGTTGTTGAAATTCATCACCCTGTCCATCCTGTCTGTGGTGCTTCCGTCGAGGTATTCGTATCTTATTGATTTTTCATCGAGCCAGGTCCTCACTATTTTAAGAAGGGAGGTGAACTGGCTGAAAAGCAGGAGCCTGTGCCCGCTGTCTATTGATTCGAGAAGGAGTTCCTGCATGAGATCGGTTTTTGCGGATTTCGCATTCCGCATTGCGAAGTCCGCAGGGAGGAGGGCGGGGTTGCAGCAGAACTGCCTGAGCCTCAGCAGGCATGTGAGCATGTCGAATTTTGTTTTCTTTCCTTTGATGAAATCAGCGCATTCGTCGCGTCCTTTTTCCAGCAGTTCGTTATAGAACCGCCTTTGTTCCTCGTCCATTTCGCAGTAGACGGTCTGTTCGAGTTTTTCAGGAAGCTCGGGAGCGACATCCAGTTTTTTCCTGCGCAGTATGAAGGGGGCGACTCTCACCGCGAGTTCTTTCTGTATTCCCTCGTCATCCCTTATGCCGGCATAGCGCAATCTGAAACTCCGGTAGCTTCCGAGCATTCCGGGATGGAGGAAATCAAAGATGGACCACAGCTCCTCCGCAGAGTTTTCAAGGGGTGTCCCAGTCAGGACAAGTTTGTGTTCCGACGAGATTGACTTGCATGTGCGGGCGTTAGCCGTGTCCGGATTTTTTATATGTTGCGCCTCGTCGAGGATGAGGTAGTTGAAACTGAAATTCCCGTACATTCCGATATCCCTCTGGGCGAGTGCGTATGAACTTATGACGATGTCGGATTTGTTTATTTCATCGGCGAGGAGGATTCTGTCCGGCCCCCTGAGGACGAGCACTTTGAGGGAGGGTGTGAATTTCTGCGCCTCCATTTCCCAGTTTTCGACAAGACTGCTGGGGCAGAGTATCAGTGTAGGCAGACAGCCACTTGCATTTTTTTTCTTGCAGGATGCGATCACGGCAAGCGCCTGTATGGTTTTGCCGAGACCCATCTCGTCCGCAAGAATGCTGTTCAATGCGTTTTCAGACATTTTGCCGATCCAGCCTATGCCGTCCCTCTGGTAGGTCCTCAATGTCCCGGTGAAAATATCCGGTTCGTTTTCCGGATTGTGAGTGGAATTTTCCAGTCGGTTCCTCAGGGCTGTGAATTCGGGGGGAATTTCACCAAGGAGAGCCTTGGCGGTGTCGTACCAGAAGAGCGCCGACGCCCTGGATATCCTGATGATGTCGTCGTGTTCCGGGTCGGTCTGGACAAAGTCGTGAACGGCCATTATGAAATCGCATAGGTTTTTTCCTGTTTTTCCAAAATGGCCATTTTTGGTTTCTATGAAATGCCTGCCGTTTTTTACCGCGTCAACCAAAGTCTTCCATTTGATTTCACAGATGCCGGTGCAAATCCGGTATTTGATTTCGTAGAAGCCGCCGTTTTCGGTGACGGCGACGAATTTCAGGGCGAACTCCTCAAGTGATCCTGTCTTTATGAAGGATGCGCATTCCGGGGATATGAAAAGCTCCCTTTTCCCTGCAATCCATTTCCCCAGGATTTTTTCAAAGAAAAGTCCGGTGGCTTCCGTGTCGGTCAGGAAATAAATTCCATTGGCGCCCGCTTTCCTGTTGAATCCGGCAAGGAGTATCTCGTTTTCGTATTCCCTTTCGCGTTCCAGATTTCTTTTCCAGTAGATGCCTGCGGATTCCGCAAGTCTTTTTTCGCCTGGGGATACAAGTGTTCCCGCGTAATTGAATTTCAGTTCAAGCTGAAGGGATTTGTCCTTTGCGATCTTCGCATAATAAACGGGATTGAAATCGCGGTAACGGAGACTCGGTGGCTGGAGAACCGAGGTTTTTATGGAATGCCTGGAGAATTCGGCGAATATTTTTTCCGCTTTTCCTTTTTCGCAGTGCTGCTCTTTCGCATGCAGGAAGTTTCTCAGCCAGACCAGGTCAAATGTGGCGGGGATCCACCAGTAATCTCCGGCGAGTCCGGCCCAACATCCCGACTTCCCCATGATGATTCTGGGATCTTTCAGGGGAATCACCCCTCTGTCAGTTTCAATTCCGGGCCTCAGAAAACATGAGTCTCCGCTCTTCAGCGATGAAAGCACCGGGGCGGCGGGAATCTTGTGCACGGTTACTTTTTCCTTCCCGCAGTAGAAATTTTCGAATCCGGAGAGGCAGTGGAAGAAATCGGCGGCGGCTTCCGAACTGAGTTGGAGCTTGAACCCGTCAGCCTCGGCATTTGTGGACAGGAAACGTATGATCTGCCTGTCCTGCGGTGGAAAGTGTGAAATCCGCATGTTTCCGCCGAGCGAGTCCTTGAAGTGGATCTGCCGCAGATTGGCAAGGGAGCCTTTGTAACTTCTTTTCTCGAAATTCATATTCACTTCGAAGACACATTTCGCCCATCTGCTTGGGGAATGCGGCATTTCCGCTTCGAGCTCAAGAGTTATTCCCGCCTTGAACTCGTCGCTGCCGTCATTTAAGAGACTGTCGATTTCTTTCTGGTCAATCCCGGCAAAAACGGGTTTTTTGTCGGCAGTCCTGTTTTTAGGGGAGGCGTCACTGGAGTATTTGAAATAGTGGACAATAGCGGCGGCGGCATGTATGCAAAGTCCTGATTCCGAAGCGCAACTGCAGTGTGAAACCGTTTCTCCGCCTTTTAAATCCACTCTGACATGGAAGACGGATTTTGCCGACTCTCGTAAAATGGCGGTGAGCCTGCCGTCATCATCCAGACAGCAGAATAGAAGAGCCCCCGACTTCAGAAGCTCCTTGGCCTTCTTTTGGACATCCTTGTCGAGGATTGAATCAAGATTGTTGACGGGATTTCTGGACATATCAGATTGAATTTCCTCCCTCTGAAAACATAAATCCAACTTATAACATATCATGGTGACGGCGCCCTTGAAACCCGGATTCATAAAAATGTGTCCATAAATGTGCGGAACATGTGCTCCAAACCTTGATAAATGACTTGCAGTTGGTACGTTATACTCATTAAAATGGAGGGTTCGCCGTGTCTGGATCTGAGAAAACTACAATCGGGATGAATCCGGATGAATCCAAAAGCGATTTTAACATTGACAGGAAATGCTGCCTGATGGTCTTTGACGGAGAGACGAAGGGCACAATGTACAAACTGCTGAAGGGAGACACCCTGATTGGACGCGATCCCGAATGCGATATTGTGATTTCCTTCCCGAATGTCTCGCGGAAGCACCTGAAGATTATTGTTGATGAGAAATTGAATGTTGCGGCCGAGGATCTGGGTTCGCTGAACGGCACCGAAGTAAACGGGATAAAGCTGAATGGGGACATACCCCTTGAGAACGGTGATATCGTAAAGGTCGGAAGCGTGACCTTGAAATATCTTCTGGAAGGGGAGCCTGAATATTATTTCTACGAGATGCACAGGGAGTTGAATTATAAGGATGACCTGACAGGATTTTTCAACAGGCGATATTTCAACCTCATGATAAATTCCGAAATCGGGAAATCGAAAATCTCATCCAATGAGTTCTCCCTTATCCTGTTCGATGTAGATTATTTTAAAGGGGTCAATGACACATGCGGGCATATTGTCGGAGATTATGTATTGAAGGAAATAGCCGGCATTATTACAAAGAACTGCAACCCCGACAATTCTATTTTCCGGTTTGGAGGAGATGAGTTCGCGGTGATTATCCCCAAGGCAAACACTGAAAAAGCCTACAAGATAGCCGAAGGCTACCGTTTTATTGTGGAAACACATCCGTTCATATTCAACACGTACCGCATTCCCGTGACAATATCCCTGGGGGTTGCGGGTTATGAAAAGGGAATGGCCTCTGCGACGGATTTATTGAGGAGGGCCGACGAGGCCTTATACAACTCGAAAAGAGAGGGAAGGAACTGTAGCAGCATATACAGTCCGGAATATTCCAAAGACTTTCCGCCTGAAGTGAGGGACGGCGTTGTTGACACCGTCAGGCTGAGAAAGCTGAAATCGTTTTAACTTGAATACCCAATATCCATCGGAATTGAATCCAGGAAAATATTAACTTGGACATTGGATATTTCCGCCGTGGCGGATTGGATATTCAATTCAAAACTAATGGAGGGTGGACTTTCCAGTCCGCCATTTGAGTTAAATTTCCGAGGGTAAGAAAACCCGCGCTCTTTTAAATTTGAGTTTTGCAATCGACTCATGAAATTAACATAAGGTGGAAATGAAAAAACTTCTTGTCACAGGCAGCAGCGGCCTGATCGGTTCCGAATGCGTCACATATTTCGACTCACGCGGCTGGAGCGTTTTCGGTGTGGACAACAACATGCGCAAGGATTTTTTTGGTCCCGACGGTGATACGACCTGGAACCTGCAGAGGATTCAGGCTGCAGCAAAAAATTTCAAGCATAGCTCCCTGGACATTCGCGACAGGGCGGTGATCCTGGAATTTATCGGGGAGATAAAACCGGATTTCATAATCCACTGCGCGGCTCAGCCCAGCCATGACCTTGCGGCTTCCCGTCCTTTTGACGACTTCGATGTCAATGTGGTCGGCACCATGAACGTGCTTGAGGCCGCGCGCCGTTTCATTCCCGAATCCCCGTTCTGCTACATGAGCACAAACAAGGTTTACGGAGACACTCCAAACAGGCTGAAGCTCAAGGAACTTAAAACACGCTGGGATTACTCGGAGAAAAAGTACAGGGATGGAATTGACGAGTCTATGAGCATAGATCAGTGCATGCACAGCATTTTCGGGGCAAGCAAAGTGGCGGCAGACGTGATGGTGCAGGAATACGGCAGGTATTTCAACATGAAGACTGCATGCTACCGCGGCGGTTGTCTGACAGGCCCCTCTCATTCTGCGGCCGAGCTCCACGGGTTTCTGGCATATCTGATAAAGTGTGTCAAAGAAGGCCGCCGTTACAGGATATTCGGGTACAAGGGCAAGCAGGTGCGTGACAATATTCACTCCTTTGATGTCTGCAGGGTTTTCGAGGAATTCTACCTGCATCCCCGCTGCGGGGAGGTTTATAACCTCGGCGGCGGAAGGGGAAACAGTATTTCCATGCTCGAATCAATAGAACTTGCGGAGCGTATTGTCGGTAAAAAACTGGATTACGAATATCTCGACCAGAACCGCAAAGGTGACCATGTCTGCTACATTTCCGACCTCGGGAAACTCAAGGAGCATTTTCCAGACTGGGGCATCACGAAACCCCTCGGCGAAATCTTCATAGAGATAGCAAACGCCATGAAATAAAATTTGCGGATGCAAATTTTATAATTTGTACGGATTGAGGTTCCCTTGAGACGGGAAAGTTGTGTCTTCTGTCTTGGTTTGCTTGATTTATTTTCCATCTTTTGGTATCTTTCCTCCAGGATAAAAATCAAAATTCCAATCAGTTGTCAGGCTGTAGCGTAAAGGAAGAAGGCATGATGCGTCACGAAATACTGAAAAATCATAAATTCCAGTTCATACGTTTCTGCGATGTGCATCATGAAAAATATTTGAGCAGGAGCAGTCTCCAGGTCAATACCGACTCGCATATCCTCCACATAACAGCCGGACACGGTAAAGTGTTCATCAATTCCGAAATGCATAATCTGAAGAGAGGCCTTGTATTGAGCATACCTCCATTTTCAGAATTCAATTTTGAAATCGAACCCGGATTCGGCATGATGAACATACATTACCGGATGTGGACAGGCAATGGAGATCCTCTGGAAGATTTATTTGAACTCCCTCTCTCCTTTGAACCCTCTTATTTCAACTGCTGCGAAAAAATCCTGAACCGGATGAGAAAAATAGACGCCCTGCCACTTCCGGAAAAATTGGAAATTGAAGTGCTGGCACATGAACTTGCCACGAAGCATTTTATCTCGAACAAACTCCTCCCGCCCCGCCAGCATTCAAATGACGGAAGGATTGACAGGATTTTCAAGCTTCTCCAGTCACCGGACTGTCTGGAATATGATGCGGATAAAGTGGCGAAGTCCTGCTTTCTAAGTGTCAGCCAGATGAACCGCAAGTTCAAACATTATTTCAATATCCCTCCGCAGAAATTCTGGGAGAAGAACAGGTTCAACAGCGTCTGCCGCATCCTGAGGGAAAATGATAGATCCCTCGCCGAAATAGCCGATGCCTTCGCGTTTTCCGATCAGGCTTATTTTTCAAAATGGTTTAAAAAGATGGCAAAAATCACGCCTTGCGAATATCGCAGGAAAATTTCCGGAGAATCCGAATCAATAGTGTGACGCCAAGATGCAATAAAAGAGCGCGTCAGCGGAGTGACGCGACTGCAGTCCGCCACGGCGGATAGCCGCGTCACTCCGCTGACGCGTTTTTTTCACAATGAATGCGATCCGGTATGAATAATCCAGAAATGCGTCAATAGTACAAATAGTTGCGTCAATAATACATTGACATTCAGCCACAAAAGTAATATAATTATCGCCATGATAATTAAACATGCCTGAATATTACAAGGAATGCATATTATGTATAAGCCTGATTACAATGTTTTGAGGAAAGAGGCGAAATTCTCCTGTCACGTTTCCGCGTCTTACCTGGCGTTGCTTGAAATCACCGGAATTAAAATCAAGGAGATGTTTTTAAATCCGTCCGCAGGAATAGAGCTTTACAAAAAAGGACGACCGCTGCTCAGGGAGATGTACGGGCCGGATGTCAACATGCCTTCCCCGAGTTCGCCTCCCATAAGCTATGGGCATGTGAATACGCTTGGAGTTGAACTGATGTTCCCGGACGACGGCGAGGTGAATCACGGGACAATGGCTGACTCGCTGGAAGAATGTGTTGAAATCCTGAAGAGGCCGGTTGATTTTCCTAATGCGGGCATGTTTCCGTTCTATATGGAATACCGTGAAAAGATGCAGGCCGCATTTCCTGATAAAAAAGTCGGTTTTGCCTATAAGGGAGAAGGGCCGTTGACTACCGCATATCTCCTCAGGCGGGATAATTTTTTCTACGATCCCTATGACAATCCCGGACTGACAAAAGATTTTCTAGGGCTTATAACAGACAGTATAATCAAATTCAATTATTTTCTCCGCAGATCTGAAGGCCTCCCTGAAATCAATCCTGAAAGCTCCGGGCTTGCCGACGATGTTGCAAGCATGCTGAGTCCTGAACTGTGGCCTGAATTCGTTTTGCCTTTCCTGGAGCAGTATTACAATGGACTGACAACCGGCAAGAGAACCGCCCATATCGAGGATTTGCGACCTTCGCAACTGCAATTCCTCGAAAAACTCAATCTGGTAGCCTACGATCCTTCGGTGTCGGCAAAACTCAACCCGAAAACGATAAGTCAGATGACCCGTGTTCCTTTCTCGTGGCGACTTTGCAATTTTCATTATCCGGATCTGACTGCCGAGGAGACGGCGGACTTTGTCTATCAGGCGGTGGCGGACGGGGCAAACGGGGTATTCAGTTACGTCTGCCATGGCATGTGCAACAATGAGTCGGTCAAAAAGGTGCATTCATTCATATCCGCTGGCAAAAAGGTGGAAGCCATGCTTGGAAAGGGTGCTTCACCGAAAGAAATTGGAGAACTGGCAAGCGATTCCGGGAAAAGGAAATTCTGGGACAACTGGCCTCCGAAATGAGGAAATCAAGGCAGGAATATTTATGACTCATGCTTAGATGTAAATACAGCAGGCTTGACCGCTCCTCTTATCACATCACTCCACGCCTACGATAGCGGTCACCGACTTTTCGGGGACAATCATGAAGCTTTCCGTGAGTTTCAGACCCATGTTTTCCAGTTCGAGCGTTTTGAAGAACTGTGTCTGTTTTTCAATGCCGAGATCCCCGAACCCCGGACTGAAGCGCATCTTTGTCAGTTTGAAACCCTCTTTTTTTGCGAGATTCGCGCAGATCTGGTTGATTTTATTCATCACTTCATCCGCTATTTCAGAAGCTGCCGCGTCAACGATAACTGCTTCAGCACCCCTGTTCTTTCCGATGAGGATGTTTGTCTCCATGGTGATTTCCGAACCGACAGTTGAAGCCATCATCACAACTTTGGAACTGTCCTTCAGGAGTTTTGCGAGGCTAGCACTTTCGAAGACGATTCCTCCGGAAAGAACTATCTTGCGGTCGGATTTCCCTGTGATGTCCAGAAATCTGTAAACACCTTTGCATTCGCAAAGTGAGACCGCAAAACCCAGTGTTTTTTCGAAGAGGGCAAGACTTTTGTCGTTGAATTTTGTTTTATGGACATTGTACTTGAGCCTTGCAAGAATGTCTTTTCTTGGCGGCTCAATGTGTATGTTTTCAATTTTGTGTATGTTTGAGTCCATAGTTGATAGTTGATAGTTGATAGTTGATAGTTGATAGTTGATAGTTGATAGTTGCGGACTATGAGCTATGAACTATGAGCTACGAGCTTTTCCATTTCTGAACTCCGTGCCTTTGTTTCTCTGTGCCTTATTGCCTATTCATTTGTGTCGCGGGCAGAGCGTGCCTTGGGGACTGAACAGCTTGATATCGGCAAGACTTAGTCCTGCGGATTCTATTGTAGCAAAGTGATATGAAAAATCGCCTATTTCACTCAGTTTATGGGAGTCTGTGCCGATTGATACGGGAACTCCCAGTTCGGCGCAAACCTGAAGCATGTCAACATCTGTAGAAACCACAAAATGTCCATTCAGTTCCAGTGCTATGCCGGTATTTTTCGCCTCCATGACTATTTGGTGGACAATGTCTTTTGATACCGGGAGCTGATTGCTTATCCATCTGAACGGATGGCCGAGGACATCAATACCGCTATTCATCAGCTGTCTTGTGTGTCTACTCCATCTGTCGAGAACATCCCGCTTGTTTTCAAGAGGGTCGGAGGGAAGGTAATGGACGCTTCCTATGAGAATGTCAATTTCCTTTCTGAATGAATCGTCAATTGTGAGTCGGCCGTCATGCATCATTTCGACCTCAAAACCCGGGAAAACCTTGTTTACCCTCATTTTTGCGAGTTTCGCAAGGTGGGGCGCGAGGCGGCTGTTGCCCCAGTCCCTTTGGGAATCAAAAATGCTGCTGTCGGAAATGTATTCCCATTTCCAGGCGATTTCGGCGGGGAAATATACGGCCATCCCGTGGTCTGTGATGTATATGGCGTCGATCTTCGGATTTGTGCTGACGAGGTTTGCGTAAATTTCGGGAGTCAGGCCGGATTCGGCACAATAGCTCATATCGGTATGTGCGTGGAAGTCAATCATACGTTCTGGCTGTCCATATGTCGCTGGTGTCAAAAAAATACCGCTTTTTAACCTTGATCAAGGATAAAAAGCGGATTCTTTTATGTTTCATGAAAAGGAGACGAAATCATTTTTTTGCGCTGGCGGCGACAAGCTTTGCGAGCTGTGATTTTTTCCTGTTGGCCTTGTTTCTGTGGATTGTCCCGCCTTTAACCGCCTTGTCGAGAAGGGAGGAAATTTCGGAGTAGACTTTCTTCGAGTCTTTCGGATCTGCGGATTTGACAGTTTCCCTGTATTTCTTTTCGGCGGTGGTGAAGGAGCGTCTGCAGGCTTTGTGCTTGATGCGTGCCAGCTCATTGGTTTTAACACTTTTCACAGCTGATTTTGTATGGGCCATTGAATTTAACCTTTCGTTTCTTGATTCTGAATTTGTCATGAACACGCTGAAATATACGTAATGGGCAGTAAAATGGCACATCAAAAAGGAAAATCAAGCGTGTTTCCAGTGTATATCGTAAAAATAAGCGGGTTTTTGAGCTTTCCGGGAATTTCGACTGCCGATGTTTTGCCGGTCCATGTTTTTCAATGGCATTTCATTTGAAATAAAACCCTTGCGCTGTTATACTATCTGTTTAAAGCGGAATGTGAATTATGCCAAAGTGGGTGAATGCCCACTTTTATTTTGTATTGGTGTTTTTTAATACATAAGGAGTCGTTGGAAATGAACAGTGAACTTTTAGCAACTTTGGACTATATAGAACAAGAGCGGGGGATAAGCAGGGAAGTGCTTATCGACACCATAGAGAGCGCAATACTTTCAGCCTCAAAAAAAAGCATTCATCCGGCAAACGATGTCGAGGTCAAGATAGACCGTGTTTCCGGGCTGATCAAGGCTTGGGCGAAGCTTGAGGTCGTGGAGGGCAATCCCACATGTGACCAGATACTCATTGCTGCCGCCAAGGAGCGTTATCCCGGCGCGAAACTCGGGGATGTCGTCAAATGGGAGGTGACTCCGAAGAATTTTGGCAGGGTTGCGGCGCAGTACGCAAAAAACACAATAATGAATCAGCTCCGCAAGGCTGAAAAGGAAATTGTCCTTGATGAATTCAAGGACAGGGTAGGGCAGATCGTGAGCGGAGTCGTAAGGCGTTTCGAGTCAGGAAACATAATTGTCGACATGCAGAAGGCGGAGGGGGTTCTGACCCCGAAAGAGAAAATTCCCGGCGAAAGCTATATGCAGGGGGATCGGATCAATGCGATTTTAAAGAAAATAGATCCTTCCGGAGCCGGACCGAGCCTTATTTTAAGCAGGGTTTCCGATGAACTTATACGCAGGCTTTTTGAGAGGGAAGTTTCCGAAATACACGACGGTATTGTCCAAGTTAAGGGCATAGCCCGCGAGGCCGGATCAAGGACTAAGATAGCTGTTTTCAGCTCGGATTCGCATGTGGATCCGATTGGTGCGTGCGTGGGAATGCGCGGAATGAGGGTCAAAAATATAACTGCGGAGCTTGGCGGCGAAAAGATTGACATTATCAGGTATGACGAGGATATCAAAGTTTTCACTGCAAACGCGCTCCAGCCGGCAACCCTGAAGACGGTGGAGATTGACGAGGCTGCAAGGTCGATCAACATAAAGGTGATGCCGGACCAGCTCTCACTTGCCATTGGAAAGCGCGGACAGAATGTCCGGCTCACAGCAAAGCTTATCGGTTGGAAAATAAATATAAATTCAGATGAGCCGGTGGTGGAGGTTTCGTTCGAGGAAAAACTCGGGCAGACGATAACATCCCTTTCAGACACCCTTAAACTCGACAAGGCGATAGCTGAAAAGCTGGTTAGCGGTGGATTCCTTACAGTGGAAAGCCTCAAGTCCGTGGAAGTGTCGGACTTGTTGAAGATACAGGGGCTTTCGGAAGATGATGTTCAGAAAGTTGTGGAAGCTTTGAAAAACATGGATTCAACAAAAGAGTAATTTATACAGGACATCAATCAAATGGGCGTTAAAAATAAAGTTAAAGTCAAGGATATTGTAAAGAAATACAATATGCCCGTAGGCAAGGTGATTAAGGAGCTCAAGGAAATGGGATTGAAGGTCAGTACCGCTTCAAGCGAGATTGGTCCTGACCTTATTGACTTTGTATATGATCATTTCAAAGAGGTTTGCATCAAGGAGGAAAAGGAGAAAATAAGACTTGAAGTTGAAAAGGAGGCGGAATCCAAGAATGAAATCCACCTTAAGTCGCCGGTCATAGTCAAGAATCTCGCTGAAGCTCTCGGCAAAAAGCCCAATGAAATCATAGGGATGCTCCTGACTTTCAATGTCCTTGCCAGCATAAATCAGACTGTTGAAACCGAAGTGGCGAAGAAACTGTGTGGAAAGTTCGGAATGTCATTGGTTGTCGACCGTCGCGAAAAGGACGAGCATGTCAGTAAGCAGGAGGATCACAAGCCTGCGACCCCTGAAGAGGCGATAGATGAAAAGGACAAACCGGAAGACCTTATTGACAGGCCGCCAGTTGTCACGTTCCTAGGACATGTTGACCATGGAAAGACCTCACTTCAGGACGCCATAAGGAAAACCAATGTGGCCGCAAAGGAATCAGGAGGAATCACACAGCACATAGGTGCGTCCGTGGTGAATGTGAATGGGAAAACCATAACATTTATCGATACTCCCGGACATGAGGCGTTTACGGCGATGCGCGCCCGTGGCGCCAAAGCCACTGATATTGCAATTCTCGTGGTTGCCGCAGACGACGGGTTCATGCCACAGACAATAGAAGCGCTCAATCACGCTAAGGCCGCCGCAGTGCCGATTATTGTCGCAATCAATAAAATGGATTTGCCGGGTGCGGATTCAGACAAGGTTATTCGCCAGATGCAGCAGAACGGGCTGATGAGCGAGGAATGGGGAGGAGAAGTCGGAGCCATCAGGGTGTCGGCTTTAACCGGATCTGGAATCGACAAGCTTCTGGACAGAATCATACTTGAAGCGGAAATGTTGCAGCTTAAGGCCAATCCGAAAAGGGCCGCCAAGGGAGTTGTGCTCGAAGCCCAGCTTGAACAGGGGCACGGTCCCACTGCAAGCGTGCTTGTGCAGACGGGAATCCTCAAGAAAGGGGACTGCGTTCTCTGCGGAAAATATTACGGTAAAGTTAAAACTATGATAAATGTGTTGGGTGAACCGGTTGAAAGCGCCGGTCCCAGCACACCGATAAAACTCGTCGGACTTTCTGGGGCCCCGGCGGCCGGAGCCACTTTTATCGTCTGCAACGAGAAAGAGGCGAAGAAGATTGCGGAGGAAAGGGAAATAGAAAGCAGGACTACCGGTCTCGAAGCTGAAAATACGGCTCAGGGTATCGGCGGGACAAACCTCGAAGATCTCATGAAGCGCCTAGTGAAAGGGCAGAAACAGACTCTTTCCATCATAATCAAGGCTGACGTCCAGGGATCCGTTGAAGCCATCGCCGAATCCCTCAAGAAATTCCCTTCGGAAAAGATACAGATCGACATCCTGCATTCAGGCATCGGGGCGATCACTGAAAACGATGTCCTCCTTGGGGCGGCATCCAATGCAATTGTCGTGGGTTTTCATGTTCGCGTAAATCCAGGCGTCAATTCTCTGGCTAAAAAACAGCAGGTTGAAATACGCCTTTACAGTATCATCTATGAACTTATCGAAGACCTCAAAGACGCCCTTGCGGGAAAACTTGCTCCAGACCAGCGTGAAAAAGAACTCGGCACCGCTAAAATAATAAAGATCTTTGAAATTTCAAAAGGTCCGAAAGTATGTGGATGCATGGTTGAAAAAGGTCTTGTACGTGTAGGGGCAAAAGCCAGGGTGCACCGCAATAATGAGCTTATTTTCAATGGTTCCGTACATTCCCTCCGCCGTTTCCAGGATGATGTGAAAGAGGTCAGGCAGGGACTTGAATGCGGTATCCGCCTTGACAACTTCCTTGATTTCCAAGAAGGTGACCTTATCCAGGCATACGATATTGAGTATAAAAAAGCGACGTTATGAAAAACTACAGCAGGTTGGACAGAATCAATGAGCTTCTCAAAAGGGAAATAGCCGATCTGATGGAAAGGCTGGATTTCCGTATCAAGAATTGTCTGGTCACTGTCAGCGACGTGAAAACCACGCCGGATCTCAGGAACGCCAAAGTGTTTGTCAGTATCCTCGGCAAGACCAATGAGTCCACTAAGGACAAAGTTTTGCATTTCCTCAACAGCAACCGGCATCATCTCCAGGCTAAAATAGCCAAAGATGTTGTAATCAAGTACACTCCAGTTCTCGAGTTTGTGATTGATGAGACCATCCAGAAGGGCGATCGGGTTCTGGAGATTATTTCCGATATGGAGAAGGGTGAGCCGGAGCGTAAAAGCTCGTAGCTCGTAGCTCATAGCTCGTAGTTCGTAGTTCAAAGTTAATAGTTAATCAGCGAACACCTATGACCTGTCAGCTCACAGCTCGTAGCTCGTAGTTCGTAGTCAACTATCAGCTATCAACTCACAGCTGGAGATCGATTTTCAAGGTTGGCATCATGCAGAAACAAGTCAAAATCGAAGAGGCCATAACCCGTAAATATCCTGAACAGGTGGTGCTTGTGACAACCTGTGGAAAAGACGGGAAAACCAATGTGATGGCGGTGGGGTGGATAACAGTTGCATCTTCTGATCCTCTGATGTTTATTCTGGGAATTGATGAGGAAGCGCATACCTACAAGCTGATAAAGGAAACTGGGCATTTTGTCGTGGCCTTCCCGCATGAGGGCATGTCAACGGAAACTCTCCATGCCGGAAAATGTCATGGCAATGGCAGGGATAAGATATCCGAGGCCGGTCTTAAGACGCAGGAAGCGAAACTTGTGAAGTCTCCTCTCCTTGCGGATGCGGTTGCGAATTTCGAATGCGAACTGGTTGACATGATAAAACCCGGAGACTGCGCTGTGGTCATTGGAAAGGTTATTGCAGCCCATTCGAATACGAATTCCTCCCTTAAGCGCCTTTACACCGTAAATAAAGAACGTGAACACGTATTTACGCTTTCGGGCATCAGACCGGTTTGAACCAACCATCGGAAAGGGCGACTTTATATGGCTCCTAACATTTCATCGGAACTTGGAGAATTCATACGGGGAAACGACAATTTCCTTTTATTGACCCATGAGAAGCCGGATGGGGACGCCCTGGGTTCGCTTTTCGGCCTTTTTACAGTTTTGCGCGAGAATGGGAAAAAGGCCGATGCTTTTCTTCCGGAACAGCCGCCGATGAGATACGCTTCTTTTGTTCCGGACGGGATCATGATCGGAACATCTCCGGAATTGGGCTCGTATTCATGGATACTGTGTCTTGACACTTCGCTTCCCGACAGACTTGGCGTTGACAAATCTGCAAAGGAGAAAATCACGTCTTGCCCCCTTGTGAATATTGACCATCATCCCGACAACAAACTTTTCGGCAGGGCTAATTTCATTAATTCCGAATCCGCAGCAACTGCGGAAATCATTTTCAGGGCACTCAATGATTCCTGTGAAATGCGGATTTCACGGAAAGCCGCGACAGCTCTGCTCATCGGCATTGTCATGGACACCGGGGGCTTCCGTTTCGACAATACGAAGACCTCAACATTCAATGCGGCGTCAGATCTTCTGGCACTCGATGCCGACTATCCGAGAATAATCAACACCATGTTCTTCTCGCAGCCTCTCGGCTTCGTAAGGATGTCCGCGGAACTTATTTTAAATCATGTGAGGATGGCGTGTTCCGGACGTTATGCCTGGATGTATCTGAGCGATGAAATCCTGAAGAGGCACGGTGTTGACAAGAAAGACACTGAAATGCTTATTGATTCCCTCCGCCAGATTGAAGGGGTTGAAATTGCCGTTGTATTCTACAGGAAAGACGACGGTTTTAAAATCTCCATGCGTTCAAAAAACAAGAAATATTCAGTTGCGAAAATCGCAAGAATCCTCAACGGTGGCGGACATGAACTAGCCGCAGGCGGATTCATGAAAACCGACAATATCTCCGAAGTCGAAAATAAGGTCCTCTCACACGTCACCGGAATATTGGAAGAGAACTAGCGGTTAAAATTTGAAGAATACGGGAAACTGCAATGAATATCAGAAATTTATTCGCCTTCATCCCCCTCCTTCTGCCTGTCTGGGATAAAATGCCTTTTGATAATGTGAACACCGAAGCGCCTCCGGCACCGTTCTATGCCGATGCCGCAGCAATTAAAATGCAGGAGGATTATTATTTAAAGGTCAAGGACGCCCGGATTCATTCCAAAATCGTACTCACCCTCGCCCTTTCAAACAATATCGCGGCAATTGAGGCTCTCGAAGGACTTCTGCAGAGCGAGAAGAATCCCCTTGTGCAGGCGGACATACTTTCGTCGCTTTACAATATGAGAAACATTGGCAACTGTAAGAAAGTTTCACTTCTGAAACAGCTTTTAAAGTCCCGGAACGCTTCCGCAAGGGCTTTTGCATCCGCCCTGTATTTGAAGGCGTCGAACGATGTTTCTCCGGTCTATGAAATGCTTGCCTCGGAGAACTCGGAGTTCGTCATGAACTTCAGCTGGTCTGAAATTGCATCCAGTATTGAAATGTGCAGGAATTCACGCGATTCCGATATTGATCAATTTCTGGTTTCAGAAAATGCATGTCAGCGTGCCGGAGTTGTCAGGGTGGCTGTAATTAAAAGCCAGGAACCCGACAAGGAGTCCAGGATAGGCAAAGTACTTTCCGACAAAGACCCCTTGGTGAAATACGCATTGGGCTCGGCCCTGTCCGCCAGGGGCAAAGGCGGAAATTCGCTTTTGAAAACACTTTCCGAGGACAAGGATATTGCGATCCGGATACTGGTCGCCTCTGCCTCACCTTGTGATGAAAGACTTCCAATCCATGTAAAACTTTCATCGGATTCGGATGAGGAAGTCCGCAGACTCGCCTGCGTGTCGCTGGGCTCATATAAGGGCGCGGATGCGATCAACGCCCTGATCCCCAGAATAGGGGACAAGTCAAAGCAGATCAGGGACGCGGCCGAGCGTTCGCTGGTGAAAATCAGTCCTGACAGGGATGTCCAGAAAAAAATAGGCGATGAATGTTTGAGTTCGAAAGAGGGAAGGCCGGCGGCTGTAGCGATTCTCGGGGAGATGAAGGACACAAGGTTTTCATCTGCAATTCTAAAACTGCTTGAAACTGCGGACGACAGCGAGGCTGACTTTGTCAGGAGATCTGTGACAGCGCTGGGAAATCTTGAGTACCGCGAATCCTGGAAGACGGTTTCGGCAAAAGCCTCCCACGGCAATGCTGAAGTCAGGGAGGCTGTGGCTTCAACTCTTGGAAAGTTCAAAATGAAGGAGTCATTTGAAACGATCGTCAAATTAAGCGATGACACGGCGGTTTCCGTATCGTCGCAGGCCATTGAATCCATGGGGTGGACCGCAGATCCGTTCTTCAGAGATAAACTTCTTTCCATAATTAAGAGGACAGTCGGAGAATATCCGGCTGAGAACAGGTCTTATGCCTGCTGGGCAATGGCGAAAATAAACTCCCCTAGCAGACAAACACTCTCGCAGTTGAATGATTTGTGCATGAAAACTGTTTTAAAGGTGCCGATGTCGCCAAATACTTTTGATGCGAATTTTGTGCGGATATCGGCTTTGTTCGCCCTGATTGATATTGGGCGCAGGGATCCGGAGGCCATGAAAATGGCCGAGGACATAGGCGCTGCTTTCATGAGTGACTCCAAATCTGGAGATATGGAGCTTTCCGGAGATGTCCTGAAAGAATACGCAAGACAGGCGAAAGCCTACATGGAAAACGAAAAAATATCTCCGGTAGAAGTCAAGCCCTCCCTTCCAAATTTTTTAGTTGGGGAGATGAAAAACAAATGAATGAAATCAGGCGGATTTATCGGAGGAGGACTCGAAATGCATTTTCAATATTGTCCTTTGCAGTTTTTTCTTTTTCCATCTACTTGAGTTCAGCCCCGGTACTGCATGCGTTGCCTTCATTGTCCAAGTCAAGTATCAAAGTCGGGATGTCTCCACGTGTGCAGAAAAATACTTGGGCTGCGTTAAGCTGTACAATAGACAACCCGGATTCAAAATCATACGAAGGGTATTTGCGCCTTGTCGACGAGGGCAGTTTCATGGGCAGAAGAACCGTGTTCTCTGAAAAATTCATAATACCCGCAAATGCTTCACTCAAATACGGCACCTCGGTAATGGTTGAAGAGTCGGAAAATTTTCATGTTGAACTTTACGTTGAGAATAAAAGGGTCCCCGGAGTTGACTCAGTCATTATAAAAACAATGAATGAGAAAGAGGCGCAATTTTGCGTGTTGAATGATTCTTCAGGCACCAGCATGGGATCCGTGAACCAGCTTGAGGCTTTCAGGAAAAGGTGCTTTCAAGTCCAGCTTTCACACAAGGAAGTGCCCTTTCACTGGTCATCTCTTAAATCATTTGTGGCAATTATTGTCCTAAGGCCTGATTTCAAGAGTTATTCTTCCCGTCAGTTCAGAGCCGTCATAGATTATGTCAGGCAGGGAGGTGTCATCATATTTGCGGATCCTGAGGGCGCTCTTGAAGCTGCGAACACCCCTTTCACGGAACTTCTGCCTGTAAATCCCCTCAGGATCAGGAAAATAACCGGGATTCAGTCCGTTAAAAAATTCTTTCCGGAATTCAAGGAATGGGGCGAGTCCGATCCGGTTGAGTTCCTTGAATCTTATCCCCGGGAGAACAGTCTTGTCTGGTTGAAGGAAAATCAGTTTCCGGTTTTCAGCTGGAAGAAAGTCGGTTTTGGCGAGTCCCGGTTTTCGGCGATTTCCCTTTCCGGAACCGTTTTGGAGAAGACGGGCGCATGGGAAAAGGCGATGCTATTTTTCCTGAATCACCAATCGCGCCTTGCCGACACAAGGAAGATTTCCGGCTGTCTAGATGAAATGACAGGCTACACGGTTCCGGGAGTGGGAGCTGTCAAAGCCGTATTCTTCTGGTATTTTCTCTTGCTGGCGCTGATCACCGGAGCGGGAATTTATTTCAGGAAAGGCAATATCGCCCTTGCAGGAGCGGTCATCCTCTCGCTGATTGTGACATTCTACGTCTTCGGCATGGTTTCGTCCGGCACGGCCAAAAACACTTTCCCGCTTGTTGTCGCTTCGGTTGAGGCCCGTTATCCGGCAGGCGACACAGGGGTGGTTGACGCCTATTACGGAATATTTTCCAGGAAGGATGTTGTGGAAACGTTTACGGGAAGTGATGAAAACACTAGATTTTCGGCGATTGTTCCGGGATTCAACAGGATGTTCGTTTCGATAGGCGATGATTCATCAAAGGGATTGATGGAAAAAAAAACAACTGATCCGATGGAAGTGTTGTGCGCCTACGGAATCCCCCAGCTTTTCAGATTGAATATCAGGACAAATATCTCCAGGCAGCTGAACGCCATGTTCTCCGTAGATGTTCCGGCAAATAAGGAAATCCCGCTCCCTGAGGTCACGTATACCGAAAAAGGATTCTCGTTCAAGGAGTGGCAGTGCCCCCAGGATTTGAAATATGACTTTGCCTTTCTCGCATTCCCCGGCAAAATAATGCCTCTCAGCGGCAAATTCGGAAAACTTTCATATGATCCCGGCATCGGCGGATCTTTTTCCAGGGGTGACAATATCATGGCCTCTCTTGCAGATTCGCTCCGCTTCGGATTCAAAACCATGAAACCATGCGTCGCTCTTGTGAGCACCGGTAAAACAAGCATGAAATTCAATGATTCAGGCTGCCAGTCGAGAATAATAAACTTCATCCCTGTCAGGGAAAAAATCGAGAATGAAAAAATATATGTCGGGCCGGAGTCAATTGTCCTTTCAGCGGCGGATTCTTCATCGAAGGCGGTTATTCCCGGAAATGAATTGATTTCACAGGCTTATTCGCAGAACAGCGCGGATTACAAGATACTCTTCAAGCTTCCCCCGATGTATTCGATGATGATTCCGGAGGAGATTGATGTAAGGCTTGTCTATTTCAATGATACCATGTCGGTTAGCGTAGTTCCGAAAATGCTGCTTTCCACCGGACAGCCCACGGTCTCCAATAAACCTGGAGGGAAAGGGATGGCGGAAATGCAGATTCAGGGTGAGAAAAAAACCAATACTGAGTATGTGTTTACAAAAAACCTGGATAAAGTGATTGATCCGTATTCGGGCGAGGGCGTGGTCGTCCTAAGCGTGAATCTTAAAGATACTGGCACAAGCATGTCCGAAAAGCTTCGCGCCAACAAATGGCTGTTGAAGGAACTTTCAATTGGAGTCAAAGGAAGGTTGCGTCCTGACATTGCGCCTCTTTCTTACTGATGGTTCCGGTAAATCGGAGCTCCCATAAAAATAACTGGAGTATCTCATGATAAGAACTGAAAATCTGACGAAGGGATTTGCTAAGGACCGGGGTATTTTTTCGTTGAATCTGGATGTTCCCGCCGGTAAAATATACGGATTTGTAGGTCCGAACGGCGCAGGCAAAACCACCACCATTAAAATCCTATGCGGACTTCTCAAGCCCGATTCCGGAAAGGCGTTCATAGGGGATCTTGAGGTTTTGCCCAGGAACATCTCGGAAATCAAAAAGAAAATAGGATACATGCCTGATATTTTCGGTGTTTACGAACAGATGAGCGTATGGGAATATCTTGATTTTTACGGTGCAGCCTATAAGATTCCCGCAAAAAAACGTAAACAGAGGATAGAGGAAGTTTTAAAGCTGACTGAAGCAATGCACATGATTGACTATCAGGTGACATCACTGTCAAGAGGAATGCGGCAGAGAATCGGTCTTGCCAAGACTCTTATTCATGATCCGCAGATACTCATACTTGACGAGCCCGCAGGCGGACTTGACCCTACAGCCAGAATCGAGATGCGCCATACGATTTCACGTTTGAGCGCCCTCGGCAAGACCATCCTGCTTTCAAGCCACATACTGCCAGAGCTTTCATCGGTTTGCGACATTATCGGCATCATTTTCAAGGGTGAACTGCTTGTGCAGGGAACTGTGAAGGACATCACAAGAGAGCTTCAGGAAAAAATAGTCATAAATATGACTCTGGATTCGGATATGAATCATGCCCGGGGAATTCTTGAAAGAATAGAGCATGTGGCCGACGTGAAGGCTGTGGACGAGGATCAGTTCCAGTGCGCCTTCAATGGCACCAGAGATCAGGTTAAAAATGTCCTCAAGCTGCTGATAGACAACGATGTGCTTGTCAGATGGTTTTCCGAAAATGAGGCGGACCTCGAAGATGTCTTCATGAATGTTATAAGTCATAAATGATAAAGCGGTGAGATTATGATGTTTCCGGTAAATCCTATTTTTCAAAGGGAGTTTAACGCCTCGTCGAGATCGGCGAGGACTAATTTCCTGATATGGGCATACCTTATCCTTCTTGCACTGGTAATCCTCCTCCTATGGCCTGCAAGCGGCATTCACTCGGTCGCCTCGTCAGGAAGCAGGCAGATTTTCACCCTTTTCTTCGGTGTCAATCTGACGCTTGTCCTGTTGATGGTTCCGGCTTTCTCCGCCACTTCGATTTCATGGGAGAAGGAAAACAACACCTATGACAGCCTTTTCATCACAATGATGAGACCCCATGAGATTATGCAGGGGAAACTTTTTTCTTCAATACTGATGATTGTCATACTTGTTTTCCTGTCAATTCCGATTGCGTCAGTCTGCGCCCTGACAGGAGGAATAAGCATTCTGCTTGTGATTAAAATTGTCTTCCTGATTTTAGTGACTGCGGTAAGCTACGGGCTTGCAGGGCTGGCGTGCAGCGCTTGGTTTTCGCGGAGCTCCACCTCGATTGTCATGAATTACGCGGTCATGATGGTTTTTGCGGGAGCAAGCTGGCTGCCCTCGGCTCTGCTAAGCAACATATTTTATCTCCAGAAGTTCAAGGATGTCTGGCAGTTTGCAAGATGCATAAGCCCCTACGATGCCATGTTTTATCTTCTTTATCCTGAAACTTACCGCCTTTCAATGGAGACTATTTCGCGAGGCGACACGATTACCCCGTATGGCATATTCATGGCATTCTCTCTTCTCTTCTCAATAGTCTCATTCAGTTTGTTCTCCAAGGGGATAACAAGGCCAATTGTCAAATCCAAAGTCGTCCATGGCGAGTTTTATACTGGGAACAGGCAGGCTATCAAGAGGAAGCTGACATGGCCTTTCTACCTTATAGATCCGCTTAAAAGAAAGAAGATCATAGCCAACTGGTCCAATCCTGTTTTTGTGGTGGAAATGAGGAGCAAACTTTTCGCCAATCCCAAATTTGTCCTTCGCCTTGTTTCGGCGATTTTCATCATCAGCCTGGTGATTTTAACCCTTGTTTCACTGCAGTATTCGTCAATGCTAAAAGCCGATACTGTCAGGATCGTCGCCATCATTTTTCAGATATCTGTGGTGGCCCTCCTGGCGCCCGGCGTCAGCAGCGGGCTCATAACCGAGGAAATCACAAGCGGAACTTTTCTCATGCTGAGGATGACCCCCATGAAGCCGTACACGGTTATTTTCGGAAAATTGAAAGCCACCTTCTTTTACGCCCTGATTTTCATTGTCAGCAGCTTCTTTGTAATTTTCGCAATGGCCTACCTTGAACAGCAGACTGTTTTTCCAGATGGGTCCGTTTTTTCCCCGCATTGGTGGGCGGAGGTGATTCAAAGATCCCAGCAGGCCGGATGGTACGGCAATGTGTGGATGACCTATAAACGGATAATAATATGGATTTTCATCCTTCTTCTAAGCACTTTGACATTCCTGACATGCGGTCTTTTTTCCTCGTCCGTATCAAAGAATACAGGCATGGCTACGGCTTTCAGCTACGTCATAACAGCTATCATCTGCATTGTCAGCCTTGCCCCTTTAGTACTGGGAAACAGGATTTCAACGTCATTCTCATATATTATTTTGTCCTTTAATCCAATAGCTGCGGCCGCGCAGATCACAAATAATTCCCTGTCAGATTATCCGGGACTGTGGAAAGCCAATATGACATGCCTTTCAATCCTTATAGGCTTTTTTCTGGTTGCTGCTATTCTTAGGACGTGGTATTTATTCCGCACAAGAGACTGATGGGGAATTAGGTGGCAAAAGCGCCGCAACTCTGGTCGTCAGTCGTCGGTCGTTAGTCGTCGGCACTCTTCCTAACACTCCGATTCACCGATTCTCCGTTTCGCCGATTCATTCCCCAACCGATAACTTGGCCACTTGGTCACTCGAAATCTTTTAACAACTTTGAAATTCCTATACGTTTAATTAGGCGGGCAAGAGCCGCAACTCCAGACTTCAGTCGCCGGTCATTAGTCGCTAGTCGATGGTCGTCAGTGTCAGGTGAAAGGTTTTTCAATTCGTAATTCTTGGGATTCGCCGAGATTTATACACCTCTGGAGTACGGCGAACCCTACACAGGAATCAGGAATGAACACGGGATTTGAGGCAAATTCGTTCGTAGTTGGTCTTTAAAAATATTTGATATTCTGTAAGCAACTAAAACACCAAAGCTAAAGTTTGACACCGATGCGTAACAAGAGTAGCATAGAGCAGTTCACGCCGCAACCAATTTTATAACAACGAAACGCAGGCATCCCACAGGATGCCTGCATCTGCTTTCAACATTAAACAAGCTGGATTCTGACAGCCTTGCCACAGGCGGCAGCAAATGAGGCAAGTGTGTTCAATGTTATATTCTGACCGTTTTCAATCCTTGCCAAGCTGGATTGCGTGGTATGTAGCTTCTTTGCAATTTCCGTCTGCGTCAAATGGCTCTCCTTTCTTGCCTTGCTTAGAACCTTTGCAACCTGTATGGCAATATCCGTTTCATTGTAAACCTGTCTTGCCTTCGGATTGGAAAGCAGTTTCTTCCTGTTTTCCTGTCTTTCGGAATAAAGTTTATCAAAGTTAGCGATCACGGTTTTTACATCTTCCTTGACAGTATTATCAGTTTTCATCATAAACCTCCTTGTCTTTTAAGTTCCATGACTATTTTTCTTGCATAATCAAGTTCTTTCTGTGGTATTCAATGAACCGTTGCACCCTTGCCAGCGAAGTTGAAGGCGTAATCGGGCTTCCATTGCTCATATCGTTGGTGTATTTGTTCTGTTTGAAATCTCGGGTTCGGCCATCTAACTAATTTTTCTCACTGATTATCTGAACCCATTTGCCGAGGATTCTGGAAAGTTCTGAGGGTATGACAGGTTTTGAGATATAGTCATTCATGCCCGCTTTCAGGCATTCTTCCCGGTCGCTGTTCGTTGAGTTTGCCGTCATGGCGATTATGACTACTTTGCGGTTTAGGACATTTGAATCTTTGCTTCTGATTATGACTGCAGCCTCATATCCGTTCATTTCCGGCATCTGGCAGTCCATCAGGACTATGTCATAGGGAATGTATTCCAGCTCCCTTATCGCCTCTTTCCCATTGGCTACGGCGTCAGCCGAATATCCGAGTTTTGCTAGCATTGCCAGTGCAACCTTCTGGTTTGTGACATTGTCTTCGGCGAGAAGGATGCGGATTTTGGAGGTGATATGTGAAGCGTGCGGATATTTTGCCACAGTATTGTCGGGGCTTACGTTTGATGTTATGACGGTTCCCAGCAGGGTTGAGAGACAGTCGAAGAGTTGTAATTTTTTCACTGGTTTCGTAAGATACGCCGAAAACCCGTATCTGTTGAGTCTTTCGGCATCCCCGCGCATTGCCAGTGAAGTCAGCATTATGAGCATTGTGTTGCAAGTGAGCGGATTGGTTTTTATTTTCATGCCGAGCGATTCACCGTCTATTTCCGGCATCTGCATGTCTAGGATTGCGATTTTATATGGGTCATGTTCCTCTATGGCCTGTGCTATTTTCTTGATGCCTATGCTTCCGGAGGAGACTTCGTCATGCCTGCATTTCCAGGAATCGAGGAGAAGAGCCAGGAGTCTTCGGCTTGTTTCATTGTCGTCCACTACCAGGATTTTCAGTCCTGCTATGTCAGTTTGTGTAGTTTTGACTGGGGGAGCGTTGCCTTCGGCCTGTTTTTCAAAAGGAATGACGAACCAGAAAGTGGATCCTTCCCCCTCTTTGCTGTTGATTCCTATGGTTCCGCCCATAAGTTCGACAAGTTTCTTTGATATGGCGAGTCCGAGCCCTGTTCCGCCAAATTGGCGTGTTGTTGATGCATCCGCCTGGGTGAACGGCGTGAAAAGAACATTTATCCGGTCTTCTGGTATGCCGATGCCGGTATCGGAGACTTCCACTCTGAGCACAGCCTGTTTTTCCGTCTCGTATTCGCGTCTGACTTTTATGGCGACTTCGCCTTTTCTTGTAAACTTGATCGCATTGCCTGCGAGATTCAATATTATCTGCCTCAGCCTTCCGGAGTCGCCGCGTAGCATTAAGGGGACTTCCGGTTCAATCATGCAGATGAGTTCAAGCTGTTTGTCCTGTGCCTTAAGGGCGAGGAGGTCGCTGATTTCCTCGATGGTTGTGCGCAGGTCGAAGTCGAGGGTTTCAAAATCGAGTTTTCCAGCTTCCACTTTGGAGAAATCGAGAATATCGTTGATAAGAGTCATGAGTGTTTCACCGCAGATCCTGACCGTTTCCGCGTATTCTTTCTGCTCGGAGGTGAGTTTTGTGTCGAGGAGCAGTCCTGTCATGCCGATGACTCCGTTCATCGGAGTCCTGATTTCATGGCTCATGTTGGCGAGGAATTCGGATTTTGCCTGGTTCGCCTCCCTGGCTTTCAAGGCGTATTCATTTGCTTTTTCTACAGCCGTCGCAAGCTGCAAATTTATTTTTTCCGTCTCTGATTTTGAATTCATGAGTTCATTCTGAATTTTTTTCAATTCGCTTATGTCTGTGAAGGTTACGACAGCCCTAGCATGCTGGCCGGCATAGTCGAAGGAAGGGTACATGTTCAGGAGAGCCCATAAAGTAGTGCTTCCGCCCTTGTTGATCCCGACCACTTTGTCCCTGAGGCTTTCGGTGGATTTGAAGATTTTTTCAGAAATCAGGCTGACGAGTGATAACGCGGTTCCATCCTCATTGATGAAAAGGACTTCCGGGTCGATGACCAGATTATCGGAAAGCCGCTTGTCTGGTTTGAAAATGAACATTTCATAAGCCTTCGCATTAGCGAGGAAGATGGTCATGTCGGAAGAAAATAAAATTACACCTGAAGGGAGTCCTTCGATAAGCTCCCTGAACTTGTTTTCGCTTTCCCGGAGGAATTCTTCGGCCATCCTACGTTTTGTAATGTCGAACACAATCATGCTGAGGAGCACCCGGTCACCGCCGGTCACCTGGCTGTTATAAACTTCAACATCCCTTTTTTCTCCGTTGGCAAGCCTGTGAATGAATGTTTCCACGTTCGAATTGCGTATGCGTCTTTCGGTCTCCCCGCCGTTGAATTTTTCGCCCGGGAATATGTTTATTTCGTTTATATGCTTGGAAGTCAGTTCATTGAAACTGTATCCATAGAAATTGCATGCTGCCGGATTGGCGTCCAGTATCTGCTGGGTTAAAGGATCCACGATTAGCATTACGGCCTGGTTTTCCGTGAACTGGCTTCTGTATTTTAATTCACTTGCGGTGATAAGAGCTTCCGATTCCATCATGCGTTTGATGTAGATGAGTACTGAAACGAAGAGGAGGCAGAGGAGAGCGGTAATGGCGATTGGCTTGAGTCTGCCAATAGCGACAGCCCTTTTTGTTTCATAGGCGTTTGTGTCAATTCCTGCTACTGCGACCAGCTTTCCGTCTTCACCGAGAATGGGGACAAATCCGGAAATCCACTCACCCCATTTGTCCTTGTAGGGACCTGTGACGGCGGATTTTTTTGTTGAAAACACATTTTTCAGTCCGCGCGGGGCATCGCTGTAAAAATCTCCGGGCGCGGAATAATCCTTGGATTCCGGGGGTTCGGAGTCCAGGAGGAAAATAACCTTTCCGTCAATCATTGCCGTAATATAAAAAAACCTGAATTCAGGAGTGACTTCCCTTATTTCCGTGAGCTGTTTTTTTAATCTTATGTAGTCAGGCCTGTTGATATCTCTTGGAATAGCCATAAGATTCCTCACGCTGTCGCTGTTGATTGCCGCCACACCAGTCCTTGCTATTTTCAATATGTTGGATATCCGGCTCTTATATTCTTCCCGACCCTGTATTTCCGTTACTGTCCATCCGCCTGACAATGTCACGAAAAGAACAATGCTAATCCATGCGGTGTAGTCTTTTTTCCTTTCGATGTGCAAGCCGTGAAGATCGATTCTCGCTTTTTCAGTGTAGCCCCATATTGAAGCGGTAATCAGGCAGGCCAGCAGACCTCGGAGGAGTTGAACGGGGAAGCCGAAAAGGTTAATGAAGGCGTCCTGGTTTATCATGGAGGCGGGGAAGAAATTTGAATGAGGAATGACAATGCAGGTCGATATTGCGTAAACCAACATGGCGGATCCGGCAGAAATCATGGATTTTCTGGCAGCCGGGAAATTCATTGACTCTCTGAAAAGTGCGATTGACGCGAGCAGTCCGCCCGTAAAACCTATGGCGTACCGGATTGAAATGTTTAAACCTTTGATATCGGCGAATCCGCCTAAAGATGCTAGGACGACTAAAATGATAAGGACGAAGAAATACTTCCTGCCGAAAAGGGCTTTTCGTCCAAACTCAAAAAGGAAAATATAGGACAGGATCAGCAAAAAAAGCCTGAGAAAAGAAAATTTGTAATTGTCTCCAAGGCTTACGGCAATCATTTCCAGCCACTCGCTAGTGCCATGGATGATGCCGAACAGGCCAAGAATCCTGACGGGCAGATTCTTTCCGGAAATTTTGGCTGAAAGGCATATTACGCCGAGAAGTATTAAGGCAAAGCCGTAAAAGAAATAAATGTAATCAAGCTGGTTGATTAGAATATTTGACATCCTGGCTCCTTATGCAATTCTCGCATCTAATTTGTCTTGTTCGTGTAGCGCGGCAGGAAAATATGGAAAGTAGTGCCGTTACCTTCCTCGCTTTCAACATAGATCCAGCCGTGGTGGTTCGTGATGGCCCCGTACGCCATGGCAAGACCCATTCCGGTTCCCTTGCCTATCGGTTTTGTGGTGAAGAAGGGGTCATATATCCTGTCTAGGATATCTTTGTCCATTCCTATTCCGTTGTCCTGTATTTTGACGCAGAGGAATGATTCCGGTGTGGCGTTTTCCCTTTCAGGAGGCGGGAAAAATTTATTTCTGTAAGCCGTGGCGGACTTGGCTTCCAGTACGATTTTAGAGGTCTTCCCGGATTTGCTCTCAACTGCGTCCCTTGCATTGATAAGCATGTTCAGGAAGACCTGTTTGAGCTGGACGGAGTCACACTTGATAGTCATCCTGACCTTGTCTATATCAACATTGAGTTCGATATTCACAAGCGACTGCGGACTGAAGAGTTCGACAGTTTCATTCATGAGTTTCGAGAGGTCGAGTATCTCCTCGTGATATTTTCCCTTTCTTGCGAAGCCCAGGAGAGCCTGGGTCAGTTTTGCCGCCTGGTTGGTAATGTCGTTTATCCTGTTGAGATGTTTTATTATCTTCTTGTCCTCGATGTCGTGCATGAACAGGAGGATGTCGAGATTTCCCTGGATTGCGTGCAGGTAATTGTTGAAGTCGTGGGCGACGCCGCCTGCGAGCTGGCCCACTGACTCCAGCCTCTGTGCGTGGGCGAGCTCATCTCCGAGTTCCTGTTTTTCGCGGTTGAGGAGATTGCGTTCAGTGACGTCTCTCCCGAAAATGATGAGTACCTGCACTTTTTCCACTTCTATCACGTTGATGGACACGTCGAGTTCTATTTTTTTGCCGGAAGACGAAAGGGCGTGGATTTGGGCGTTGTGCATGCGGGGCTGTTCTCCGGGTCGGATCTTCGTCAGGGTCTCATCCCAGAAGGATTCCATGTTGAAGGGGCATTCGGCAGTATCAGTCAGCATTTCGGGGAATTTCTTCCCGATGATGTTTTTCTTATTCTTATATTCGAAAATGCTGAGGGCCGAGTTATTTACATCGAGGATTTCCCCTTCGCGGTTGAGGAGGACAATCGTGTCGCTGGCATTTTCTATGACTGTCCTGTAGCGCCCTTCCCATTCCTGGATGTTCTTTTCCAGCGCCAGGTTTTTCCCGTAGCTTCCCAGGAAGGCGAAAACGATGTCGAGGGTACGTCCCTCCCTTGGCATTTCGGTTTCAATCTTTGACAGGTATATGGTGGCGATGACACTCAGCCAGATTGTGAAAAAAGCCTTTGCGATGTAGGATGAACTGAGATAGACCCAGAGTTGTGGCTCGCCCCAGAAACATACGAACGAATAAATGAACGTGTCGACAAGTTGTGTGAGCATCAGCGAACCGAGCACGGAAAAAAACAGCCTGCATTTAAGGTTTCTCAGTCTTTGGAAGAAGATCGGTATTAAAAAGAGGTCGATTGACTGAGCCAGTATCGAGCTTGCCATGGTTCGCTGGCTGTTCCTGAGAAGGTATTCGAAAGAATCAGCCGAAGGCCCTTGTGAAATGGTGAACCCTTCCCATCCGCACTGGATTCCGGTGAGGTGGCTGAGATACACATAGAAGCCGAGAGTCGCCATCGCTCCGATGATCAGCCGCTGCGTGACGAGGGTTCCTTCCGTTATGTAAACGACCATGAGGGCCGCAAGATAGGGCAGGAAGAGGACGCTTGGCGCAATGTAGAAGTCGGCTCCGGGGAAGCCGATGATCACCTTGAGTTCGGTGGCGCTTACAAGTTGTGTGAAGATGAGGAGGAGCCCTATTGCGATGTAGAAGGCGGCTGATCCGATTACTTTCCTGAGCCCGTGAAGAAGCAGAAGACCGACAAAAATGAAGGTCATCTCCAGAAGGGCCAGAATGCAGGTGATCGATGTTTCCATTTATTTCCGATTTCCGATTTCCGATTTCCGATTTGCAATCTCGGACTGTGAAACCGGGGTTATTTTTTCTCCGATGATTTCAGTCTTTCCCTTATTACCGTAGCACGGAAGGCGTCCCTTTCGGGCATGTCAAGTTCCTTCCCGGCGTATTTCTGGAGATGTCCGGGCTGTACGATGACGAAAAGCTCGTTCACCGTATGTATGTCCACCGATGCGAACATGCCCATGTCGACTCCGAGTCTCAGTGCGGAAAGGGAATTAAGTGTTTCCTCGCTGGTGATGATGTAGGAATGCCTGAGTATGCCGTAGGCCCTCCCTATCTGGTTCATCAAGAACTCCCGCCGGTTCTGCAGGAGTTTCTGGCGTGAATTTTTTTCATGATTTATGATCTGTCGGATGACAGATTCTAGTTTTTCGATGATCTGCGGTTCGGATTCGCCGAGCGTGCTCTGGTTGGAAATCTGGAAGAGGTTGCCGAGGCTTTCGGTTCCCTCTCCGAAAATGCCCCTTACGGCAAGTCCGAGCTTGTTTACCGCTTGGATGACGGCGGCAATCTGTTCGCATAGGACAAGCCCGGGAAGATGAAGCATCACAGAAGCCCTCATCCCGGTCCCGACATTTGTCGGGCATGAAGTGAGATATCCGATATTTTCATCAAAAGCGAAGGGAAGCTGTGCGGAAAGGGAATCGTCTATCTTGTCTATCATGTTCCAGACTTCGCCGAGACGGAGACCGGAGAGGATCGTCTGCATTCTCAGATGATCCTCCTCGTTGATCATGATTGAAGATATTTCATCTTCTGTCATGACGAGTGCGAAATTCTTTTTTTTCTCATAGAATTCACGGCTTATCATCCTGCGCTCGAGAAGCACCTGTCTGTCGAGAGGTGCCAGTTTCGTCATGTCAATCTCGTAGAATTTCTTGAAGCATTTTGATTTTTCAACGGACAGCAGCACCGCCGCCATCGTGGAATCCAGGTTGTCGGGGGATGCGTTCGAAGGGAACGGGATATTCTTCAGGTTTCTGGCCAGCCTGATCCTTGAGCTTATTGCGATATCGTCCTCCGGTCCGCTGTCGGCGAGCCAGCTTACCCTTTTTTCGAATAAATTGTCAAATGGATTGTCCGGCATGATTTACCGCTTTGCTGTTTTTTTTGTCTTTTTGGTGTTTTTCAAAGATGCTATTTTATCCCTGAGTTCTGCGGCTTTTTCAAATTCCTCCCGGAGGATATGTTCTTCGAGCTGTTTCTGCAGCTTCATAAGTTCGATAGCGTTGCGTGTGTCCTCGTCGGTCTCCCTACTGGGGACGCCGGGGCGTTTGCCGACGTGCATTGTTCCCTTGTGCATGTTTTTAAAGGCGAGGGATAGTATGTCTTTGAAGACGTTGTAGCATTCGGCGCATCCGAGCCGGCCCTTCTCCCTGAATTTGACGGTGGACCATCCGCATTTTTCACACGTTATCACGGAGGAGGGTGCAATTGACTGGTCGGCGCCGTCTGCAGGCGACTTTTCCGGAGCGGGTATGTTGGCGGATATGTTATATAGGATGTCTGCAAGGTTGAGACCGTTCAGGAGGCTGTTGGCGCCTTTCTTCTTTGAGGCGCAGTCCTGGCAGATGTGAAGGGACTTCTTCTGCGAGTTCACAATTTCCTGTATATGGATGGTGGCTTCATTTTTATTGCATACTTCGCAAATCATGTCAACTCTCCTTGGGGTAGGCTGACTCGGCGATGACTCCGTCCCTCATGTGGATGATGCGGTCCGCCATTGCCGCAACGTCCGGGTCATGAGTTACCATGATTATTGTTTCACCGGAAACACTATCATGCAGGTTTTGGAAAATTTCAAGTATCTCCCCTCCAGTTTTCGAATCAAGGTTCCCGGTCGGCTCATCGGCTAAAATAAGCAGTGGCGAGTTGATGAGAGATCTTGCGATTGCCGCCCTTTGCTGTTCTCCTCCGGAAAGTTCGGCGGGCTTGTGGGCGAGCCGGTGGCCAAGGCCGACTTTGCGGAGGAGTTCACGCGCTTCTGCAGTCACTTTTTCGCCGTGCCTGCCTTTGAGCATGGCGGGCAGTTTCACATTTTCAAGAATCGTAAGCTCGGGAAGCATGTGGTATGCCTGGAAAATGAAACCGACTTTGCTGCAGCGGAAGTCGGAAGTCTTTTCTCTAGTCATCGCGGCATAGTTCATTCCGTCGAAAATAATTTCGCCGTTGTCCGGTTTTTCGAGAGCCCCGATGATGTTGAGCAGAGTGGTTTTCCCGCTTCCGGAAGCGCCGAGCAGGGCGATCCATTCGCCTTTTCTGACCGTAAGGTTGACACCGCGGAGAACCAGTATTTCGGTTTTCTCCACCCGGTAGTTCTTGTGTACCGCTCTGACCTGTATAAAATTATCGCTCATAGGTTTCGTCCACCGAATTAGAATTGGTTTTAAAAATTTTCAGCATATTTAAAGGTATAGGAATTTCAAAGAGATGAACATCCAACATTCAACTTTGAACATCGAACATCGAATTAAAACTGAATTCATTCGAAGTTGGAAGTTCGATGTTCAGTGTTCGATGTTCAGATTTTTAAAGTTGCGGCGCTTTGGCCGCTTAATTCAAATTTTTCTCCAAATGATAATTTTATTTATACGGAGCGCAACTACGTATTATTCATACCTCAGCGCCTTCACAGGATCAAGCCGCGCCGCCCGCCATGCCGGCAGGAATGCGCCTACGGTGCACAGTACGATTGAGACGATACAGACGACCAGCAGGTCTCCGGCGACGATGCGCGCCGGAAGTTCGCTGAAGAAATAATATTTTTTCGGGAAAAATTCATGACCGGAGACAACGCTCATAAGATGCATGATCTGGTTCCTCCAGTGGACGACCGCAAGCCCGAACACCGCGCCTCCCAATGTCCCCAGCACCCCGACGATGAACCCTTGCAGGATGAACGTCCGCATGATCGTGAGAGGGGATGCGCCGAGCGCTTTGATCAGCCCTATCTCCCGGGTTTTCTGGAGAACCACCGTGATAAGCGTGTTAGATATGCTGAAAGCGGCGACCAGCACGATGAAGATGAGCAGGAAGAACATCATGTTTTTTTCAACTTCAAGTACGCCCAGGAACTGTTTGTTCATCTGTTGCCAGGAGTATACCTGGAGATTGGGCAGTTCCTTCCGTATCGAATCAAGGGTGTTGTCGAGGTGAAACGGATCTTTCGTTCTTATGTATATTGCTGTCGCGGAATCCCAGGGCATTTCAAAAAGCTCGTTCGCGTCGTCGATGTTCACGAAGATCGTAGTGCTGTCGAAATCATATTTACCGAATGTGAAGATTCCGGATATTTTACATTCGTCCGGGAGGAACACCTTTGATTTCTCATCGTTGAACTTGAACCCTTTCCCCTCTTCGTATTTGAACATTTTCGTTATTTTCGCGGGGGAATGCAGGATTATCTTGTCGCCGACCCTCAGGTTGAGCTCTTCTGCTATTATGTCGCTGATGATCGCCTCCCCTTTTTTGAGGGAGAAATTGCCGGAGACAACATATTTTGAAACATCAATGCTCGACTGTTCCTCGTCGGGGCGTATGCCGATCACAGTTTTCGGCACGAGGTGCTCGCCTTTCTGGATCAGTGCATGCTTGTAGACGACCGGAGACGCCTTGCAGTCGAGGGCCTTTACGGATCTGATTATCTTGTCGGGATTTGAAACATAGCCGGTACGGATGTCCATAATCTGGATATGGGCCATCGTGTCAATCATCTTTTCCTTCATCTCGTCGGTGAAGCCGGTCATGACCGCAAGCACGACAATCAGGACACCGACGCCGAGAGTGACGCCGATTATTGAAATGCAGGTTATGAAAGATACCGCATTTCTCTTAGGTTTCAGATAGCGCCATGCCAGAAACAGGTCTGTTAAAAAGGTGTTCATCGTTAATTCCGCCATAAGGTAAAAATTAAAGGGGTTAAAATACACCCGCAGCGGACTATGTCCAAAGCAATGTTTCCTTTTTCATCATGTTTGCAGGGGGGGGAAGGTTCTTTCTTAAAATGAGTGGGTAATAGTCCATACCCCTCCAAGATGGGGTACATTATATTCCAGACATTCAAAGAAATCAATTTGAATATCCAATATCCAACACGGAATGTCCAATGTCCAAGGAAATTATCGAATTATCCCATTTTATCCGTGTCTATTTTTTTGAATAATATTGAGTTCAATTCATCGATTTCTTTCAAGACCGAATTATTATTTTTCAACTGTTGAATGAATTCGTGTTTTCTTCCCTTCATTGGTTGGATATTTCCGCCGTGGCGGATTGGATATTGGATATTCGAGAAATTTACCCACTTAAAATGAGAAGGAACCAAAAAAAACAGGGGGGATGGTTTTTCACCATCCACCCCTGTTTCAAAATGCGGAAGAGAAGGGGGGTTCCCTCCGCATTTATTTGGGGGATTCCTATGGCAGTGAAGCCATTTCCGACATGGCCTTCCTTGCAAGTGTAAGCATTTCCGGTATGGCGTGTTCTACAGTCGCCGAAAGATTGAGTCCGTATTCAATGCGTTCAGGTTCCACACCTATAACCTTGATGTTCGGCCTTTTTCCATGCCTGAAAACGTCAATTGCGTCCAGGAGGGTCAGTTCGTGTGCAGTCCGCCATTTTCCTCCGGAAGCTTCAATTTCATCCAAGGTGAAAACAGTCACTGTCCCCGGTTTCTTTCCGCTGGTCACTGCATCGAGGCACAGAATATTTTCCGCATCTGATATGAGGTTGGTATAGAATACTATTGCGGTGCCGACCTCCGAGACGACGGTTCCGCTGGACTGGGCGGCTTCCGACAGCATTCTGGCCGCCACCGCGCCGACCCCGTCGTCACTCATCAATACGTTCCCAAGTCCGGCCACCCAGACACGACATTTGGAGTTGTTTTTCATTTTGCCCTCATTACATGGACTGCACAGTCGAGGCATGGATCCATGGAGTGGATTACCCTCAGCACTTCGACTGGCTTGTCCGGATCCTGCACTACGGTTCCTATCAGCGCTTTTTCCAGAGGTCCGAGCTGATTGGCATCGTCCCTTGGCGAACAGTTCCAGCAGGTCGGGGTGATAACTTGGTAGTTGGAGATCTTGGAACTGATTAATTTCACCCAGTGACCGAGTGCCCCGCGGGGGGCTTCGGTAAGGCCGAAGGCCGTTACGGAAGAGGGGATGACGGCTCTCTTATATACGGGGGCTCCTTCTTTCACTCCTGCAATCCACCGTTTCATCGCCTCGGCTATTTTTTTCGTTTCATAGGCTCTTGCAAGTTGGCGGTCCATTACCGAAATTCCGCGCCGGTAGTCGCCTGTCATCCACATCCTGGCAAGAGGTCCGACTTCCATCGGGGCATTTGCATAGCGGGGGGCTTTCAGCCAGCTATAGGCCGCACCTTTGGGATATACCGGTTCTGTTTTTCCGCCGTCAGGCCTCAACTTTGAGGTTGAATCCTGATACCATGAGTTTTTGACCTGCTCGGTTATGTTGCCGACCGTAAGGGCTGACTTTGTTTTGGAGCCATTCAGGATTACGCCCGGCGTGAATAGTTTTGAAGTTCCTGTGACATTTTCATCGAAACAACCGTACGCAAGGAGATTTCCATATCCTCTTCCGATCTGGCTGTAGTCGCTATAGACGGAGGCCAGGGCCTCTGCATCGGGTATGTAGACATTGTAAACGAAATCGAGGAGTTCGGCGAGATAGCTGTTGAAGAGGGTTATCTGCGCTTTTGTGGGGGCATTTGTGAATCCGCCGGGGATAAAGGCCGGCGAATGCGGCATTTTCCCGCAGAATACGGCGGCCGCTTCCTGACCCTTGCGCTTCATCTCAATGGCCTTGAGGTAGTGGCCTATCAGCGTAGCCGTCTGCGAGGAGTTGAAACGCCTGTCTATGGACCAGGTCGACAGCCACGGCCTCTGCGCCGGACCGTCAATGTAGTCCAATGCGCTGAGAAGGTAAAAGTGAAGGATATGGGATTCGACGAAGTTCGCGCCCATCACGAGGTTCCTCAGGAGGAGAGCCGTCATGGGAATCGCTGTTTTACTGGCTTTGTCGAGTGTCATCACTGCGGCCATTGCATGAGATATCGGGCAGACACCGCAGATTCGCTGGGTGATGTGCTGGGCGTCCAGGGGATCCCTGCCGACAAGCAGTTTTTCGAAACCCCTGAACAGTGTGCCGGCCACCTGTGCGTCAACTACCTGTTGGACTCCCTGATATGCCTCTATCTTAACCTCGATTTTCAAATGACCTTCAATCCTGGTCACAGGATCTATAACTGTGAACGTTGCCATGGTATCCTCCTATGCTTTTCTTATTTTGAATTACGTTAATGTTGGAAAATTAATAATCGTTGCTCAGCTATGATGAAAAGATGTTTGAGAAGGGAATGTCGGACTTGTGCAGCCGATACATGGCCCTCCCGCCTCTACGCACCAGCTTACGCCGTTGTTCCATTTCATGTCAGGACAGTTGCAATAGGTTTCAGGTCCCCTGCAGCCAAGTTCCTTCAGGCACCTGTTCCTTACACCATATGTCTCCACCCCTTCTGTTTCCCTGAGAGGACAGCGGCTATGGACCGTCCTGCCGAAAAATTCCGTGGGCCGTCCATATTTGTCAAGAGGAACAGTTTTCCCGGCGAGTAACTGTGCGATTGTGCCTATCATCCAATCCGGATGGGGAGGGCAACCCGCGATATTGATTGTCGGCATCGCAAGATAGGAAGGCACGCTGACTATTTTCGTGGGATTGCCTCCGGAAGCCGGAATTCCCCCGAAACATGCGCATTGCCCGACACAGATGATTTGAGACGCTCCCGGCGCAAGACTCCTTATTGCGTCACCGAATGTGACATCCACGTCGTTTTCCGTCCAGACCGTGCATGCCATGCCGTTGTACGCGGTCGGAACGCCACCCTCGATGACCAGAATGTAGTTTTTCAACGACCGTACGGCGGCAACGGCTTCATCTCCAGACGGTCCCATGAGATTGGGATGGAAAATCAGGTCAATGGGACCCAGAAGCAGTTCGTCAACTGTTTTTGGCACAGTTGCAGCTATGCGGTTGAGAAGTGAAATAGAGTCCCCGCAGCAGGAGCTTCCCTGTATCCATAGAACCGCAGGGGCATTGCTTGATGCCAGCAGGGAATCAATTGCGAACAAGTCGGTCTTGGTCAGCCCAAGCGCTGTTGCAGACAGGCCGCAGTACCTCAGGAAGTCGCGTCTTGAAACCTTCATTATGACATCTCCTTTTTTATGGCTCTTCAATAATTATTATTATTATCATTATCGATATAATGATAATAACTATTAAAGTGCTGTCGAGCATCTTTGATGCCAATCTTTAGTGAATCAATAAAGAATTCATTTTTGAGCCCAGATTTCCCGTGGGACGGGGCCATTGTCCGCTTCAGGCGGTTTCTTTTATTTTCAAAAAGATAAAAGGATGATAGTGTATGGAAGAATTGGCGGATGGCCTGTTTAATGCTGGACTCTTCATGCGGTAGGTTGCATGTAATTTAAAAATTTGAAATCAAACGGAGGTGTGTATGATCGGTTATCAGGAATTGATTATTATCTTTCTCATCGTCCTTCTTCTTTTTGGAGGAAGCAAGATACCGGAGCTGGCGCGCGGGCTCGGCAAGGGTATCCGCGAATTTAAGAAAGCGAAAGACGATATACGGGATGCAATAGAAAAAGAAGATCCGTCCAAGAGTGCGGAAAAAACAGCGGACAAAAAAGATCTCAGGCCGGACACCAAGGATAAGGATCCGGGAAAAATAGCCTAAACGGGAAGATATTGTAGATTTGCTTGGCGGAAGTCCTTCCGCACATTTTTAAGCCAAGCGGACGCTTGGCGTTCCCGGGAACGCTGACCGTCTGGTCGGCTTCATGTATTTCTTGTGCGGAAGGACTTCCGCCGAAAATATCCTAGGTGCTTTCATTTCACCGTGTCAATTCCATCGGTCTTGTTGTATGCTTCAAGTTCGAAAGCTTCCGCATACGGCTCCGGGAGTAATAATTCACGGGCAATCTGCCGGTTGTGACTCAGGATCCGCTCATCGAAACCGTGCCTTCGCGTGTTTAGATTGCGCTGTTGCTGGGAATCATGGAACCGAAGCAGTTCGGCTTTCCAGGCGGCCTCGGCTTCGCCAAAAGGAAGATAGAGATCCGTGCGCATTGAAATAGTCTTAGGGTCACGAATGAGCAATAGGGTAAGCGGAAGGCGGGAGCGCAAAGCAAATTGGCGAACCAGGGAATAGATCGACCTGTGTCCGGCATTTGTGTCGTTCCAGTGAGGCAGGAAAATGACGTCAGGTTTTTTTTGCAGGATGATCTTTTCCAAGGTGATAAGGTTTTCCGCTGTGTCCAGAGTTTGATCGTCTTCGTCGTTTTTCAGATGAAGGAACGTCAGGCGATCTCCGGGAAGTCCGAAGAATCTGGCACTGTTTCTCTGCTCGTCTTCTCTCAATTGCGTCTTGGAATCAAGAGTCAGCCCGGGACGGTAGGAATCTTCGACGCCACTGCCTGTGCAGGCGACAATGACCTCCAGTGGATTGCCATTTCCTGACAGGTATTTAAGGCTGGCTCCAATTGCGTCGAAGTCATCAGGGTGCGGGGCGGCCACCAACAACTTCTGTGTCTTGCAGATGCAACCGTCACGAATGGAGAGGGGATGATTTCCAGATTGTAAAGTCGTCATTTTTTTTAATTCCCTTTTCTCGTAAGCGTTAAGCTGGGCTTTTTGCCTCATAAGAGGGCGGTTTTCTCTGCCCCGTCGAATGACTGGGGTAAACCGCCAACTAAATGTCGGGTTTCCCCCTTCGCAGAGAAGCTACGGCGGACACAGAAAACCCGACATACTTTCGATGACAAAGAGCCTCATTTCATCCAGATTCTGTCATTCCAAATATATGCCTCTAAATGGTGCAACCAAATAATCCCCATAGTTTTTCATTCAAATAAATTCCCTCTTTGAATTTATTTGAATGAAAAACTATATTCAGCAACCCTTTCACAAATAGGGTTTAATTCATAACTGGAGACATTATAATGGCTGGGATTTTCAAGGCTTATGACATAAGGGGTATTTATCCGGAACAGCTTAACGAGGCTATGGCTGAAAAAATAGGCCGTGCTTTTGTGCAGTTTGTCGGGGCGAAGAAAATAGTTGTCGGCCGCGATATGCGTCCGCACTCAATTTCGCTTTTCAATGCACTCTCCAAGGGAATGACGGATCAGGGCGCGGATGTCATTGACATCGGGATGTGTTCTACTCCGATGTCGTATTTCGCAAACGGGAAACTCGGTGCTGACGGGAGTGTCATGATAACCGCCTCGCACAATCCCGGGGAATGGAACGGGTTTAAGCTCTGCCGCAATCTGGCGATTCCGATCAGCGGCGCCACCGGCATAGTCGACATAGAAAAGATTGTCCAGGATTCTTCATGGCGGGATTCCGCAAAAAAAGGGAAAATAACAACTTATGACATTGCCAGGGAGTATGGCGAACATCTCAGGAAGTTTGCAAAGCTGAACCGCAAGCTCAAGGTCGTTGCGGATTTCGCAAATTCCATGGGATCATATGAAATAGCAGGAATCAGGGACATGTTCGAGATAATCCCCCTTTATGAAAAGCTTGACGGGACTTTTCCGAATCACGAGGCGAATCCCCTTGAAACACATACTCTCGACGCGCTTCGCGCAAAGGTCAGGGAAGTCGGGGCCGATTTCGGCGCAGGTTTCGACGGCGATGCCGACCGTTGTGGCTTTATTGACGACAAGGGGGAGATCATCCCGATGGATCTTTTCACGGCCCTTATCGCCCAGGATATTCTTTCAGACGGGCCCGCCACCATTCTCTATGACTTGAGAAGCAGCTGGGCGGTGAAGGAGTGCATTGAGAGAAACGGGGGCAAAGCCATTATGTCGCGTGTCGGTCATGCATTCATAAAGGCGCAGATGCGCGAATATGATGCGGTTTTCGCTGGTGAACTTTCAGGCCATTACTACTTCAGGGAGAACTACACGACCGAATCCCAGGGGCTTGCGTTCATGATGCTTGCGAACCTGATCTGCAAGACAAACAGGAAAGTCAGCGACCTTGTGGCCCCGCTCCGCATATATTTCTCCAGCGGTGAAATCAATTCCAAGGTTGCCAACGTGAAATCCGTCCTGGAAAAAATCAAGAATAAATACACCGACGGCAGAATGTTCGAACTCGACGGGATTTCAGTGGAATACAAGGACTGGTGGTTCAACGTCAGGGCTTCGAATACGGAGCCGCTCCTCAGGCTGATCACCGAAGCCAGGGACAAGAAGACCATGGAAGCCAAACGCGAAGAACTGCTGAAAATCATCAGAGGATAAAGTTTTCCGGAGAACCAAATGGATTGTTTCTCCGGAAAACTTTATGATAAACCGCCGATTCCTGCCATATCCGTAAAAATATTGCCAATGTTTTGTCGGTGTTTTCAGTATGCCAGTTTCGCCGAAACTGGCTCAAGAGGCGTTTTCATCGAAAACGCCATACTTTGGCGCATCCGGTTTGTCGTCACAGCGAAGGTCTTAAAAGTGACTCGGGCATTCTTGCCCGAGATGTTTTGGTGGGGCGCGGAAGCTTGAGAAACGCGCAATAAATTGCGCTACTACAAACGTTAGAACCCGGGTTCCGTCTCCGTGCCGACATATTCCGATTCGCGGAGGACCGCCTCTTTTTTTCTGCAGAGTAGCAGATACCATTCCCTGACGCATGCGGCTACAATCAATACGACAAGCGCCATGAATAATGCGCAGACCCCCGTGTTTATGTAATTGTTCAGTTTCAGGGTTTCCCATTCGATAATCTGTTTGACTGTCCCGCCGTCGGTGATCTTCTGGGCTATCTGTCGCGCATTCGCGAGAAAACCGAGGCGCGGATCGGCGCTGAAGATTTTCATGAATCCCGCCGTCATAGTCACAGTGAAAAGAAAGAGCAGGGGAATCAGGGTCACAAGAATATATTTTGCCTTCCCCATTTTTATCATTATTGTTGTTCCCAGGGACAGTGCGATGACCGCGAGAAGCTGGTTTGCGATTCCGAAAATAGGCCAGAGACTGTTGATTCCGCCGAGGGGATCTATGACTCCCTGGAAAAGGAACCAGCCCCAGGCGCCGACAAACAGGATGCTTGATGTGATGTTTGAATGAAGGGTTCCGGTATGACCGAGTTCCGGCGAAATCTGTCCGAGCAGATCCTGCATGAGGAAACGGCCCACGCGGGTGCCGGCATCGATGGTCGTCAATATGAACAGCGCTTCAAACATGATTGCGAAATGATACCACAGTGCCATCGCCGTCCTTCCTCCGAAAACCTTCGCGAGCATTTCCGCCATTCCGACTGCGAATGTGGGAGCGCCACCGGTTCTTCCGAACATTGTCTTCTCCCCGAGATTTTCAGCAAGGTTTTTCATCTCCTGTTCCGTCACATGGAATCCGGCGGCAGACGCTTTCTGGACAACCGCCGCAGGTTCGCCTTTCATGTTGATGCTGAGATAGATTCCGGGACTCATCGTGCTTGCGGCAATCAGTGCCATTATCGCCACCATCATTTCAACAATCATCGCGCCGTATCCGATTGTCCTCACACATGATTCGCTGGTTATCATTTTCGGGGTGGTTCCCGATGAAATCAGGGCATGGAACCCTGAAACCGCGCCGCAGGCTATGGTTATGAAACAGAACGGGAAAACCGGTCCCGCGAAAACAAGACCCGACCCATCAATGAACTTTGTCACCGCAGGCATTCTGAGATACGGGGCGATTGCGACAATCGCAATCGCAAGAAAGGCGACTGTTCCGATTTTCATGAATGTGCTGAGGTAGTCGCGCGGGGCGAGAAGCAGCCAGACAGGCAGCGCGGATGCCGCGAACCCGTAGATTATAATTGCAATCGCCAGGAATTTTCCATCGAGGGTGAGCATTTTTTCAATGCCCGGGAAATGCGTCAGATACTGTCCGAGATAAACCGAAAGGAGAAGCCCTAAGACTCCGAATGCCGAGACAATGCCAATGTTTTTTGGGCAGACATATCGCAGTGCGCCCCCCATTATCAGGGCTATCGGGATTGTCATTGCAATGGTGAATACGCCCCACGGGCTTTCCGCAAGGGCTTTCACTACAACTAGCGCGAGCACCGCTATCAGAATGACAAGGATTGAAAGTATGCCGACCAGCGCGACGGTTCCGGCAAAACTGTTTATTTCCTCCCTTACCATATGTCCCAGCGATCTGCCGTTGCGGCGCATCGAACAGAACAGGATCATTGAATCATGGACTGCGCCTCCGAGTGCCGCTCCGACAAGTATCCACAAGGCTCCGGGGAGATATCCGAACTGCGCCGCAAGAACCGGCCCGACCAGGGGCCCTGGTCCTGCGATCGCCGCAAAATGATGTCCGAAAACTATCCATGAATTGGTCTTGACGTAATCCTTGCCGTCTTCCTTTACGCATGCCGGAGTAGAGCGTTTGAGATCGAGGACGAAGACTTTCGTGAAAAGCCATTTGCTGTAGAACCTGTAGCTGATGACAAAAACGCACAGCGAGGCGACAACCAGCCACAGCGCGTTCACGAATTCGCCGCGCTTGAAAGCTATCACCGCGAATGCAAACGCCCCGAGCAGGCTGAAGCAGATCCAGAACAATGCCTTTAAGGATTTTTTCATAGTGCCCGAATATTCATTATTTTTTCCTGTCTGAAAAAAATATTTATACTAGCCTGATTAATTCATGCGGCATGGCCGCCAATGAATAAATCACGTCCGCACAGCTGTGGATTATTCACGTCGCGAGAATAATCCAGTCTAGAGCATCAAGGATAAATTTTTCACGCAGGGAAAAATTTAGCACATGCAGGAATGTCTGTGCTACTTTTTATTCCAGAGAAGCCAAATCCAGTTTTCTTGCGGCCTGGGTTTCGTCGAGGCGTCTGATGGGCATTGTCATCGGACATTTTTTGATTTCATCGGGATTCCCGTCTGCGAGTTTCGCAATTTCGATCATCACCTGGATGAATTTGTCAATGTCCTCCTTGGATTCGGTTTCCGTCGGCTCGATCATGATCGCCTCTTTGACAATCATCGGAAAGTAAATCGTCGGGGGATGAATGCCCCTGTCGATCAGGGCTTTTGCGATGTCGAGGGCGTGGACGCCTTTTTCCGTCTGGCGTGTTGCGGAGAAGACGCATTCGTGCATGCAGTAGCCGGGGTATTGCTGGTCGAAATAAGGGGCGAGTTTCACCCGGATGTAATTCGCGCTTAGTACGGCATTTTCACTGACCCTTACAAGTCCTTCCCTTCCTAGTGTCATGAGATATGCGTAAGCCCTGAGGATAATTCCGAAATTTCCGTAGAACGGGGCGATATACCCGATTGATTCCCTGTGGGTGTAGTCAAGGGCGTATGTCCCGTCGCTTCTCTTGGCTACTCTGGAAATAGGCAGATATGGAACGAGTTTTTCACATACGCCGACTGGTCCAGAGCCGGGGCCGCCGGATCCGTGCGGGGTGGAGAAAGTCTTATGGAGGTTGACATGCATCACGTCGAACCCGAGGTCTCCGGGACGCAGTCTTCCCATGATTGCGTTGAAATTGGCGCCGTCGCAGTAGGCGAGTCCGCCCGCCCTGTGGACAAGGTCGCATATCTCCTTCACGTTCGGATCGAATAGGCCGAGGGTGTTGGGGCAGGTCAGCATTATTCCGGCGACATTTTCATTGAGGGCGTTTTGAAGGGCTTTGAGATCCACATTGCCTTCGGCATCGGAGGGGATTGTGAACGTATCAAATCCCGCCATTGCCGCACTGGCCGGATTTGTACCGTGGGCGGCATCCGGTATGAGCATGATTTTCCGTTTGGGATCCTTATGCGCCTTGTGATATGCGGCGATCAGCATGACACCGGTGAGTTCGCCGTGCGCCCCGGCAAGCGGCTGCATCGTGCAATGCGAGAAGCCGAGAAGCTCGCTGAGCATCCGTTCAGTTTCATAAATGACTGCGAGGGCGCCCTGAGTCAGCGCTCCGCCGCGTCTCAGTTGTGGAAGAAGCGGATGGAGGTCGGCGAAACCCGGCAGGGAGGCGATTTTCTCATGGAACTTGGGATTGTATTTCATCGTGCAGGAACCGAGAGGATAGAAATTGGAGTCAACACCCATGTTCCTTCTGCTGAGAAGAGTGAAATGCCTTACGGCTTCAAGTTCTGAAACTTCCGGCATTGCAGCGGCTTTTTTCCTGCGAAGTTCGCAGGGGATGGAATTTGAGGCCGGGACATCGAGTTCCGGGAGGGACGAACCGCGCCGTCCGGCTTTTCCTTTTGAATATATCAGCTCCATAGTACTGCCTCCATGGCGTTTGCGAACGCCTTGATTTCTTCGCGGGTTCTTTTCTCCGTCACCGCGACTAGGAGCTGGTTTTTCCTGTCATGATAATATCTGCCCAGCGGGAAGCCGCCGGCAAAACCCTTGTCTATGAGTTTGCCGACCACGTCAGAGGAATCTCCGGGAAGTTTAATTACGAATTCATTGAAGAAAGATTTTTCACCTATTGCTTCCACGCCTTTGATCTGGAGGAGCAGGTCTCTTGCGAAATTCGCTTTCGAGGCGCAGAGGTTTGCAACCTGCACAAGACCTTCTTTTCCTACGCATGTAAGATAAACCAGTGCGGTGAGGGCGCAGAGGCTTTCATTTGTGCAGATGTTTGACATGGCATGTTCGCGGCGTATGTGCTGTTCGCGCGCCTGGAGTGTCAGCACGAATCCCTGTGTGCCGTCAAGGTCGACCGTCCTTCCGACAATACGTCCTGGCATTTTGCGCACATATTTCTCCCTGACCGCCATGAATCCGAGATACGGCCCTCCGAAGCTCAGCGGGATTCCGAGGCTCTGTCCTTCACCGGTGACGATATCAAAGCCCATTTCACCGGGGGTTTTCAATATTGCGAGGGCTATCGGGTATGTGGAGCATACTGCGATTGCGCCTTTTTTATGGATTTTGTCGACAGTATCCGTCCATTCCTCGACAGTTCCAAAGACATTCGGATACTGGACGAGGATGCATGCGGTCTTGTCCGTAACTGCATCTATCAAGGCGCTCTGGGCGGAATCTGTTTTTGAATTATTGACAGGCACTTCTATAAGTTCGATGTCCAGGTTTCCACTGTAGCATTTTATCATTTCACGGAAGATCGGGGACACGGCGCCCGAAATGACGGCCTGTCTGCGCGAAGTTATCCTGACAGCCATCATCATGGCTTCGAAGAGGGCTGTTCCCCCGTCGTAAAGTGATGCATTCGCCATCGGCATTGAAGTGAGGCGGCATATTGCGGACTGGAATTCATATATGGCCTGGAGGGTTCCTTGAGATGCTTCTGGCTGATATGGGGTATATGCCGTATAGAATTCGGAACGACCTGTCAATGCGCCGACTGCGGCGGGTATGAGGTGATCGTAGTATCCGCTTCCCACGAAGTTCACCAGACTTGTGGCGTTCTGCGAGGCCAGGGCATTGAGGTGAAGTGAGACTTCATATTCCGATTTTCCGCCGGGAATGTTTTCCAGGGACGGAGGCGGATCCTTTATCTGGGCTTTTCGCCAAAGTTCCTCAAGGCTTTTACAGTTCACCGCCTGAAGCATTTCCCTTACGTCGGCGTCTGTATTCGGAATATAGGCCACAGGGATTCTCTCCTTTGATTATTTTTTTGAAGATTCTTTCAGGTATTTTTCATACTGCTCTTCCGACATGAGATCCTCCAGTTCGACAAGGTCTATGTTGTCGAGCCGGCATATCCATCCTTTCCCCTCTGGAGAACTGTTGACTATCGACGGGTCATCCTCAAGGTCGGAGTTGATGCTGGATACGGTGCCGCTTATGGGGGCGAAAATATCCGAGGCTGCCTTGACGGATTCGATTGTTCCGAAAACATCGCCAACTATCAGATCCGTTCCCTCAGACGGCATTTCGACAAATGTTATGTCGCCTAGTTCCTTGGCAGCATGGGCGCTTATGCCTACGACCGCCTCGGTACCCTTAATTTCCACCCATTCATGTTCTTTCGTGTATTTCTTCATTTGTACCTCCTGAGTTTCAAAAAGAAACCATTTTTAAATATATTGTTTTAAATAAATTAACAAGGAGCAATATTGAATTATTCCTATTTTCTCGCGGTCCCGTTCCTGTAGAACGGAATACTTGCCGTTTTTCCGTTTATCCTGAACCTGTCCGTGACAAGTTCCACTTCGGTGCCGGCGCCAATTTCAGATTCACCGTTGACATAGGCAAGGGCGATCGCCTTGCCAAGGGACGGTGAGAATGTTCCTGAACTGACTTTTCCGGATTCTTTCCCGGAAATGAACACGGGAGTTCCCTCCCTTGCCGCCCGTCTACCGTCGAGTTCGATCCCCACAAGTCTTTTCGCGGGTTGCGAATTTCGCAGGATTTCCGACCCCATGAAATCACGGTTTTCACCGAGTTTCAGCATCTGTGCAAAGCCGGCTTCAACCGGTGTGGTTTCCAGATTGAGCTCATGTCCGTACAGTGGATATCCCATTTCAAGGCGCAGGGTGTCGCGCGCCCCCAGTCCCACAGGTTTTACGTTTTTCTGTTCCAGCAGGATATCCCACATGGTTTCCGACTTGTCGGCGGGGAAATAGATTTCGAATCCGAGTTCACCGGTATACCCTGTTCTGCTGAGCAGGCATGGAATTCCGGATATCCTAGTTTTTATCCAACGGTAATAGGAGGGGAGGCTTTCCCTGTCCAAGCCGAGCGACACCAGGACATCGGCGCTTTCCGGACCCTGAATGTCTATTTTTGCGGTCGCATCCGACTCGTCTGCGAATGACACGTCTTCCGGAAGGAGTTCCCTGAACCGCGCGGCGTCAGTTTCCCTTGTACCCGCGTTGACGACAATAAAGAACTCGTCGTTGTCAATCCTGTAAACGATCAGGTCGTCAATTACAGTCCCCTTTTCAGTGAGGAGGAAGTTGTAGCGGCACGTGCCGGGTTTCTGGTCGGTTACCGGCCTTGCCAGTATCCTGTCTAGGGCAATTGCTGAATTTTTCCCCCTGACCCGGAATTCGCCCATGTGGAAGATGTCGAAAATTGAGACATGGGTTCTTGTATGGATATGTTCGGCTATTATACCCTCCCTGTACTGGACAGGCATGTTCCATCCGGCAAACGGGACCATCTTGGCGCCGAGGCGGACATGCCTGCTGTTCAAAGGGGTGATTTTTAGATTTTCCGGTTCCATCATGAATTCTTTCCGTTAAAATTAGTCGCTCGCAATTAAATCCATGTAATTAGTTTGTCAAATTATTTTTTCTAAAATAGAAAAAATAATTGTAATGCAGGCAAAAAAAGGGCGCGAAAGCCGCGCCCTTTAGATTATATTGGACAGGAACGTCAGTTGGACAGATCGGCAAAAGTGAAGTCATCGCCCTTGATATCGAAGAAAAGGAAGCCGGCGAAGAAATCAAAGATTTCAACCGGATGGAATTCCCCGTTGACTTCGGCTATTGCAAGACCACCTGTCATGCCGATTGACCAGTAGTCCCTTGCGCCTTCATGGAAGTTATAGATCTGTTCATCTATGTTGGGCGCTCCGGTGTAATAGACCTGATAGTTTTTTAATGAACCAATGCAGTTGGTGAGTTCCTTGCCTTCAGATGTGATTGCCATGAAATTTGTCTCTGATCCTGATTCGAAACCGCAACCGTACTGGCGGTTGTAGCCCTTGGAGGCTTTTACTAGGATTCCCGTACCGGCACCGAAGGCGAAAGGCCTTGTGCACCACACCTCTCCCCTTGCAGTGGGGCCGAATCCAAGGGAAAGGGAGAAAGTATCCATGGCATCAACGATTCTATTCGGTATATAGAGCACGATCTTGTCCAGAACCTGGGCCTGCGAGACTGTTCCGGCCGTCATAGCAAAGACAACCGCAACGAGGGTAATAAATTTTTTCATCATGTCAACGTCCTTTCCCTGATATTTTAAATGAAACTGTTATTCAATCCGTCAATGTATAGCAAAAAAATTATTCTTTCAAATGAAAAAGCAAATTTTCTTAAAATTGGGAATATTCCGTTGTCGAACTTGAAAAAACCAAGCCATGTTACATTTTAAAGGGCTTGACGGGACGTAGCGCAGTCTGGTTAGCGCGTCAGACTGGGGGTCTGAAGGCCGAGAGTTCGAATCTCTCCGTCCCGACCATTTTTTTAGCCTCACTTCCATAATTCCAGCATCCACTATTATGACATTTGCTCCAGATTTGCTACCAGATTACTTGAATTCAAGAGGGCTTGCGTTTATATTCGTTCCAAACTGTTGAAAACGGTCATTCAATATATGAAGAACAAATCAAATATAAGAAAAACTAAAAAAATAGAAGTTAAGGCCCCCTCCTTATTCAGAAGGGGAAAAAAGCAAATATTCTATCTCAGGCTGAGAACAAAATTCAAGGATATATGGGTTTCAACCAAGACTGCTGATAAAAAAGAGGCGGAAAAACGCAGTGACCAGATAATTAAGGCTAAATTCAAGGTTGAAGCCCTACGGGCGACAGAAGACTTGAAAGAGAATAGAGACAGGAAGATAATCGATGCGGTTGTTAAAACGGTTTCAGGAAAAGATGAAATACCTAATATAAGAATCGATGAATGCTATCAGAGGTGGTGCAATGTCAATTCTTCATATTCAGAGTTGACAGAGAAAAGCAAAAGTATCTATCAAGCCGCATTTGGTAAATTTACATCCTGGTGTGCGGGCAAGAACATTGAACATATTGAACACGTGGACAGGTCGCTGGCTATGTCATACTCCAAGCATCTATGGGATATTGGCATCAGTGGAAAAACATACAACGATCATTTGAAGTTGCTCTCCAGGGTATTCGCAACGATTGATGCCACAACCCCCCTTCCATACAGGGATCCATTCAACAGGATACACATACCTCGAAAAAAGAAGTCGGAATCTGGCGCCGAAGGACATGGAGCCCTTGAACCCGATATGCTTAAAAATGTGATAGCGGAAGCAGCCAAAAATAGCCTGGACTACCGTGATCTGATCATCATCGGAAGTCAGACGGGACTAAGGCTCAAGGACGCTGTTCTGCTAAAATGGGACTGCATTACCCTAAATTTTATTGATGTAATCCCTTTCAAGACATCACGCACAAGTAACAAGGCCAGAATCCCCATAACTGCTACGCTCCGGAAAGTCCTTGAATCCCGGATGGTCGCCAAAGGGAAAAACAAATACGTAATACCTTCGGTGGCTGAACATTACATGCGGAATGAACATTATGTGACAAAAACTTGCAAGACTATCTTTGAGAATGCTCTTAATAAGGAAGGCGAAGACATTACCCGGAAGGACAAGGCCGGAGCACACCGCAAGAGACGTTCTTCTTTATACTCATTCCATTCACTGCGGACAACCTATATGTCCTTGCTTGCCACCAAGGATGTTAGCATCCGCGACGCGATGAGGATTCTTGGTTGGGAATCGAGCGAGATGATAAAAGTGTACGAGAAGATGCTTGAGGCATACAGAGGAGATGCGGACAAACGGGCTCTGGACATAGTCAGTCAGATAAAGGAGTTTAAATTGCCGGTTCCTGACGTTATACCGGGGAGTAAGATTACACCTTCTAAGGAGAAACTTGAAAAACTCGTGGGGAAGTATTCAAATATAGCGATTGCCCGTATTTTCAATGTGTCAGAAGCGGCCGTACGCAAGTGGATGGACAAGTTTGGGATAAAAAGAGCAAGGCGTATCGAATCGGCTGATGTTTCCGGCGCTGAGATTGAAAAGATCAGGAAGGATCTTCTCGCTATGCAGGAGAAGCAGAAATGAAGACGATAAACGCTTGGGATGACATCAAATCGATTTACAAGGAACTCTCGGGCGCAATCTTGTTTGACAGTACAATAAATGTCCCGACCGAATTTTTAGGGGCGGAGGCGCATGAATACGATGATGACAAGAATTATTCCGGTATAAAATGGATTAAGCACGCTCCGTTTCCTTATCCTCAGGATGAACTAAAGAACGCGTTCATCAAAGAGTTCAGTCCGCTATTCAAGCTCATAAAAGGCGGAAGGACAGTTATTTTCAAAGTATCCCTTTCAAAGCCGGAAAGCATCAAGTTCGCCCTAGGATTCACAGGTGCCATGCATTACTATTCCAGCGGAATCGACATTAACATCCACAACTATCACGGAGCCACAGGGGATGATGGATGTTTTGAGATACCGTTCCCCATTGGAATCGTCTCTGATGCCGGGGGTGATACTGCCATATGGACGTGGCATTGGAGTCCCTCGCTTGAACAGATGGATGCCCTGTTTGACGGGTTTTTGGTATGGAACCCCGGGAAGATGGCGGAACTGCTGGCGGACAAGATAGGTTCCGTACAGTTATCAGACAGTGCTACGCTGATGACTATTATAAGAAGAATAATAATTGGTGTAAAAGACCCGGGTATCATTGAGAAGGGGAAGAACAGCTCCCTGATGACTTTGCAGAAAATAAGGACTGAGCTCTCCCGCAGATGTCTTTACTTACCCGACCGGCTCCGTTTTCTTTCTAACGCTATGAAGGATCCGCTGAAAGCATGGCCTGAAAAGGATAGTTCCGTAGTAATCGCCAGAGATGCCAAAATAGGATTCCCGACTTCCTTCGCATTGCGGTTCGGGAACGGTGCGATAGTGGTGCTGCCGAATTCCGCATCATCAGAATTGCTGACTAAAAAGATTGAGCAAGTTTCACCTTCATGTGGCCAGTTAGGGTATGATATGCTGTTGAAAACACTGACTGAGGATAAGTCATGTCATCCTGAAGCCTCACATGAGACAATATCAATGTTTTCGGATCGTCAGACGGTGCTACCGGCATGGAAATACACAGTCGAACTGCTTGAAGTCAGCGGTAATATAGGGGAGAAGGGGAATATATCCTTTAGAATAAATGGTTTAAAAGATAAGATATCAGCTCTCCAATTCCTGCGCTTTGCCGGACTTTGGGTTTCCTCGGTCAAGCCTTATGACGGATACAGTTATTCAAGAGAAGATGATGATTTTCTAAAAATGAGGAAAGGAGATGAAGTTTCCGACTTCCCGTGCCTCTCAATATTCAGGAACGACAAGAATAGTGTTCCGGCCGAATTTTCCGGTGACAGGCAGGACTGCCTTGAAAAGATATTCAGGAAGCTTCTGCTGAAGTTCCCTGAAATAAAAAAGAGCGTTTTGAATCTTCTGGATGATGAGCGCAGGCGACCTGATTCTGAGAACTTCTTCAACGAAAAGCTGCATAATGTCGATCTGCTTCCAATTCCGGATGTGCTGATGTCGAAATTGAAGGCTCTTGTCTTCGAAACTGGGGACAAGAGGGCTGATGAGTATTCAAAAACAAAAGAGAAATTCTTCAAGTTGCTTTCTGTAGGCCTGAAGAAGAGCGAATTGAAATAACTCCCGTCTCCTGCCAATCTGTTTTCTGAAAAAACGCTAATGAACCCTTCTCTTCCATGAACCTGGCATGTCTTCAACTAACTAGTCGCCTAATTAGTAACCTGCTAGTCATCATTGACTTATGAAGTATTTAAAGTAATTTGAATGACAGAAACAAGGGACAGTACTCCCGATTCCATAAGTACTGAAAGTTCTTTGAAAACTGAATATCGAGTGAGAGTAAGCCCTTGGAGAAGGACAGGAATAAACGTTTAAACATTTACCAGAGTTTGAAATTTCAACGTGGAGGTGTGAGTGAGATTGAAAGATCAGGTCTTCAAGGCGGTTCTTGAGGACGGGATTCCGGAGCAGAGGCTCGCAGAAGCGCTCCGGATTCTTAAAGGTGAGGAAGGCGGGTCGATAAAAACGAGTACATTGAAGAGGGGATTTCTCGGTACGAAGGAGGCGATGGAGTATCTGGGTGGTATATGTCGGGCGAATCTATGGAGGGCAGTGAAGAAAGGATTGCCAGTCCATCGGTTTGGAGGGAAAAACCTTTACATGGCCGATGAGATCGATGAGTTTGTCAGATCTAAGGACAGGGAGGGTATTACTGAAAAGGCAAGCTAAACCAAGTCGGTTGTCGATCTTTACTTTTGATGAAAGTGGGAAAAGCGACACCCCATCCCCCTCAAGTGAGGGAGTGGGGTGGATTCATAAGCGTAATACTATAGTTGCGTGTTTGGTTTTTAAAGTAGAGGAGTGTTTATGAATCGTATGTTTGATGTTTCGGCGGCAAAAGTTGCTATTCAGGATCTCCTGAATGATGCTGTCTGCCAGAGTATTGACGAAAAAATCTGTGTCGCAATCGGCGCTCCAGATGATAGATATAATGTTTCAGGTAAAGATTTTTTAAGAAAT
>CAMCYE010000005.1 GCA_945883805.1 Victivallis vadensis | reverse complement strand
ACTTCCGGTGAATCCATTCTGAATTCCTCCAGCATGCGGTATGCCCGGCACATAAGATCATGATGTGACTCACATGTGTTCATATTCCTAAGACCGATGCGCTTTTTGATCTCGCCGATATCGTCCAGTTCAAATTCCAAGTGCGTTTCCGAAACAATGATATCTGCAACAATATTTTTGCCATAGCCGTTTACCGCACACCAGGCGTCATAATATTTTTCGAGTTCGTCCTCATCTTTTATTACTGCGGAAATCCTCTTGAGATACTCTTCAAATTTCGCCTTATCCGTATTTGAGAGCGGAACTATCTTCCAGTCGGAAAAATCCTGCCTGTATGGAATGGTCTCGATTCTTGTCTTACCGGTTTTTGAAAATGTGATTTTCGGCAGATAACCATACCACCATTTATCTTCACGGCTCTCTTCATTCTCCAGTCCTTCCGAGGGAAAGAAGAAATTACCCGGGGAATAAACTATTGGAACTCCGTTCCAAATCTCAATTCCCTGCGGGCAATGTGGATGGATATTTATGACTGCAGATGCGCCTTCTTCCGCAAAAGTCCGGTAAGTTAACACCTGACGCGGACTCGGAACTGGATTATGTTCGTTGCCTCCGTGGACGACGACAAGGCATATATCGCTTGCCTTTGCGGCTTTTCTGATTGTTTTAATGTTGACAAGAGGTTCAAGAGGTGCCGAACCTGGAGATCTTTTTGTCGCGGTGCCATATTCATGTTCGGCTATATTGACTATTGATATTCTGAAATTGTTTTTCTGTATGAAAAGCGGCTTTTGCGCTTCCTCAAGATTCATTCCGGTTCCGACATGGAGAATACAGTTTCTGTCAAGTATCTCATGCGTTTCAAGGACTACATCCGTGCCATAGTCTCCAATATGATTGTTGGCAAGGAGTGCAACGTCGAATCTTCCCTTCTTAATAAAGTCTACCGTTTCCGGTGGACATTTCAGGTTTGGGCCGCATTTGACAATCGGCGTATCCGCATGTGTCAGTGGAGTCTCCCACTGTATCAGGCGTAAGTCAGCATCATCAAGATATGGTTGAATATCTCTGAGGATGTCATGACTCTTTCCACTGACTACCACTTTTGTCCCAGACTGCCTCGGACAGGTGTCTCCCGCCACTATAATAGTAAATTCATTTTTTTTATCCATTGTGCGCCCACCCTAATTATGATAGATTCTGCTCTCGTAAATACGGTAACACTTCTCCATTCCTCGACTTGCGTTATGAAAACCCCATTGAATCTACAGCATAGATGACCAAGTGGGATTTTCATCTCCGGATGAGCCCCGACGCTCATCCCTTTTGCGCTCACCACACTGCCTTTGAACCATGAAAAAACTGGGAGTTTGCGGCAAACTCTCTTAACGAATTATTGCGCGATTATTATATTTCAATCTTGGCCAGCGGAAAGTGCTGCTGGCTGCCGTAGACATCGCAGTCGCCTATGGCGCCGGAACTTACTGGGCGCGGCATTGTCACCTTGATGGCGAGGATCCTTTTGAAAGGATGGATTTTGACTTTCTCCGGATCTGCGTGATACAGTTCCGCGATTTTCTCTGCGGTAAACCCGTAGGAAGATAAAACCCTTTCAAAATCATTAGCCTCTTTGAAAATCAAATCCAGTGTCAGCGTGAACGGTCCTGCGTTTTTGCTACGGATGACTTTTGCAATATCGTATAATTTCATGAATCCAACTCCTTGCCAGATTTAAGATGGTCGGGACGCCCGAGGACATACAGGTAATCCGCCGCGGCAGATTGTTCTACCTCAGACTTCCAGATATTTTACGGGAAACATTTTTTCCGTATTTTCAATTTTCATCAGATGATAAAGTGAAAACTCATATACCGCGCCTCCGGAAAGGTCGGAAGGGGAAAACGGAAACGCCAGATTGCCCGCAGTCGCTTTGCGTCCTTCAAACGGCTGGTGTAGTGCGGTCGACCTTGCCAGGCTCAGGATGTTGTCGGCCAGTTTCTGTGTCGGAGCAATCACTTCGATCATGAGCCCGATTTCATGCGGCAGGCGAGTGTTTTCCGGTTTTACGAAAGTGCCCGCGTCGAGTCCGTAGCGGCGGAAAATAAGCTGATAATCGCCTTCTGCGACAACGCCTTTGAGGTTTCCGGCAACTGCTTTTCTCACACCACTTTCCAGTTCATCAATGTGTGCAATGACCATCGGGTCACAGGTTCCGGCTATTGTCACAGTGCGGTATCCTTTCAGTTCCGCGCCTTCCAGCTTCAGCGTGTGCTCGGCTGGAACCCGCAGGACTGTTCCGGAAACCTTTACAGCGCGCGGAGATACTTGTTCGAAATTGGACTGACGCATGTCAATCATGCCTTCCGGCTCATAAAAACATTCCGGATCCGGCTGTTCGTAAAGCGAGTGTCCGGCAACCGATTCTGGAGTGCATTTCCTCGCCGGATTGACAGGTTCGACGATGAAATGATCTTTGCGGAGCGTGCAGAGCAGGGAATCGTTTGCGCCGACCGGATACGCGCAAAGCGCACCGCATTCCGCGATTTTCGCACAATGCAGGGAGAGTCCGGGTTCAAAGCCTTTCCATATCGGATATGCTGCGAATACCGCAGTGTCGCAGCAGCGTCCAGAAATTATGACATCAGCTCCTCCTTTCAGCGCCTTTATAAGCGGCTCCGTGCCGAACTGCCCGACAGGATTGCACACGCGGTCAATTTTCTCACTGGTAAGTTCAGGAGCCGGCCCGCAAGGTGAAATCCGGTTTTCAGACAATGCCTGTTTAATCGTTTCGCGTGGAATGTCCGAATATATGACTGCCAGTTTGAAATGAAGCTTGTTCACATGCGCAATATCCAAAAGTATTTTTACAAATGCGTCGACGTGCGGCTTTGCGCCGGAACCGCCTGCGCTGCCGATTATCAGAGGGATCTTTTTCCGTCTTGCGGCAAGCAGCGCAAGTTCAAGGTCGCGCCGGATCTGCATCTCTTTTACAAAACCGTTTCCGCTTCCCAGATAATACGGCCCCGGATCGGTTGAACCGCTGTCCACTCCTATGAATGCCAGGTCTTCCTCAAGCGCCCGCCATAGGCCCTCCTCCGGAAATCCGTAGCCGAGCATGCCGCAGACTGAAAGATATTTTATTTCTTCAGTCATTTTCTTCCCCCTTGTCCCCTTTGGATGAATTTACTTCCGTGAACGAATATCCGGACGGAATGCCGAGTCCGGCATTTATCTCCGGCATCCTCTTTTCGATGTCAACATTCAGGTTTTCAAAATAACTGCCTCCGTGCGCATCAATGGCAACGAAGAAAGGCCCGAAGTTTTTCACTTCCAGCACCCAGGTCGCCTCGGTTTTACCGAGCTCATCGAGGAAATAAACATTGTGGACCTTGGTCACCTGATCCCCGAGCTGGTTTCCGCACACTCCGATTTTAGTGAGATAGACCCCGCCGACTTCCTTAAGTGCTTCCACTGTGCGCGGCCCCATGGTGGTCTTTCCGATCAGCGTCCTCAAATTGAATTTCCTGACGACGTCGGCTCCGTAACGTTCAAACCTTATGCTCGAGGTCGGCTCGATGCTGACGATTTCCCATTCGTCCCCCACTCTCCTCATTACCGGGCCTACGTGGAAGAAACAATTGACCTTTGCAAAATCCACAGGCGGAAAAATATTTTCCTCAATAGCCCGGATGTGGAAACGGCTTCGTCCCGTGAAAATAGTTCCGCTGACGGTAACTGTCTCCCCGAGTTTCAACATCTGTGCCGCTTCCCTGGTCAACGGCAGTTGTAAATGTTTTGCTGACTTCATAGTATCCCTCTGATTAGTTTGCCGCGGTTGAAAACTTGTTCAAGGTCGCTTTTTCCAGCTGTTCCGGATCGGGTGCTGCGCCGATGCCGAGAACCGGCCGGGGACGGAATACTCCCGGTTTCGGATTATCCGTTTTCGGCACGCACAAATCCAGTTCGTAAAATTTTCCGCATGGCGCAATATCGGAAGGGTAGGAGATGTTGGACAGGGTTGCCAGACTGATGCCTACATTAACCCCCAGGGACGATTCCCCCATTCCTCCGATCCGGCATGGATTGCAGACATGAAACAAATCAATGCGTTCGATAAGCATAATTTAATCCTGATATTTGAATTCTTTTTTATTGGCGAAAGCCCTGATGCTTTCGAGATATTTTTCTTTGCCCATAAACTCATAATCGCGGGCAATCTTATTTGTTCTTAACAGATCAACAGCAGTCATTGCCATTAATTTTGCCGGTTCAATGCAGGCTTTAACCATGTCGGCAACGCGGAAATCGCACGAATGAAAATTGCCTTCAACCCCGCATGAATAGGCATGCAATATGGGGATAATGCAGCTCAGGTCTCCCATATCCGTAGATGATGCACGGTGTCCTGTCTTTTTCAGACAGGCTTTCGAATTCAGCATATTCAGGTTTTGTTCGTAGAGTTTCGCGATAGCATCATTATTCCGCAACGGCATATATCCGGGTATGGTTTCAATTTCAACAGCGGCCCCCATCGCCATTGCTCCGGCAAGGACTGAACGGTCTATTTTTGCGGCGGCATCGGTTATTGCGGCAATAGTCCCCGCCCTGATCTGAACTTCCATCTCAACAGTGTCTGGAATTATATTGACGGCACCGCCCCCATTTACTATAATTCCATGTACCCTCACATTATCCTCATCCCGGAAAGTCTCCCTCTGTGCATTGATTGCATTTAAAGCTATATTGGCGGCATTCAGGGCGTTAACCCCTAATTCCGGAGACAGTCCGGCATGTGAGGCTTTTCCTCTGAAAATAATTTTTTTAGAGACAAACCCATTGTAGCTTGCAGGATAATGATATTCGTTTCCAGAATGCACCATTATTGCCGCGTCAACGTCATCAAATACGCCAAGGGAAATCATCTCCTGTTTGCCTCCGAAGAATTCAATTTTCCCATCCCGTTTCAAGGCAGCACGGTTCAGGTCCATGCCGAACTCTTCCGATGGGACTGAAATGAACACGATCCTGCCGGTCAGATAATCTTTTATATTGCTTTCGGACAGCGCAGTTGCCGCTCCCAGCAGTGAGGCGATTTGCAAATGATGTCCGCAGACATGGACGGCGCCGGTTTCCTTGTCCGCAGCCGTATGGCTTGGCAGATACAACGCATCCAATTCTCCGAGCAGTGCTATGGTCGGGCCAGGTTTTCCGGTATCAAGTACGGCCCGACAGCCGGTTATTGCTATGTTATCCTTAAACGGTATCTTCAGATTCTCAAAAACTCTTTTCACCTGCGCGGCAGTTTTAAACTCCCTGTAGCCTATTTCCGGGTTATTCCATATTTCAGAGGCAACTTCCAAAAGCATTGACTGATGAGCATCAATGTTTTTACAAATCTGTTCCTTTAGATTATCCATTGCTTAAAGAACTCCTGTATAAATGATTTCCGCGTTGTTATCGGAAATCACGGCTTTCCATCTTCTGCCGATCAGGCACTGCGCATTCACAGCCACCGGCAGGGCGGCAGTATGTGTGACTGCCTTTTCAATATTGAGCGCCATTACGCAGTTGATTCCGCGCGAGCCCATCGGCCCGATTCCCAGCTTCCGGGCGGCATCAAGCAATTCAGTTTCCAGTTCTGCCGTTTCAGCATCTGGGTTATGTTTCCCGACCACGCGGAGCAACGCCGCCTCTTTTGCCAGTTTCATGCACAGATCCGCAGTCCCGCCGATGCCGACGCCTATAATCGCAGGCGGGCATATCTTGCCTGCGTAACAGGAATCCTTGATGCATTCGATGACAAACTTTTTTATTCCCGTCTTTCCGTCGGATGGAAAAAGCATCCGGAAGAAAGTGCCAAAAATTTCGGAACCGCCGCCTTTAGGTGCGGCTATGATTTCTAGCCGCCCGCCTTCGCCGTCGAATGTGATTTCGACTTTCGGCATGCCCGGGCCGATGTTGTTGCCGGGATTCTTTCTGGTAAGCGGATCAACCATGGTTGGACGGAGAAAACTGTCGGCAGTGGCTTTTGCGGTGGCATTTTGCGCCGCCCTGAAAATAGTCGGGACTCCTCCTGCGATCTTCGCTTCAGGGCCAATCTTGACGAAGAAAAGCGGAAATCCTGTGTCACCGCAGACCAAACCTTTCCCGGCCTCTGCGAATTCCGCATTTTTCAGACAGCTTTTCAGATGTGCAATAGCCAGCGGTTCGGTTTCCTCGGAAACGGCTTTTATCAAAGCGGTTTTCACATCCTGCGGCATCCGTGTCGCGGCCAGCCGCATCGCCTCATACATCGCAGATTCTATTTTCTTTTCAGTAAACATGAGATATCTCCAAAAGCATTAAATTTGTCAAAATTTTTCAGCTCCTGCTTTAAATGCTCCTTTTATCTTGAATTGCGTATCAGCTCCAATGTCAGCGGATGGTATATCAGTCCGTCATCATCGCGATAATCCGCATGGCGCACCCATGTGAACACCTCCGCCGCGCCGCATCCGCATGCCACACCCCAGCGTTCCGCCAGTTGACGGTGACCGAAATCCGGGAGATGCGCATTCGGCATCTGACATTTGTGCATGCCGAGCAGTTCCATCTTGCCGTCGAGATAAGGTGTGTAGTCAATGAACGTCTCCCAGCGGCAGTTGAATTCTCCGAGCCGGGTCATGCCTTCGCGCCAGTGCAACAATGCCCCCCTGAATCCGGCCTCCACTGCCTGCCAATAGGCTGCGTTCACAAGCAGTGATGTCGCAAAGTGTTCTATGTTGTACTGGCTCACGCCATGTGTGAATACGCATTCGGGGTTCTTTTCCAAAATAAGATCTGCAAGGCGTTTGACGCTGGCCTTATCCTCATATGCGGTCAGGATCGAGGGGGCATTTTCAGGTACGCCTGCTGGCAGCGAACAGCCGTAACGCAATTCCACCGACCCTTCCTTTTTACCGCCCCAGTAATGGCGCTGGGGATGATCAAGGTGAATGGGGACAGTCCCAAGAGCGCGGGCGGCAACGGCACATTCGCCCTTGCGGCGGGCCATCATGGGGACAGTCGTTTCATAGGTTGTCTTCAACGTCCCGTCTTCGAGCAATTCGCTTACGCCGCCTGACATGTTGTTGGTGGACATCACATAAACCACTTCATATCCGGCTGCATGATATTTCGCAAGCGTGCCGCCCAGGTGGGCTTCAATATCGTCCGCGTGAGAACCGATTGCCATAATTTTCTGAGTCATTGGTTTTCCTTTTTACTGGCAGATTGTCCGATTTTCTATAATCAAAACACAGGCAAGACGCCCGTTCAACCGCCTCATCTGAATTGCGGCAGATACGCACGTGTCGCCGCCATCAGTTCCAGTCCCATCTTCCGTATGTCAGACGGTGCGAGTTTCGCACAGAGGGGATCCAGCATCAGGGCCTCAATCGCAAGTTTCCTGTTGCCGGTCAAGGCGGCCTCCAAAGTCATTTTCTGGACACGGCAGTGAACGTCGGTCAGGCCTCGCAATATTTCCGGCATTGGGCCGATGCTTATCGGAGCGAACCCAGAACTGTCAACCAAACCAAGCGTTTCCACAACCGCGCCACGGGGAAGATTGTCAATCTGGCCGATGTTCGGGAGGTTTACCACATCAACAAATGGCTTGTTGGTGACAAACGCCTTGATCATGTCGATGGCCGTCTCACGGCTGCGCGGGAAAATCTTCTCCTTGCCAGTTGCCATTTTTAATGCGTGTTCGCGGGCTTTGCGGAGATTCCCTCTGCGTTCTTCTATGGTTGTCCGGTGAAGCTTGTAGCGTTTGGTCATTTTTCGGTCTGTCAGATATGCGGTGAAATATTCGCAGGTGTGGCGGTCGGCCAGATATGTGAGGTATCCGTACTCCTTCAGCATTTCGTCAAGCAGGATGTGGTCAATTGTTCTTTTGCCGACGCCTTTGCCGTCAGGGGTCTTGTCGAGATATTCGTCAAGTGAAAGCCCTGAGAGTTTTTTACGCAGCAATTGGTAACCGTCCTTGCCGTGGACTTTGAAATCTAGGATCCAGAAGAAATGGTTTACGCCGCCGAAACGTACTGAAATATCTTTTTCCTCGCATTGGAAAATGCGCCTGATAAGCCAGTAAGTCGAGAAAATTCCGTGGCATAGTCCCACAGTCCGCAGGGAACTGGTCTCCGCGATGGCACCGGTCAATCCTGCCATCGGGTTGGTATAGTTCAGAACTACGGCATTGGGTGAAAGTCTTTCGATTTTCCGTGCCATCTTCTCGAAAACCGGGACATTGCGGAGGAGGCGCGACCAGCCGCCTGGGCCTACGGAATCGCCCACGGTCTGAAAAATTCCGTAGCGGTCCGGAATTTCAAGGTCGTGCTTCATCATGTCGAGTCCGCCGGTGGAGATTGTAATAACCACGAAGTCGGCGTCTTTAAAGGCGCTCTCCTCGTTGCTTGTGGCGGTAAAGCGGAATTTTTTGCGGTTGTCGGCGCAGAGTCTGTCGGCAACGGCTTTTATCTCTTTTGCCGCAGCAATATTGATATCAAGCAGGACAACTTCACAGCCTTCAAGTTCCGGAGTTTGGATTAAATCGCTTAAGAGGCAGGGGCTCCATCCATAACTGCCGCCGCCTACCATCACTATTTTCGGGTTGTTAGACGCCATGTGGATTCCTTATTTTAAATTTTCTTTGAACTCAAACCCAATCATCCATTCATCCAACAATCCAACTTGTCACGCCGTAGCTTCTCTGCGTAGGCGGATCCATCCGTCATCCTGTGGGATGACTGTGAATGAAAAACTATAAATCCGCTACGGTTTTCGCAGACTGAGGATCGTCTTTTTGACAATATCCATCAGTTCGTCAGGCGCCTCAACCCTGTGCGGGTAGAAGTTGAAGGAAAATATGTCTGCGTCCAATGCGGAAAGCGGGAGCAGGTTCTGTTGGAGCTCCTTGTGGGCGTTTTGTGAAACACAGAATGTCTCCACCAGAGCAATCGTCCTTTTGCCCGCTCCACGTACGATTTCACGGAATCGGGGGAATGAACTTGATATGTACTCCTTCTCGACCGACTGTGCGCAAAGCGGGCCGTCGGTGCCGACAAAGTCAAACCCCTCCTGTGCGGCGCATTGTGCCGTAAATTCAAGAGAAGAGATCGGCATAAGCATCACTCCCGAGGTTTTGCCCGGTGATTTAGTCTTGGCCGACTGCGCGACTTTTCCCATCATCTCGGCCATGGAGCGGCGGTGGAAGTCTATCAGTGCGTCCTCGTTTCCGCTTCCCGCAAGTTTTCGGCATATGCCGCAATAACACGCCTCGTCACCGCTTTTCGGCTCGTCGAACAGTATGCCGTCGCATGCGTCCGCCGCCTCCGCCATGAACGGATAAAACCAGTCCTTGAAGACGGGATTGTTCACGCAAGCCAAAAGACCGGAATGACCTATGACCGGTTTTCCATGCCTGTCCAGCATCAGCGCCTCAGGGTGTTCCAGCGTGAAAACACTGCATGGCCTGGGGCCTGCGGCGAAAAGACCGGCGATACGGCCCGGCATCCCATAGGCGCGAAGTCCGCTTTCATGCGCAATGTCTGAAATCGATTTGAGCCAATTGAGAGAGCCTTCTAGAAAGTTGAAATTGACACTGTCAACACCCATCTCCTTCATCATTTTGAAATGCTCTCGGTAATTTCGGGGGATATATGGGCTTGAGCATCCATAATACATCATATTGATTTCCATAAGGTCGCCTTTCCTTTTTTTTGTTTGATTCATCCGAGTAGATTATCCTTGATTTGTACGCCTTCAGTTACGAGCAGATCCACTGTAAATGGATGGGTGCAGTTTTCAATGGTGTTGTTGTGGATCTGCCAGTTCATTTTTGCCGGATAAAGAGCGAAGCGGTCTCCGGTTTGTAACTGCAACGGCTCCTTCAGCCGCATTATCCGCTCTTTCGTAGTGAAACCCTCTATGGTCGTTGTCACACCTGCATTTGCACCGCTCAGCCACTTGATATGCCAGCCGCAATAAGCCGACACCTCATCCCATCCGCCAGGCAGTTTAAGGTCCCGGAAAAGTCCGCTGCCTAAAACTTCGCCCACTTCGGATTCGGTGTGGCGATATTCAAAGCGGCCTTTACCGTCATCTACTACATAAACTCGGCTCCCTGTGCGGAATCCCCAGTCGCAGTTCTCGACGATGTTGTCATGCACATGGATGTTTACTGCATGGTCGGACACATGGATTGCCGTGACATTTCCCGTCTTAGAGCCCCGGACGTATATCTGATTGTTCGCTACAACGACATTTGACGCACTGACGGCGATGCCAACGCGGTCATGTTCTGGATTGTCGCCGAGGCGTGTGAGATCCACAATATTGCCGGTTATGTTGACAGTGCGGACAGGGGAGCCTCTAGTTCCGGCGAACACCGTGATGGCCGACTCTTTGCTGTAGCCTATGAAAAGATTGTTCGATATGACAACCTGTGTGGCGGCGTTGCCGATTGAGATACCGCCGGATATGGCGCCCCCTTCAAACACATTGTCGGAGATGACGGCCTGACAAGGTCCAAGCTTCAACGGCCAGGCTCTGCTGCAACTGTGGATGCTGGTGGCACAGCCGTCCAGCACGTAGTTCCCGATGATGCGGATGAAGCGGCCTGCGCCCTCGCAGAAGTTGTGTACCCTCTCAACATGGCAATGCAAAATGCTTGTGTTCTCTGCGAAATCGTTGTTGTTGAAGGCGTTGAACCCGCAGTCGCTCACATGGCAGCGATGGAATATACAGGATTTCGTGTATTGTCGTGCGAGTTCATGCATTCCCTCGTGGGGCGCCTGTATGAACGGCGGGTTGCCCAACCTGTCCGCACCATGCAGATAGAAGGCTTCCGACACCATGCGCGAGACCTTCAGATCCTCGAAAAGCAGATGCTCGGTGCTCACGATATTCGCCGCTGCGCACCCTTTCACCTCCATCTGCTGGTTGGCTGTAGGCCAGAATGCGGATCCTTGAACCGTAGGGAATGAATGATCTGCCGGCAGTTCCATGAATCCGGTATGTCCGAGCATTGCCAGATTGCGCACGGAGACATCTTTGCCGCCGGAAATCCAGAACACGGCAGTATTGTCCCCGCTTATGTCAAGCAACGTATGCTCCCGGTGCGCCCCTTCAATCCCCAGTGAGGCGTTCCGTATCCACAAACCGGAGCTTAGACGGTAACGGCCCGCTGGAATGAAGAGGTTTTTGCGATCGGCAATAGCCATATCAACGGCAGTCTGGAGCGCGGACTGGTCGTGATGGCGGATTTCTGCTGATACGGCATCGCGGGTGGCGGGTGCGCTCAGAGTAAGCATCTTTCCCGAGATGCCGGTTATGCTGGCCAGCAGACGGTTGCGGGCGTGAAATGAAATGCACTGCCCCGGTTCCCAGTCACGTTTCCTGAAACGCATCCGCACACCGTCAAGAAGCGGCAGCCAATCGCCACTGATCGGAACGCCCGTACCCTGCCAGACCCATTCGCGGAATGTCACCGGTTCATGCCTGACCATGGTCTGGTATGCCGGATCAACCGCCATCCAGCGGAAAGTGACAGGATCTGTCGCGTCGAAATGAATTACGAATGTCTGCCACGGCTTCGCATCGTCAAGTCCGGATAATTCCACCTCTCCTTCCAGCTTGTGCTGGCTTCCCGCCAAGGCCGGTTTTCCTGCGGCATAGACAGTACCGTAGTGGTGGAGGTGGCAGTGCGACACCTCCACTTCCTGACCGACACGGAAATCACCGACGTCATCAACCCTGATCACGTTGGATCCTGCGGTTATGGCACCGACCGTCTTGAACTCTGAACCCGATGCTCCGCAGTCACTGGCGTCGATATGGCCGGCTGGAGTTTTGCATTTCACGGTTTTGCCTCTGGAACGTCGCTCACTTCTGAAAATGATATGTCATCGAAAAGCACGGCCACAGAATTGTCCACCTTGCCGCTCATATTGCTGAATATGGCGATACGGATGTATTTGGTTCCCAGCCACATTTGGTTTTTCACTGGAGCGGAGCCCGGTTCGTTCTGCCCGGACAACTTGAGCGTCAACTCCTTCCAATCGTCGGTAGTGGTAAATTCCATGCCTGTAAAATCTATATAACGCTGCTGCCTCACCTTTGTCCCGGCGGGATAATCCGTCTCCAACGGCGATTTGAGGATCACTTCCAACGTACTGTCTTTCTTCTTAATGTTCACCATCCGGACAGCCGACAGGTTCGGCAGATCGGATAAGTCATCGGCGGCGTTGAACGCTACACCGAAAAGTGAACCTACCGTCCAGGAGGCATCGCCCGGGATGATGACTGACTTGTCGCCTTTCTTTGCGGCGGCGGCCAATGTTGTCATGGCACCTTTGACGGGACAGACCGATAATGCCGACATTTCCATCTTATCGGCGTTGTAGTAGCGGACGCCTAAAAGACCCTGGGTCGGCTTCTTGTCTTTTGCCGTCTTAATTTGCGCCTTAAGCTCATACGTTTTGGACGTGTCAACCGGTATCAGATCGGGCGAGAAGAGCCAGTTTATGTCCCATAACTGGATGGAAGCATCGCCTGATTTTTTTTCCATGGTGTTCCTCTGGCTGGGTGCGCCGGTCCATTTTTTCAGGAGCCCCTCATCCTCTCCGTCGCCTCCGTTCAGAAGATTGTCTCCTGCGATGAGTCCTCCAGAGCAGAACGTCAAAAGCAGCACACTTGAAACCGTTGAAATCATGACCTTTGTCGACTTCTTCATTTTCCATTCCTCCTTTATTTGATCAATTGGCCTTCCGGCATATTTATTCAGGGACGTACAACTGTGCCGTCCCATGTGTCGATTTTCTGTTTTCCGGCCTCCTCCTTCCCGAACCAGCGTGTGGTTACGGCTTTTGTCTCTGTGTAGAACCTTACTCCATCCTTTCCGAGCGCATGCAAGTCGCCGAAGAAGGAATCCTTGTGTCCTGTGAACGGGAATACTCCGGCCGGCACCGGGATGCCTACGTTGATCCCGACCATGCCGCCATGCGTGCGTCTGGCGAATTCCCTGCTGAAATGACCGTCCCTTGTGAATATCACTGATCCGTTTGCAAACCTGTTCCCATTCATGAGCTGCAATCCCTCCTCGAAATCCGCGACTCTTTTGATACAGAGAACCGGACCGAAGATTTCATCGTCGCCTATGCTCATTCCGGGTTTCACGTGATCGAAGATGGTCGGCTTGAGGTAAAAACCTTTTTCATAACCTTTGACCTGCACGTTTCTGCCGTCGAGGACAAGTTTCGCCCCTTCCTTGATCCCCCTCTCAATCCAATCAAGGACCGACTTGCGGTGGGCCGCTGTGACAAGCGGACCGAGTTCGGAGGACTTGTCGTATGCGGGACCGACCTTCAGTTCGCCTGCGAACTTCGCAAGTAGCCCCGCAAGTTCGTCGGCTATATTCGCATGCGCCACAACTGCCGGCAGCGCCATGCAGCGTTCCCCAGCGCATCCGAAAGCGGCGTTGATGATGCTGCGGGCGGTATGCTCCAGTGGCGCATCTTCCAGCACTAACGCGTGGTTCTTTGCCTCGCACAGGGCCTGCACCCTTTTCCCGTTTGCGGATGCCGTGGCGTATACATGCATTCCCGTAGAAGTCGAACCGACAAACGTCACGCCCTTTACGGCCGGCTCCTTGAGGAATAGTTCCGCCTCGTTGCGGCTGCAGGTGACGATATTGACGACTCCGTCCGGCAGACCCGCCTCCTGCAGAAGTTCCGCACAGCGCAGGGCAGTCATCGGGGTCATGCTGGAGGCCTTGAGTACCAGGGTGTTTCCAGAGGCTATGCAAAGCGGCATCATCCAGCCGATCGGGATCATCGCGGGAAAGTTGAATGGCGCGATCCCCGCAAACACACCGACCGGTTCCCTGTAGAGTACGGTGTCAAAGCCGGCGGACGCGTTCATGAGGGATTCTCCCATCAGCAGGGACGGGATTCCACAGGCGAACTCCACCGCCTCCTTTGCCTTAAGGACATCGCCTTTGGCCTCCTCCCAGACTTTGCCGTTTTCCCGGCAAACCAGCATGGTAAGTTCGTCCAAATGCTTTTCAAGCAGTTCGCGAAACCTGTAAAGGACCTGCACCCTTTTCATGGCCGGGGTGTCCGCCCAGGCGGGAAAAGCAGTGGCGGCGGATTTTATCGCCGACCCGACCTCTTCAGCCGTACAGCAGGGCGCCTGTGCAATCACCTCGCCGGTGCTCGGATCGAAAATGTCCATGTGTTTGTGGCACTTTGATTCAAGCCATTGGCCTCCGTAAAATAATTTCAGTCGTTTGATGTCGTTCATAACTTCCTCCTAATATTACCGGCTTGTAATGTTCACTCCCAAAAACATGCGTCTCCATATGTACCTGGTGCTATTGACGGCTTTTCCGGTTCCAACACCCCGAAGATGTACGAACAATTCGACATACACGCGAAAGTCGTTCCCGAACATCCGCCAAGCGCACGGTTGCGGCGTTAAATATTTCCAAATAGGAAACATTCATATTATACGCATTTTCGGTTTCGTGTCAACATCCAATTTAATTTTTTTTATCAGTTTTGTGGGGAGAGGTAATCGGCCAGTCTCTTTCTGGAACTAGCCACAGAGGACACAGAGGGAGAAGAGACGCATTCGTCATGGTTCTGTTATAAATGCGAATTTCCCTGTGCCCTCTGTGGTTATTTTCAGGAGATGTCGGAGCAACCTGAACTGTTGCGTCGGGCCGGTATCGGGGAATCAGTATCTGCGGTAGTTGAAGGATACTGAAAGGAGGTAGGTCTTCCCGTTCTTGCCGTTCCTGAAGCGGTGTTCCTTCCTGGAGTCCAGGTAGAAGCAGTCGCCCGTGTTCAATGCAAAGGTTTCATTTTCATAGAGGAGGGTGATGCTCCCGCGGAGGACATACACGAACTCCTCGCTGTCGTGTTTGAACTCGCGCTCCGCGCCCGGTTCGAAAGTCACAAGTATGGGGCTCATGTAACGGCCCCTGTAGGAATGAAGTATGGATGTGAAGGAGCAGTTCTCCCGCGTGCTGGCCCCGTCTCCCTCTTCCCTCTCGCCCCTCCTCATGACATCGATGTCCGGGTGCAGGTGTGCGCTTGAATTCTTCTCGATCATCGACACCACGTCGATATCGAAGGCCTTGGCGACGAGTTCGAGCGTGGAGAATGGCGGCAGTGCCGAGGCCCGCTCGATTCTTGAAAGGTATCCTTTTGTCAGGCCGGTGACCTTTGCCAGGCGGTCGAGGGTCATGCCCTTCTGCTTGCGGATCACCTTTATGATGTTCTTGCTTTTCTGCATCAGGATCTTGCCTTCGTGGAAATTACTGGGATTAAAATATATCGTCGGAAGAAACAAAGCAAAACTTTTTTGTTTTATTTGTGTTTTTTGCCGTGCAGGCTATTGACAAGATCCGGAAAAATGATATAATAAAGTATACAATAAGGAAACATATTTGCCCGAAGGCAAGGACGGCAGTATTCATTCGCAGGGGCGATGGAAGAAGAAATAACAACATATTCGAGCCAAAAAAAACAGGAGGATGGGAGAAATGGAGAATATTTCAAAAGGTCAACTATTAAACACTAAGCCATTAACGAGGCTCTTGGACACCATGATGAAGCTGAAATATTGCATCTCGGCCATGGTTCTCGCCACTGTCTCTTTTGCATCGTCCCCAGACATTTTAGCCGGGAACGACACCGGCGGACAGTTGCTCTTGTCGAAGGACGGTAATACGGGCTATTCCATAGTCAAACCTGATTCGCCGACACTGGTGGATGACTATGCCGCCAAGGAATTGGCCGGCTATCTTGAACTCATCACAGGCGTAAAATTTCCGATTACAACCCCCAGCGATGCTACCGCAGGCAAGCCCTCCATCTACATAGGTGTCAGCGGGCCTGTGGTGAAACACCTCGGCAGCGACCCCATGCTGAAACTCAAGGATCAGGAATTTGTTGTCCGCAACGTCGGACAGGATATTTTCCTCTACGGCAAAGGCGTCCACGGCAACTTGTACGCAGTAATGGATTTCCTGGAGAACTCGCTGGGCTGGCGCTGGTACTCGGTGTTCGAGTCGCCCGTGATTCCCGCCAGGCGCACACTCATCCTGGAGCCGTTTGAGCGGCAAAAGGGGTTTTCATTTGCATACAGGTGCGTAAGCAACCGCCGCGGCTTGGATTTCTTCTACCAGCAGAGAATGAACATGGGGTTCGACGAACATGTCAAAAGACAGCGGCTGAAAGGCAACACATCGCCTGACTTGAACAGATTTGTATCCGAAATACCTGATGCGGACCTCGCCGCCACCCACAATCTTTTCAGCTATATAACTCCTAATCCCAAGTCAGAAGAGGCCGGACGCTATGACTGGGTTACAAAGAACTATTTTGCGACCAACCCGGATTTTTTCTCCTTGTGGGATAACGGCCAGCGCATAGACAGCAGGCAGCTTTGCTTCTCTAATCCAAAGCTGAGGGAGGAGTTGACGAAGAACATTCTCAAACACATTTCAATCATCGGAGGCCGCGGAGCGTTGAGCCTCTGCGCCCAGGACAATCCCGGGCCGTTCTGCTACTGCAAGCCCTGCAAGGAGCTTGAGGAGAAATATAAAAGCCCGGGCGGCCCTTTCTATGATTATCTTATCGAACTGTGTACGATGCTGAAAAGCAAGCACCCGGACATCTTGGTCAAGACGCTGGCCTACCGCCGGGCACAGACGCAGAAGCCCCCGGCACTTGCTGAAGGTGTGCGTTTACCGGAAAACATAATCGTCGACTTCGCCCATATCGAGGACAATTACTTTGCCGACTGGGAGAATCCTGACGCTCGCATACAGGACACATATCGCGATCTTCTGGAATGGAGGAGGATATCGTCGCACTTGTGGGCATGGCTGTATCCGCACCCGTCCGGCAGTGGAGTGGCGATGCCGGTCGGAAACATCGAACGGAACATAAAAAATATCAGGATGCTGCACAAGGCCGGAGTGGAGGGCGTCTTCCTGGACCAGGGTGCCGGCTTCAACGCCCGCAGCAACTTCAGCGATCTGCAGAGCTATTTGCTATATAAGCTCATGCAGGATGTGAATTGCGACACGGAAAAGTTAATCATTGAGGTCACCGACAATTTCTACGGTTCTGCAGCACCTCTGGCTAGGAAATACATGGCGGAACTTGAACAGTGCCGCAAGACAATGGCCCTGCCGCCCAACGTTACCTACACGTCGTCAAACACGGATGCCCGCACATTCCCATATCTTACCGCCGAAAACATCCACCGCTGGGAGACGTATTTCGACCAGATGGAGTCAGGGCTCAAGGGGCAACCGGAACGGTTTCTGGGGAATGTCCGTCTATTGAGGCGGGAACTGGACTTGGCGGCATTGTGGAAATGGTTTGATTTGAAGAAAGTGCAACCGGAATATTATACCGACTACAAGGTGTTTTCGGACCGCATAGAAGCAGTTAACAGCGCCAAGGAGATTCTCGCTCTGGCCTGGGAGAAGAAAGGCATCAACCGCCAGCAGACTAGGGGATCTTCGCCGGGCGATTTCATCACTGTCATCCAGGCCGGCGGCCATTCAAAGCCCCTGCCACAGGAGCTAGCCGGAATTGATCCCTCATTGATACGTCAATATCTCCCCAAATATCCAAAACGCCGGCCGGGTCCAAAATCCGTCCTGGACAAGGATGCTGCTTTCGGATATGCGGTGCCAGTGGCAATGCCCGATCTGCCATTCACGTTCGGATTCTACCAGAACGACATAAAGACGGTTGCGGCAAAACGCTCTTTAGAATTGAATGAGATAAAACCGGGTGGATACGTCCTATATAAACTAGGCACGGTCAAGGCCACCACTGACTGCATGCTCTGGTTCTCAAGGGGATGGGATACGAATATAGAGTTTGGGGACAAGCTTTTCGAAGCGGGAGGCGAGAATGTATGGGACGTCTATGTCTCGCTCAAGTTTGACGCGGCGGGGGCATACGGGAACAAGCCGGACGAGGCCCTTCTTCCCGTCGCAGAAAGAAAGCACTTTGCCGGAAGCCCGGGAATGAAGGGGACGGAACTTGTGCTTGTCGACAGAATCATCCTGGTTAACAGGAGCGCGGATCAGTTCAAGAAGCCATGAAGGGAAAATGAAGTCCAACTTCCGATTTTGAAGGCGATGAACTTTTCTGTTCAATCGCTTTCAAAATCGGGATCAGTGATCAGACACCCTGTTTAGCATTCATAAAACGTATCGTGCCGGAAGTTCCGCAGAATCTCCTGACGCTGTCGAATTCGCTCTTCAGTTTCAGTATTCCTTCATTATCCACCGGCTCCAAGTCGCTGTAAAGAGGATCAATGAAGCTGACATCCGCCCCGGTCAAGGCCGCTGCCAGTGAAACGTCCCCCCAGACGAGGAATCCTGGAAGATAGTCAACCATGGCCGAATATTCGGACGGAGCTTTCCCATGGAAGACCAATGAGGCCGGGCATTTTTCCAAAACAGCAGGAACTGACTTTCCTTCAATCGCCGAAAAAAACAGGGCTGCAAGTCCGGCTCCTCTGGTGCCGCCGACAGTTATATGGGCTTCCGGATATGTCATCCTGACATATGCGGCTGCCAATGAGAAATCCATGCACCATTCACCCATGAATGTCCTGCCAAGCCATAAGATAGCCCTCGGAAGATCCCGATACATTTGTTCCTGTTTATCATTACAGCATGTTTCTCCGGTTCCCCAGAGATCCAGTATAAGCAAGCCTTTTCCAGAATCCATGGCTTCTTTGAATATGCTCGAACCGAGCAGTTTCTCCTTGGAGTCAGGTGCCGCCAAAATCAGAAAATCATCGTCCTCTGAAGAGGGCTTCCTGAAAAGGATCGGAACCATACGTCCGCATTCAGTTTCCAAGGCGATGCGCTCCCATCCATCTTCCGGTGAATACATATGGGGCTTTTTGATTTTCTGCCATGCAGTGATTCTAAGCATTTTCATCAGATCGTTGCGTGATTTGGGCGCATCTATGTTTTTATTTTCCAGAAACGCCCTTTTTAGCAGCTCCCCTTTTTCATGGCAATAACGGGCAATTGAAATGACTTTCTCATCCCTTTTACCCTTTTCAAAAACCATCGCCTTGTCTTCCGGAAGATATTCAAAGGGAATTTCCCTCTTCGGACTTCCGTGTCCAACTCCCTTGAGATGCAGATCAAACCACCCCAGCATCGCTTCACGGATTTCAGGCCAGAATCCATGCGGCAGATTGAATATCTGATAGGCAAGATTCCCATCAGCCTCATATGCCTGGAAAATATTTCTCGCCTCCGCATAGCTGCGCAGCATCTCAGATGGAAAGAAAGTGGGGTTGTCGTCCCCAAGGCAATTGCAAATCTTCAAAGCCCTTGGCGCAACAAGGGCGAGGACACCGGATTCTTCGGTATAGGTAAGACCGTCCGGAAGCAGTTCGCATATGCAGTTGCCCCCCATGACATATGATTCGAAAGTTCCCACGCTCACCACAAGCATGGCTGCTTTCACCCTGTCATCCATGGCGGCGAGCCACATCGTCTGATTGCCGCCCCCGCTCGCACCTGTTGCCCCGATTCTGGACTTATCCACGAAATCCAGCGAACAGAGCAGATCAATACCTCTCATGTTGTCGACCACCTGGATTCCCATTAGCGTCTCACCTATGTTCATCAGCGAGGCGCCAAGCATGCTGCCATGATTTTCATATTCCCCATGGGTTGTCGAGCGTTCACCGGCACCGAAAACATCCACGGCAAGACATACATAACCGTTCTTGGCCAGGCTGTGCCCCCTGGCCTGAACCCTTTCAGTCAAACGGCCGCGCTGCCAGTGTCCATGCAAACAAAGAACAGCGGGAAACGGGCCTTTCCCTTCGGGCACATAAAGATTTCCGGTCACATAAAAGTCCTTCCGGCTCTGAAAGTATATTTTTTTCACCTTGTACCCGTCCATATCAACAGTACCAGTCTCATGGTAGTCCAGCGGGATAGAGTTATCAAAGCTCACTCCAAGAGAGTTCCAGATCCTGTCTCTCAGCTTTTTCCTTTCAACCATCCATTTTTCGAGATTATCCGGCAACTGGTGGATCCTGAAAAAGCGAGCCGCCTCCATCCTCAGTGTTGATGGAATATAGTCATTGAGAGGCTCTCTCCAGACTTTTGGGAAATTCATATGCTATCCGTCCTTATATTTATTTTTCCAGAAATTCCAAAAAATATTCGACAGCCGGTGATGTCGTTAATAAAATCCTATTAATATTGCCGGCACGTGATGCTCATGCCCCAAAACATGCGTCACGCCATAGGCACCTGGTGGCGCGGACGGCTTTTTCGACCCCATCGGCCCCACAAAAGGATGCTTCTTCGATTGACAAGGAGCCGATAAATCCATTCCGGCCCAGGTAACCGAATATTTCCGACAGCGGAACAATGCCGTGCCCAATCAAGACCGGCTTCAAATCATCCGATTCGGCGATGTCCGCGACATGGATGCGCCGTACGCGCGGGAATATTTTTTCAAGCATAAGCACCGGATCCTGCCTGTAGAAACACGCATTGGCCGTGTCGAACAGCAGATCTATGTTGACGCCCTCAAGACGCTTCACAAGTTCAAAATAAATCTCCGGTTCTCCTGCAAAATCGTAATATTTCCAGACTCCCGGTTTCGAATGGTTTTCAAACAACAGCCCGATGTTTTCAGATTTTGCGAAATCCGCAGCTTTACCCAGATAATCCGCCGCCCAGTCCAAACCGCTGCAGGTGGAAGTTTCCGGATGAGCCTGTCCGGCGGTGACACGCAAATAGCGCGCTCCGATTCTCGCACAGTCCCTGACATCATCCATGAAACTGTTGAATTCGCATTCCCTGACTGTCTTGTCGGGATGCGTGAAGTCGGTATATGTGGCCACGGTGTCAACAGGGAACGAAGGTATTGACCTGTCACAGCGGGTGATCAGTACGCTCAGGTCGATCGAGTCAAGGCCGAACTTTTCAGCCATGGCGGACCATCCGGAGATATCCATTTGCCCTGATCTGAAATCCGGATAAAAAGACACAGGTAGACAACTGAGTTTCATGAATTCCCTAATTTGTACTTGGCCGACTGCTCCGGAATTTAAGATTTTATTGACAGGATAACAGGATTCAAAGGATATTTAATTTTGTTATTTCCTTTTATTCCTAGATTAGCTTTCTCTCTATCCCGGAGGGATAATGTATTATAGCCTGTGGTTTCAACCACAGGTAGCTCATACACATCTGTTCGTCTTGAAGAGACGGAGTTGTTTTTAAGTAGCTAACCCAAAAACATGGATACACTTCGTCCATTCAGGACGCAATCATCATGATCATAGTCCCTATGGTTGAAACCATAGGCTATATTACCACACGCTTTCAGCGTTAAATTAACACAAGCGTTGAAATTCCCTAACTCTGAATTTAAAAATCCGCCGGCCATTCGGCCCTGCCGGCCACTCCCGGCACAATGCGGAAAACTCCGCCACCTAGGAACTCCCCTTTGGAGTTTACCCTTTTTATATCGTCGGTCCGCCCGTAACTTGAAGTTGTAATGAACAATTCCTTCAGCCCTTCGCCTCCGAACATCACGCTGGTCGGAATTTTCGCGGGCAGCTTGATTGTCCTTAAAATCTTGCCGGCTGGCGAAATACGGATGATTGCCCCGCCGTTCCATAAGGCCAGCCAAAGACAGCCTTCCACATCGATGGTCAAACCATCCGGTAACCCGTCATCTTTGCAGCACCTGAAAAATTCCCGAGGTTTGGATATGTCGCCTGTATGCCGGTCGTAATCGTAGCAGTTGACCACATGATTCCCGGTCTCGGTATGATAAAATGTTTTCAAGTCGAGGCTGAATGTCATGCCGTTTGAACAGGGGATATCGTCCAGCAGTTTCACCGGCGCTTTACCTTTTTCAAAGCGGAACAGTCCGCAGCCCATGGTGCCGGCAAAAATGCGCCCCTCCGGATCAGTGGTGATGTCGTTGAAACGTTCGCCGTCCGGAAAGTCCATGGTGAAGAGCGTTTCAGTGCTGCCGTCCGAGTGGAGTTTAAGCACCCTGTTTTCTGCGCACAATATAATATTTCCGTCCCTGTTGAAGGCGAATCCTCCGACTTTTACGGATCCACGCCAGAAATTCTCCACCTTGCCGGTTGCGGTGTCGCAGCGCCATAGGCTGCATCCCAGGATGTCGGTGAAATATAGTTTCAGGTCGGCTGGGTTCCAGAGCGGCCCTTCGGCAAGGAGACAAGCGGGATCGCAGACCAGTTCAGGCTTCATGTTCTCATGTCTCATCTGAGCATCCTCTCCCTTATCAGTTCGAGCAGTTCATGATAGGAGGCGATAAACTGTTTCAGCGTGTGCACTGTTGCACCGAACTGCAGGAATTCTTCTGGAGCCATACCTTCCTGCTCATATGCACGCCGGAAATCCTCGAAATTCATTTCTAGCGTTTTTACGATTGCGGGATCGACGGGGTTGCCGATGCTGTCTTTCACCTTGATGCTAGAGGCATTGAAACGTTTCCACCAGGCGTGCGGGATGGATACGATGACTTCTCCACCTATGAACTCGGACCACTGCATGTGGTTGCGGTATGCCGCCGAAAGAAGCATGCTTCTGAAGCCGCGCTTGCGGAAGATTGCGTAGGCGCGCTTGAAGACCGCTATGCCCGCCCATTCTAGACAACCCGGATCGATACAGAGCTTACGGGCTTCCATGACACGCCTGAGATGATCGTCCAGGCGGCCGACCATGATTGCCACGCATGGACGGATCTGGCATATGTCAATTCCGTTGGCCGCAGCCCTGTCTAACCCGCGTTCCAAGGCTTCACCGGCGGAAACTGCCTGTGAAACGCTGAAGCAGACTGTTGGAGTTAGGGTCATCCCTTTTGCGGTCGCCTCCTCGATTGCCTTCAGCCCGGCCGGAACCACCGGCATCTTCACGGCGATGTTCGGTGCAATCCCGTTCAATTTCTCCGCCTGTGCCAGCATTGCTGAGGCGTCTCTGAAGTTTCTCGGATCCACCTGCACCGACAAACGCCCTCTGACGCCGCCGCTTCTTTTGAATTCCGGCATCAGGAGTTCCGCAGCTTTTTTCCCGATCTCTTCGATCAGTTTCCAGGCAATGTCATCCTCGTTTGCCGTATGATGTTCGATTATGAGACGGTCGATCAGGGGGTTCCAGGTTTCAGGGGCACTTTTAACTACGGCCGTCACTATCACCGGATTTGATGTGGCGCCTACCGCTCCGTGTTCGAGCGCCTCCTTCAATTGATACAAATCACATGAATCGTTCCAGAACCCGGTGGCGGTCTCAGCGGTTTGTTTCATCAGACTCTTGGGCATGGCTTCACCGTTCAGTAAATTTCCTTTAGAACCTTCTCGGCAAACTCCAGAATCTTGTCAATGTCGGCCTCAGTGTGCTGGATAGAGTAGCCGCTGTGGCCTGGCGAGCCTTTGCCGTAATCATGATAGTAAACTCCGAGCTCTGCGGATCTTCGGTAGAACTCGAAGGCGTGGCTCTGATCGTGTTTCTCCAAGTCCGAGTAGCGTCGCGGCTCCTCCCCCAGTCCCATAACGAGATTAAAGCGGGAGCCGTGGTGCGGGAACATTACCGGCACTCCGAGATCTCGTGTGATGCGGTCAAGCCCCTTGTGGAGGCGGTTTTCAAGCGTGGCAAGATGGGCGAAGAAATACGGCTTCTCAATTTCGCCCAGGAAGGCCAGGCCCGGAAGGATCTGTGTGAGATGTGCGTTGAATGTGCCGCTGTGCTGAACCGTTCCGAAAGGCTTGTACATGTCCATGATCTCTGATTTCCCGCCGAAAGCCGAGAGCGGCACGCCACCTCCCAGCGACTTGCCGATGGTGCAGACATCCGGGACGACGCCGAAGTCCTGCTGTGCGCCCCCGACGGATTTCTTGAAGGACGACTGTATCTCATCGAAGAACAGAATTATGCCGTTGTCGGCCGTGATTTTCCTGAGCGCTTCCAGATAGCCCGGATCAGGCTTGATGCCTCCGGAATTGTAGTTCACCGGTTCCAGGATGAGGGTTGCAATCTGATTCCTGTTTGAATCGATGACCTCTTTAATCGCGTCAAGGTCATTGAAAGGGGCTGTAACAATCAGGTCACGCAAAATCTCCGGGATACCTGCAGATTCGATGTAAGGCCTGCTGCGGTTTTCCCTAAGCTTGTCCATGGGGGGCTGGCCACCGATGTATATCATTTCATGGTATCCGTGAAAATGCCCTTCAAGCCGCAGAATTTTGTCGCGTCCAGTGAATCCGCGGCAGGCGCGTATCATGTGCATCGTCGCCTCCGAGCCGGAAGTGCAGAAACGGACTTTCTCCATGCACGGTATCATGCGGCAGAGCTTTTCGGCGAGTTCTATCTGGTGCTCGGTCTCGGCGGAGCAGATACATCCAAGCTCTGCGGCCTTAACCAGAGCTTCTGTCACCGCTGGATGCCCATGTCCTAGCAGGGCCGCACCGTGTGAACAGTTCATGTCGATGTATTCGCGGCCGTCGTAATCATATACTTTCGAGCCAGCGCCCCTTGCTATATAGAATGGCCTTCCAAGGGCGTTAATGTAACGGGTCGAGGAACACACGCCTCCGGGCATCACTTTCTTTGCCCTGTCGTACAGTTTTTGTGCAATTGACATTTTTTCTCCCTGAATGTTTTGTTGTCCGATGAAAAAAATTCCCTACACGTTCTTCCGTTGCGGAATGGACAGCAAGCAGGTTTGGCCGCCGTCCACGAAATAGGTCTGGCCGGTGATAAAAGCTGCCCGGTCCGACGCCAGGAACGCGCACATCTCCCCGATGTCGTCTGGAAGTCCGAACCGCCCGACAGGCAGATGCTTCAATGCCTCCCTGATGAATTCCTCCGTATTGGGCTTTTCGCTTTCAACTGGAACCCATCCTGCGGCAACGGAGTTTATCCTGACGCGGAATGGCGCCAGTTCTATTGCCGCCGTCTCCGTGAACTTGTTGATCGCTGCCTTTGTAGAGGCGTAGGCGCTGAACCCTTCGGTCGAGGCTCGGCTGGACAAGGAGGAGATGTTGACAATGCTTCCCCCTCCATGAGCCTTCATGTGGCGGGCCGCGCGCTGAGTGCAGAAGAAAGTGCCGCGGCAGTTTATGTCGAACAACTCGTCGTACTGCGCCTCGGTGATCTCAAGAAAAGGGTATTTGCTGGTAATGCCAGCGTTGTTCACCATAATGTCAAACCCGCCCATGGCCTGCACCGCCTCGTCGAGCATCGCGTCAATCCCGGAAACTATGCTCACGTCCGAACGCATGCAGAAGACTTTCACTCCGAACTGGCCCAGTTCCTTCAGCGTCGCATCGGCACCAGCCTTGTTGTTCCTATAAGTGAACGCCACATCGGCACCCTCTTTGGCAAGGATTCTGGCGATCCCTTTGCCGATGCCGCTGGACGCTCCGGTCACTATGGCTTTCTTTCCCTCCAGAAGTTTGCTCATGATTCATGGTCTCCAGTTTTTTATGCCATCAAAAGGATAAAGTGGACGGCTTCTTTTTTCCCATTTGAATGCGGTGAGATCCGACTGTGTCGGGCCCGGCGAGTCCGCGCGGATCAGGCGGCTCTGGTATTCTTTGAAGTATTGGAAATTGCTGCCGGTCTTGAGCACCACCATCTGCGCTTTTTCCACATCCACTCCCAGATTCTGGTAGAGAGAGGGATGGTTTATCGAATAGTCCCGCAACTCCAGTATGGCGATTTTCAGATTGCCGTGCTCGAACAGGGCTGAACGGCCTTTCGGACGCCTGCGCCCGTCATCGAACATGAAATCCCCGGCTCCGGCAAAAGCCCTGACCGTCCCGGATATTTTAAGGCGGGGAGAAAAACCGGCGCTCATCCTGCCACCCAGGCTTAATGTGATCTTACTGCCTGCTCCTGCGGCCAGAGCCTTTGCAAACGCATCTGGTGCGACGACAGGAACCAACGCCGTCCCGTTCAGATCATGCTTCAGCATTTCAGCTATAATCGACATGTTGTCTCCAGGGGCGCCCCCTAACACCGCGTCGCCGGTGTCCGAAATCACGACCAGTCCTTTCGGTTCAGAATTTGCCGCAGCTATGGTCTCAGAGAGAGGCAGACGCTCGGAATGCCAGAATTCCTTCCGCATTCGCCAGGCTTTTGCAGCCAGTTGTTCGGCGCATCTCCGCGCTTTTTCAGGGCTGTCGGCATACACCAGGCAGCTCCAGCCGTTGTCGGGGGCGTCCAGCCACGGCTGGGTCGGGAAAGTCGAGGCGACGATAACTTCCCCGTCCTTTTCCATCTCACGGGCGAGACTGAACCATTCTTTCATCGGCCCAGACGAGGTCAGGAAGTTGTCCTGCGGCGCTAGCATGGGGATTTTGACCAGGGAGGCATGCGGCTTTAGCCCGCATTTGAGGATGTCCGACATCACCCTGGCCATCTTTGCGCCAGAGACCGCCAAATCGTGCGGCTGTTTCTCATAGCCGGCAATCACGTCTGCCGCCGAGACCATCCTCCTTGTGACATTTGCATGGTGATCCAGTTCGACCGCTACAAAACACCGGCTCCCGACCAGTTTTCGCACGTCCTCAAGGATTAAACCGCAGGCGTCGGGTTCGTCATCCGAGGCCATCGCCCCGTGCAGGGAAATAAAGACGGCGTCGAATCCGCGGACCTTTCCGAGGCCATTCAACAGTTTTTTCCTCAGAAAGAGTAATGTGCTTGAGGAAAGTGACCCTCCAGACATTGCCTGCGCGTTCAGTGTCCCTGTAAAACTGCAGCAGGAGTGTTCCATGGCGCTGAGGAAGCCTCCAATCACTCCGCCCGCATCTGCAGACAATACGACTTCATCTCCCAAGGATATCTTGAAGTTTCGCAATGTCGTTTTCACGGGACTGAAACTGCATGTCTCCTGGATTATACCGGCTACTGCTATCTTCACGATTTCTCCTCTCCTTGTCAAATTACTAATTATTATCTCCCGATCCGAAGATGTACGAACAATTCGACGTACACGCGAAAGTCGTTCCCGAACATCCGCCAAGCGCACGGTTGCGACGTTAAATATTTCCAAATAGGAAACATTCATATTATACGCATTCCAGGTTTGGTGTCAACAGCCAATTGATTTTTTTTATCAGTTTTGTGGGGAGAGGTAATCGACCAGTCTCTTTCTGGAACTAACCACAGAGGACACAGAGGGAGAAGAGACGCATTCGTCATGGTTCTGTTGTAAATTAGAATTTCTCTGTGCCCTCTGTGGTTGTTTTTAGGAGATGTCGGAGCAACCTGAACCGTTGCGTCGGGCCGGTATCGGGGAATCAGTATTTGCGGTAGTTGAAGGATACTGACAGGAGGTAGGTCTTGCCGTTCTTGCCGTTCCTGAAGCGGTGCTCCTTCCTGGAGTCTAAGTAGAAGCAATCACCCGTGCTTAAGGAAAAGCTTTCGTTTTCATAGAGGAGGGTGATGCTCCCGCGGAGGACATACACGAACTCCTCGCTGTCGTGCTCGAACTCGCGCTCCGCGCCCGCCTCGAAGGTCACAAGTATGGGGCTCATGTAACGGCCCCTGTAGGAATGGAGTAGGGATGTGAAGGAACAGTTCTCCCGCGTGCTGGCCCCGTCTCCCTCTTCCCTCTCACCCTTCTTCATGAGATCGATGTCCGGGTGCAGGTGCGCACTTGAATTCTTCTCGATCATCGACACCACGTCGATGTCGAAGGCTTTGGCGATAAGTTCGAGAGTGGAGAATGGCGGCAGTGCCGAGGCCCGCTCGATTTTTGAAAGGTATCCTTTTGTCAGACCGGTGACCTTTGCCAGGCGGTCGAGGGTCATGCCCTTCTGCTTGCGGATTACCTTTATGATGTTCTTGCTTTTCTGCATAAAAATGTTGCCTCCGGGGAAATTACTGAGATTAAAATATATCGTCGGAAGAAACAAAGCAAAACTTTTTTTTGTTTTATTTGTGGTTTTTGCCTTGCAGGCTATTGACAAGACTCGAAAAAAATGATATAATTAAGTATACGAAAAGGAAACATATTTGTTCATTGATGCTGTAATTCGGGAAAAACGGGCTCGTCTGGATGGGCTGATATCTTTCTGTGAAGAAAATAGAAAGGAGGACATATTTTTAGTTTGTCTTTGATCTAGGCTTGCTTTTGATAAGTGAATATGATACAATTAAAGCCGAGTCGCCCGTCGAAGCGGCGATAGATTCTGCTTAAAAAGCAAGCAATCAAAGAGAGGAGCGGAGAGTTCCTCACCAATCGGTTAAAGTTTGTTGGCATACTTTAAATACAAAGTAAAAATCAAAGAATAAGTAATAGTTAAAAAGACCTTCACGGGTTCAAAATAAATTTTAAGGAAAGGAACACCGATCATGAGAATTCCAAACAAGGCTTCAAACGGATTTGATTACAGTCCACTGGAAACAAGGGGTGCGGAGACCGGAATTAGGCGCCGGTCACAAGGCAATAGATTCACCCTCATTGAGCTCCTCGTAGTGATAGCAATCATAGCAATACTCGCCGCTATGCTCCTTCCTGCTCTGAAAAATGCCAAGGATGTGGCAAAGGCCTCACTCTGCATGAACAACTTGAAGCAGAACGGCCTAGGAGCTTTTTTGATGTACGCGGAGGACTTCAACGGCTACGTAGTGCAGACCGACGGAAGTGCCTCATGGGGCACATTCTACGACTCAACGCTTCCAACTTCAATAAATACTGCTGGCGTCGGTTATGTCCATCTTGGATATATAAAGTCAGATACCATGTTCCGCTGCCCGACGAATAAACCCCTTTCCCTCTGGGACGGTACTACGGCATCTCATTACATATATGGCATTCCCCAGTTTAACACTCTGCCAAGCTATGCCAAACAAAGGGTGGCGTACAACGGGTATAACACTGATTTTGTTTTTACAAGGCGCATGCCCGACCCTTCGAGCTTCATGGGGATGACCGACTCAATAAACAGGAACAACTCTCAGGTTCAGATGGTCTATCTTACAATAGATGATAGCCAGTTTGCCTCACTTGGCGACTATTATGCCCGTTATCATCTCAGGCATAACAATCTGGCCAACACATGGTTTTACGACGGGCACGCTGAAAAGATAGGCATTGAAGGCGTTGAGAAAATTGCAAGAAATACCTATACAGCCGCTTCCGGTACAGACATCTACGTGCAGACGCAGAGGTTCACAAGCGTGAAGAAGAGGGTATGGCAATGAAGAGGGGAAAAACTCGTGCAAAGAACACAGTCCTATGCAGGCTAAAACTTTGCGTACAGCGGACAGAAATGGATGTGGTCATGTCGGCCTCCAGTTCCCGCATGAAGGACAATACCCTCTGAAGTCTCGGGATGCTTGAAGAAACAGGTGTAAACTGCGCAAACGTCCGCTTGGGCCATATCCATGAAGACAGCTTTTAGAACCTTGCTGTTTACGCTTCCCGCAAGTGGGACTCCTTGTGCCGAACTGGAAAGAATCGGATGCACCACTAAAGCCTTCTCCAATACATGTAGAGCCTGCCTGACCTTATATGAGCTCAATCCCTCTGCCAATCGTGAATATTTGATCTGCGATCCAACCTGCCCCATGATCGATGAAAGGATCAGTTCAACCGAATCGGCGGATAGATTCCGCTCATACTTCAAAACATCCTGAAGATATGAAGAGAGAATGGAATCATGTACCTGGCTCACGGATTGCAGTGACTGGCTTTGGGCATACTGCTTGACGGCGGCTGGCAGGACTCTTCGACATGAAGTGATGACAGGGAAACCGGGAGGGGGCTGGCGCTTGCCGGTCCCTTTCCGTTATTCTTCAGACCCATCCCGCAGGATGACGGATGGATCCGCCTACGCAGAGAAGCTACGGCGTGACAAGTTGGATTGTTGGATGAGTGGATGAGTGGGTTTGAGTTCAAGATAACATAAAAGTCATAAAGATGCATGAGAATTATTGGAAAGGCATTTCGGATAATTTATCTAAGATGTTTTTAGTCTTATGTCTTTGATACCCAACCATCCAGCATGTCACGCCGTAGTTTCTTTACGAAGGCGGGCAATCCATTCATACAATCATCCATGTGACGGTAGTGAAAGATCTTTGTAGTTAATAGAAGGAGACTGACCCTTATGGCTTCTAATCCTTGTGGCTTGTGGCAACTTATGGCAATGTTGCCTACTCAAAATCCATTTTGAGGGAAATTTTTTGAAGAATGCGCAATCCGGTTTTTTTTTAAATTAAATCCTTTATCTAGCCTTGGTACGACTTTAAATCATAACTTGATCGAGGTAATTTCAAAACTCAAGAAACGGTGTAGTTTGAAGCCGATTGGCCCCGCTTCGCCATGGTCGTCAGAAGTGTTTCCTGGCGAACTCCCGGCCGGACCCGGACTTCAGGTACTTCTCGAATTCCCGGGCTTTCTCAATTGAAGAGAAACGGATCGCGGTTTCGATGTGCCAAGGAAGATATTTTGCCGTATGCGTTACATCTCCTTTGTTGTGCTTATGGAGACGTTCCTGCAAATCCGCAGTGCATCCAGTGTAGTGACGGGAGTTGTCTATTTCGCTTATTAAAATATAGACGTAATGATATTCCTTAGATGGCATGCCAAGCCGTAGTCTCGTAGCGGAAGGTTTGTCCGCCTACGTCCCGTTGACACGGGATCTTCGGCGTGACAGCCTTCACTCTCCGCTCCGCTACGAGCGAAGGCTGGTGGGAGGTGAGGGACTCGAACCCCCGACCCTCTCGGTGTAAACGAGATGCTCTAACCAACTGAGCTAACCTCCCTTTTCAAGAAGCGCATAAGAATAGTGCATTTTTGCATTCTTACAAGTCAGACTCATTTATATTGTTCTGAAAATTGGGGTTGGCAAAGTGAAAATTTGTTCAAGCAGAAGTATCTTAGCTCTTTATTATTATAATAACTAAAAGCTGAGTTGCAGTCAAAAATAGCACGGCAACAGAGTGCCGTGGCTACAGTCCGCCTAGGCGGATAGCCGCGTCACTGTAGACGCGTTCTTTTTCAAAGAATGTAACCAGGCACGAACAACTTATATAACAGGCAGCTCATTTTAATGACCATTCGCGAACTCAATGAAAATCTGCTTCAGTATTTCACTGAAATAATTGATGAACGCCATCATTCCCCCTTTGATGTCGGGATGAGAATGTTCCTGTTTGTGCTTTCCAGATTCTATTACAGGGCGGTTCAGTTCAGACATTGGCTCTACAATAAAAGAGTGATAAGGCCCCGGGCGCTGGGCTGTCTGGTTGTCAGCATAGGCAACCTCACCTGCGGCGGAACCGGAAAAACCCCCGTCGTCGAAGTGTTCGCGAGGACGCTCAGCCAGAAAGGCAGAAAAGTCGCGATTCTCAGCCGTGGTTACAGAAGCAAGGACAGATCATTTGTTGAAAAGATGAAGGAGAAATTCTCGTCAAAACGGAAAGAAGTACCTCCCCGTGTTGTTTCGGACGGGAAGAACCTTCTCCTCAATTCCAGCATGGCCGGGGATGAACCGTACATGCTGGCTTCAAACCTGAAGAATGCGATTGTCCTTGTTGACAAGGACCGTGTCAAATCCGGTCTTTACGCCATTTCGGAATTTGAGGCCGATACACTGATCCTGGATGACGGATTTCAGTATCTTGATCTCAAGCCCAGGCTGAACATCGTGCTTGTGGATTCCACTGTTCCTTTCAGCAACCATCATGTTCTTCCGCGCGGGCTTCTCCGTGAACCGATAAAAAACATACGACGGGCCGACTACATATTCCTCACCAAGTCCAAGGGCGGAAACCAGCTGAGGCATCTCAAGGATTTTTTAAGGAAACACAATAGGCGCGCTGAAATAATCGAGTGCTGTCACAAACCCAAGTATCTCGAAGACGTATTCATAAAAGGGGCGCGTCTCGATCTCGGGCACCTCAAGGGTAAGAAAATCGCGGCATTGAGCGGGATCGCGTGTCCGGAAGGCTTTGAAGACTTTCTGGAAAACCTAGGCGGAGAAATTGTGCACAGGGAGAGGTTCGCAGATCATCATAGGTTCCGCCAGCAGGAAATCATCGACTTCATAAACAGCTCCCAAAAAGCGGACGCCGATTTCATCGTGACCACGGAAAAGGATGCTGTCAGGATGCCACGTCTGGACCGCAGGGACATCCCAGTGTATTTCATGCGGGTCGAGATTGACATCATAAGCGGCAAGGAAAGCTTCGACCAGTGCATCTCCCGTATCTGCTTCCTGTAAATATACAGGCGAGACGCCTGTACCACGTTTTTGTAAAGCAGATATTCAGTCAGGATAACGGGATTAACATGATAAAGGAGTATAATAGCTTGAGGTAATTTCAAAACTGCGGCTCGGACAAGCCTCGCCCTCCATGTTTACGCCCGTTTCGGGCGTGGAGGGTCGTGCTTGTCACGACCGTTTCTTGAGTTTTGAAATTACCTCAGCTTGCCAAATATTTCGGCAACTTGCCATTCGGATTAAAAGAATGTGGTACAGGCGTCTCGCCTGTTCTTGTCCTTAATCTTAAAACACAGGCGAGACGCCTGTATCACATTATAACAGAATAACAGATGCCGCCAAGTCGAAGATCCCGGCCACAGAGTGCGTCGGGAAGGGTGGCGTTCCATAAAAGTTGCGGCTTCCAGCCGCCTAATTAATGCGAATTTCGCAAGTTCCAAATATCTGAGTAACTCGGGCTTTCCAACCCGAGCCACTAATCCGAAATATTTCTCGGGCTGGAAAGCCCGAGTTACTTTTTTAAATCATGCCAATAGAAAAAAACCTCTTTTATGCTAGTATATGAACCTTTTGCAACGGAATTAATATAAAAATTTTAGAATTAAGTGAGAAAAATTTTATGCACAAATACAGGACAAATACCTGCGGCGAACTCCGCAAGACGGATGTTGACAAGAAAGTGCGCCTGTCCGGCTGGATACACAGTGTCCGCGACCATGGCGGAATCATATTCATTGACCTTCGCGACCATTACGGCATAACCCAGGTCGTAATAGATCCCAAACGCGATTTCTATCAGTCTCTGGAAAAATGGCGTGTTGAAACCGTTGCTTGTTTCACCGGGCCTCTTGTCGCCAGAGCTGAATCGACTGTCAATTCGAAAATACCGACCGGCGAAATTGAACTTGTAGCCGAGGAGATGGAAGTTCTCGGAGAAGCCGAACAGATTCCATTCCAGATCAACCAGGACGAGCAGACTCCGGAACACCTCCGCCTCAAATACAGGTTCCTCGATCTTCGCAAAGACAGGATACATAAGAATATCGTTCTGCGTTCAAAGGTCATTTCGGAAATGCGCAGGAAGATGACGGACATCGGATTTCTGGAATATCAGACCCCGATCCTCACAAGCAGTTCACCTGAAGGCGCGAGGGATTATCTTGTGCCCAGCCGGATCCACCCCGGAAAATTCTATGCGCTTCCACAGGCACCCCAGCAGTTCAAACAGCTCCTGATGGTTGCCGGATTCGACCGGTATTTCCAGATTGCACCGTGCTTCCGCGATGAAGACGCCAGAGCCGATCGTTCACCAGGCGAATTTTACCAGCTCGACATGGAAATGAGTTTTGTGACTCAGGACGACGTGTTTCTTGTGATTGAAGACCTCTTTAAAACAATTTTCACCAAATTCAGCACCAAAACAATAGAAATGCCTCCTTATGTCAGAATTCCATTCAAAGAGGCGAAGCTGAAATACGGAACCGACAAGCCCGACCTCCGGAACCCCCTTGAGATAAAAGACGTTTCCGAAGTTTTCAAAAACAGCGGGTTCAATGCGTTCGCCGGGGTTGTCAAAAATGGCGGAGTGGTGAGAGCCATCGCTGTGAGGGGCATTGCAGGTCAGCCGCGTAAATTCTATGATGACATGATTGTGTTTGCTCAGTCTGTCGGCTCGAAAGGGCTTGCCTATATTGTCTGGGAAAACGGACAGGAGAAAAGTCCAATTGTCAAATTCATGAAGCGTGAGGAACTTGACGCCCTCAAGCAGATATGGGACATCAAGGACGGCGACGCTATGTTCTTCATCGCCGACAAGGAAAAGAAGGCATGCGAAATAGGTGGTGTCGTAAGGACTGAACTTGCCAACAGGTTGAACCTGATTGACAAAAATGTGTTCAAGTTCTGCTGGATTGTCGACTTCCCGATGTTCGAACTTGACGAGGAGACGAACAAGGTCATGTTCAGCCACAATCCTTTCTCAATGCCGCAGGGTGGCATGAAATCGCTGCTCGAAAAAAATCCTCTCGACATACTTGCGTACCAGTATGACATTGTCTGCAACGGCGTTGAACTCTCCAGCGGGGCGATACGGAATCACAGCCCTGAAATAATGTACAAGGCTTTCGAGATTGCCGGCTACGGCAAGGAAGTTGTCGAGACAAGATTTGGAGGAATGATAAGTGCGTTCCGTCTCGGAGCGCCGCCACACGGTGGAATCGCCCCCGGAGTTGACAGGATAGTGATGCTTCTTGCGGACGAACCCAATATCCGTGAAGTGATTGCGTTCCCGTTCAACCAGCAGGCTCAGGATCTCATGATGAACGCGCCATCCGAAGTAGAACCGCGCCAGTTGCGCGAACTTCACATCAATATTGTGATGCCGAAAAAGCCCGAAGAAAAGGCGAAGCCGGAACCCGGGAAGTAATTTCATAAAATGCACATGCCTTACGGCATTAACTACAAACAAAATGCAATTCACTTATTTGAATTTCGTTGGTAGTTAAGCTCGTAAGAGCTGTTCTATGATTTACAGCGTGGTTCGGATGACGGTTGTCTCTTTCCCTTCTTCGACGATTATGCTGTAGTCGCCGAAAGATGCGGGGATCATGCAGGTGGCTCCCTTGTCAACCTTGACCGAAATATCATATCTGGTTATGGTGACAGGATTGTTTACCGCTGTTATCAGGTGGAAACTGTTTCCGTCGGTGCTGTCCGGCCATCTTTCCGCAAGTCTGAGGTCGTCTACGCGGAAAAACGGGCATCTGTTGATTATCGGAAATTTCCTGTTGTGGTCGGAGAAACCTGAAACTCCGGCTATCCGCGGCGAAGTCCTGTCTGTGAAATTAACACAGTCGAGAGCCTTTTCAACGTGCAGTTCGCGGGGATTCCCGTCCGATCCGAGTCGTCCCCAGTCGCTTATCCTGTATGTGGTGTTGCTGTTCTGCTGGATTTCGAGAAGGAGGCTTCCTCCTCCGATCGCATGGACTCTTCCCGCGCTTATGAAAAAGGCGTCACCCGGAACCGAGGTGAAAACCTGAAGGCAGTTTTCTATTTCGCTTGAATGAATGCTGTCAATGAAACGCCTCTGGGTGCAGGTTGATTTCAGTCCGGCTATTATTTTGGCTCCCGGCTTGGATGCGATCACATACCACATTTCGGTTTTGGGCTGGGCGCCCTTTGTTTTTTCACATGCGCGCTCATCGGGATGAACCTGCAGGGAAAGTCGCTTGCCCGCATCTATCAGCTTTACGAGAAGTGGGAATCTTCCGCCCTGGAAAACATTTCCCACCAGAGCTTTTTCATAGTGATTGATGAGATCCCTTATTGAAATTCCCTTCATGGGGCCGTTTGAAACAACGCTTTCGGCGCCTTCCCTGTCGGAAATCTCCCAGGATTCACCGATCGGCACCACTGTCTTGGGAATATTCCTTTTAAGGTGTTCGCTCAGAAGGTTGCCACCCCATACAATGTCCACATAAATAGGGTCGAAAAGAAGGGGGTAAAGTTCGTCTTTTTCTACAAATTTCATTTTTTGTTTTCCTGATTGCTGAAAAACGCAAGCTGCATGAAGGAACATACGATCTGACTGTCCTTGACCACGATTCCCGCAGGAACTTTAAGCCTCAGCTGCGTATAGTTTAAAATACCTTTAATCCCGTCTCCGGCGAAAAGCTTGTCGGCAACTTCCTGTGCCGCAGTCGGTGGGACACACAGAGCCGCCATGGAAATTTTCCTTTCCCTGATGGCTTTTTCCAAAGCCTTGATATCTTCAACGGCAAGCCCGCTGACCTCTGTCCCGACAATCGAAGGGTCATTGTCGAAAATACCTTTGAGGTTCATTCCGTATGACGAGAAGGGGACATGTTCCGCGATTGCGGATCCCAGTTTACCGCAACCGATGATGACGAGATTTGTCGTCTTTTCAATGCCTAGCTTCTCGCGTATGGCCGCTGTGAGGGTTCTTACATTGTATCCGTGTCTTATCCTTCCGGTGTTTTCGATCTGGAAAAGATCCTGCCTGACCTGGCTAGCGGTATTGCCATAGACATCTGCAAGCTCCTTGCTGGACATCGTATCCCTGCCGTTCTTTAGATGCTGTTCCAGGATAAGCAGATACTCGGAAAGCCTTGCGGCTGTGGCCCTGGATATTCTTCTCACCTTGTCCTTCATCAATCCCCCGAACTTTTTGATAATATGGAAATACGAAACTCGAAACAAAAAGACACTAAAATCAATTGTTCGAAATTTTTAAACTTCGAATTTAGTGCTTCGTGCTTCGAATTTCCTAATCTATCTTTCAAATTCAAATTTACAATTGTTCACCGATAACCGATAACCGATAACCGATAACCGATAACTGATTACTGATAACTCCTTTGAAAACTTAATGTTGGAGTTCACAGCTTTAGCGTGTCTAAAGAACAGCCTTCCTCCTTCGCTGAGATGCTACGGCGGACAAGAAAGGCTGGACTCCAAAATTTGGAGTTCATCACGTGACCACGTTGACACGTGGAACGTGACTCACGTGGCACTTTAGTGTGTGCCTTTAAAAGTTTCTTATTGATAAAACTGCGCCCTCCGCAGTCGGGCGCTGATTACTGGTAACTGATTCCCGTAGTTCCCTTGAATATTATACGAACCGGTGTTAAGATTTCCCATCTGATGTTTTCAAATTTATGGCTAAGGAATTTCAAAGTTTATGAACATTCAAAATCCAACACTCAATTTCCAATTTCCATCGGAATTAATTTCTGGAAAATCTTAACTTGGAGATTGGATATTCCGTGTTGGTTATTGGATATTCTGAGTTGCGGTCTTTGGCCGCCTAATTTAATACAGGAATAATTTTATGCAGCATATCAACGTCCCTCCAAAAGAACATGTGAAAGTGCTGGACGGTCAGGGCTGGATCGGCCTCATAGACAAGATGGGGACCGAAGCAACCATAGTCAATGCGGCCCGCGTCTCGTTTGGAAAACTGAAGGACAGCATGGACGAAAAAGACGTCGTCCTCCTCAAGTACCTTCTTGAAAACAAGCATAGCAGCACAATGGAGCACATCGTGTTCACGTTCAGCATACACTGTCCGCTTTTTGTCCGCGCCCAGTGGCATCGCCACCGTACTTGGTCATATAACGAGATCTCCCGACGCTATACGGAAATAGATCTTGAATTCTTCACCCCGTCAAAACTCAGGAAACAGGCCGAGAGCAACCGGCAGGCTTCCGTTGTCGATGAGAATTTCAATGATGAGGAATACAGGAAAATGATGATTGACCATAACAGGAATTCCCTGGATTTGTACAATAAGCTCCTGGACGGAGGCGTCTGCAGGGAACAGGCCCGCATGGTGCTTCCGCAAAGCATGATGGTCACTTTCTGGGGGACAGTAGACCTCAACAACCTGATTCATTTCCTCGAACTTCGCGACAGCGATCACGCCCAGCTGGAAATCCGCGAATACGCACTGGCGATCAAGCAGCTAGTCAAACCCTATATCCCCAATGTCGCGAAAATCATGAACTGGTAAACAGGCGTCGCCTGTTTACAAACTTTGAAATTCCTTAACGTTAAAATAGCACAGTCACTTGGCACGTCGTATGACTGTGCTCTGGCTGTGTGTCTTTTGAGGTGCAAATCCGACATGCGGGCGCAGGGAAAAATCCAGTGTGTCGGGCGAGGCAAACACGCAAAGTGGAAGAGTCTATTGGGCAATAGGTAATTTATTGGGTAATGTATGAAAGATCTTCCAAAAATAGCATTGACCGTGGGTGATCCGGCCGGAATCGGGCCGGAGCTGGCTGTCCGCGCCGCTACAAATGCCGCACTCCGCAAAATCGCCGACATCACCATTTACGGCTGTTCCGACATTATCGGGAAAGCATCTGCGAAGTTCGCAGGAAACAAGAAAATTAAAATCGTAGACACAGGTGACCTGAAGTTCTCAAAAGTGCCTGTCGGAAAAACAGATCCCCGTTGCGGGATTGAAGCCTGGAACGCCATTATCTGCGCTACGAAAGATGTCCTGTCAGGTAAAATGGACGCGCTGGTGACTGCGCCTGTAAACAAAGCCTCGATCAATAAGGCGGGAATACCGTTCACAGGCCACACCGAACTTGTCGCCGAACTCTGCGGGACTGCGAACTTCGCAATGATGCAGTCTTCGGGAAATCTGAGGGTTGTTTTTGCGACAACTCATATTCCCCTCCAGAAAGTCTCCAAGGTTCTGACAATGGAACGGATAATCGAAGTGACTGAGCTTCTCTATGAAGCCATACGGCAGGAGGGGATCAATAAACCCGTACTCGCATGCGCCGCATTAAATCCTCATGCTGGCGAAAGCGGGTATATGGGCAAAGAGGAAATTAAGATGATCATTCCAGCTCTTCGGCAAATACGGGAAAAAGGGATAGACATCCAAGGCCCTTTTCCTCCGGATACGCTGTTCATAAGGGAGATAAGGGGAAAATTTGACGGGATAGTTTCGATGTATCATGATCAGGGGCATATCCCTTTCAAGATGCTCGCTTTTGATAAGGGGGTGAACTCCACTCTGGGTCTTCCCATAATCCGGACAAGTGTTGATCACGGTACCGCTTTTGACATTGCATGGAAGGGCAAGGCTGACACCGGCAGCCTCTTCGCCGCGATAAGGCTTGCCGCAGTGAGGGCGTTAAATAAACATAATGTGAAAATTTTTCCGGGACGGAAAAATTAACGTGTAATATATTTGAAAGATTTCTCAAAACCTTGATATTTTCAATTGTGGTCATAATATTATGGTCATAATTAGGAGAATTAGAATATGCAGATGGCAGCAGGAACATTCAAGGCTAAATGTCTGAGGGTTATGGACGACGTGAGCAAATTCCATCAGGAAATTGTGATCACAAAGCACGGAAGGCCCGTAGCTAAAATCGTTCCGTGTGAACAGAAAAGTACAGGTTTCTTTGGAATGCTGAAGGGGTCTGTCAGCATAAAAGGTGACATTGTAAAATCCACTGGAGAGAAATGGGAAGCAGATGAAAACTGATATTGTTCTTCTGGACACCCATGTGTGGATTTGGTATTTTGAAGGAAGCGCCAATTTAGTAGGCTCTCCTGTTCTGGAAAATATAAAATCTGCGATCTCCAGTTCCTCTCTGAGAATATCAGAGATAAGTCTTTGGGAGCTTGCCATGCTTGAGTCAAAGGGGAGAATTTCCTTTAGTCGCGACTGCCTAAGCTGGATGAACAGGACTTTTGAAGTCCCGGGTTTTTCAACCGTGAATATAAGCCCTGAAATCGCCTGTCTAAGCTGCAGACTGCCTGGTGTTTTCCATGGCGACCCTGCAGATCGGATCATGGCCGCAACAGCAATACACCTAGGAGCAAGTCTCATTACAGGCGATTCAAAGATAGTTTCCTATTTTAAAAAGAACAATTACAAAGTTCTTGAACCATGATGACTTCTTGATCGTACAGAAAATTTTTCCGTTGCGGAAAAATTAACATGGAAATTAGGTGGAGATAATCCGACATGTCAGTTTTTGTAAGAACCGTGATCCTTCTCACCCTGTCGAATGTTTTCATGACGTTTGCCTGGTATGGTCATCTGAAACATCTGAATAGCAAGCCATGGTTTGTGGCCGCGCTGATCAGCTGGGGGATAGCATTTTTCGAATACATGCTACAGGTTCCCGCAAATAGGATCGGACACACGGCCCTGACGCTTGGACAGCTGAAAATAATCCAAGAAGTGATCACCCTTTCGGTATTCATCCCATTTTCGGTGTTCTACATGCAGGAAGGGATGAAGCTCAATTATCTATGGGCTGGACTGTGCCTGATCGGCGCCGTATATTTTATTTTTAGAGGATAAATTTTTCTGCGAAAAATTTATAAAATAATAAGGAAGAACAGTATGAAGGAAAAACTAGGAATGCTACTCGTCCCGGCTATTTTGTTATTCGCAATTAGTCTGGCTGCAGAGGATTTTGACGATATGAAACCTGTGAAGAAAGCGAAGGCAACTACTGCGGAAGTCAAGAAGGCTGAGGAGGTGAAAGCCCCCGAACAGGTAAAAGAAACTGTCGAACCTGTGAAAGCGGAAGAAGCCAAACCGGCCGAAGAGGCGATCTCCAATAAAAAAAATCTGCATCCCGGATTAAACGAGGATGATGCATTTGAAGAACTGTTGAAAGACATAAGGGCAGGCAACCTTGAACATGTAGATTCGCTGATTTCAACGTTCCCGAAACTTCTGAACAGACAGGACAAGTTCGGTCACGCTCCCGTCTTCAATGCTGTGTCCGCAAATCAGTATCCGATTGCGGAGTTCCTTGTCAAAATGAACGCCGATGTCAAACTTGCGAACATCTATGGAGACACTCCCCTCCACAAAGCCGCCCAATCCGGAGATGTGAGAACTCTTGAGCTTCTCTTGAAGAAATCCGGCGCCCTGGCCTGGAAGAGCAATGTCAGGGGAGAATCCCCTTTCTCAAAAGCAGTTTCAGCCGGTCAGATTGAAGCCGCGAAATTTCTGATTGAAAACAAGGTGGAATTAAACACGCCTGACAACAAAGGTGACACCCCCTTGCACAAGGCCGCAGTCAAAGGCGACAAGGGCATGGTGAAATTACTCCTTGACAATGGAGCGGACGCCAGTGTCAAAAACAAGGAAGGTCTGAAGCCTGCGGATCTCGCAAAAAATCCTGACGTCAAGGAAATGATCGAAGCTGGAACGCGTACAGGAAAGTAATACTAAATCGCAATCTAAGAGCACGTCAGCAGAGTGACGTGACTATCCGCATAGGCGGACTGTGGCCGCGTCACTCCGCTGACGCGTTCCTCTTTCAAAGGAGCGTGGGTTTTCTTACCCGCGAGTTGGCGGACTGGAAAGTCCGCCCTCCGTTAAAATTCGCAATTCCATCAATGCAATCAGCTTAACACAGGCGAATATGCCATGGTTTTTATCTTGCAATTGCCTTATAGGGCAGACAGGTTTGGAAAGGGTTGGGGTGAGGGGAAGGGAAGAACCTTTCCTTAAAAGGTTTTTCATTCCCCTCATTCAGGAATTTTCAGGCTTTTGAAATTGCCTCCTGGATAATCAGGTTTTCCCACCGGGAAAAACTGTTACTCGTCACTCGGATCTGCCGGCTTTTTCCTTTCAGGTTTGTCGCCGATCTCCCTATCCTCCTCGAAATGGGAGGCTTCCCCGGAATAAATGCAGGAAGGATAGGTTTTGTCCAGCTCATCCTTTGAAGGTTTTTCTGCGTCTTTGCAATGGATACCGATAAGTAATGGCCTGTGTGTTGACGCATTTCTCCAGTTATCCGTCTGGATGACTGCGGTTTTTTTGCGGATTATCTCGGAAATCATCGGAAAATTTGCCATCGCATAATCGATTCTTTCGAAATCATCGGTTTCCCTGTTCCAGTAAGTCCAAGATGTTTTCATTGAATCAAGCGGCCTGATGTCAAACAGCCTTTTCTCTATTCCGCTTCTCCGGTTGTAAAGCTCTTTCAACGGAGACATTCCGCAGGTGTCATTGAGGTTCCCTACGAGCAGGATATTTGAGTCCGGTTCTTTCTTGACTATATCATTTACCAGATATCTGAGCTGTCTGGCCTCATACCGGCGCATGTCCGTCTGATTGAATTCAGGATGTTTCCGCCTGTCCTTCAAGTCGGCTGCTACAAGATGGAATTTATATCCATTGACGTTGAAGACACCGTGTGCGAAGCCATTTGAAACGGGGATTTCCTTTTCGCCAATCTTATACTTCATATCGGTGAGCGCCTCGAACCTTTCGGGTTTGATTTTGGAAATCACCGTGAGGACAGATCCTTTGTCCGAGCTTTCAACTGTCTGTGCGTAGTCATATCCCGGCAGGCTCTTTTTTATTTCCGCGGCTGAGCCGGTATCCCTCACCCCCGACAGCACGATAATTTCGGCTCCGGATGTTTTAAGGTTTTCAACCATCTCGTTTTTTTCACCTGCCGGATCGGCGGATGAATATCCTCCGGCATCAAGGAAGCAGACGGAGATATTTTCCGGCGAGCTAGGTGTTTTAGCAGAATATGTCGAGGATGCAATGCCTTTAGAGCTGTCCAGACGCAGACCTGCCGGGAAATATTTATCAAGGGTATTTTTATTCCACAAGGGCGCGTTTTCGGTGTTTATTGTGACAAAAACGGGCCTGTGATCCGATGCGAACATCCAATAGTCCCTGAGATGGACGACTCTTGTTTTGTCGAAGTTTATTTCCGGAAGAAGCGAAGCCGAGGCAAGAGTGTAATCGATTCTGCCGTAAATGTCTTCGGAATGCCACCAGTGTGTCCACGGCAGGCCCGCGCTGTCGAGAGGACGCAGGTCGTACAGCTTATTTTTAAAGGTTTTTTCAGGCGCCCGGATTGTGATGAGCGGATCTGAAGAATAAATGTCATTGAAATCGCCGACAACCAGTATGTTGGCATCCTTCTCTTTCTCTTGGATGTCATTGACAAGATATCTCAGAAGTCTTGCCTCGTAACGGCGCATGTCTGTCTGAATATATCGCGGATGATTCAGCCTGGACTTGAGATGGGCACCGACAACATGGAGCCGGTAATTATCCTCGAACTCGAAAACCAGATGCATGAATCCCCGTTGGACGAAGACTTTTTCGGCATAGCCGTTTTCCTTGTCTTTGGGCTTTATCCTGTAGAACAGACTTTCTTTCTTGATGACTTTGACAGGTTTGATTTTGGATATGAATCCGATGTGCCTGCTTTCATCCTCGCCTGTCATCTCATCTGAAAATATATAATCTTTGCAATCTGCGGACTTCAGGTTTTCCATAAGGTCTTCGAGGGATTTTGCACCGCCGAGTTCGACAACAAAAAGAATATCCGGATCCGCCGTTTTTATCATTCCCATGAGGGCTTTTTTTGAATCGTCGATCTTTGGTTTTCCGGTTTCATCCGCCACAAAATAATTGCAAAGGTTGTACGTCATGACGGATATTTCTTTCGCAGGCGAAAGAAATATGAATGAGAAGAGGAGCAGCAGAGTTAAAAGAATACGTGTTTTCATGGTGTAAGTATATCTGTTTTTCGTCCGAAAAACAGATATTGTTCATAAATATTCCTGTCGGGAATATTTATTCACTGTCATTGACACGCCTGTATTTTTTCACATCTGAGTTTTTGCGTTTGGATTCCATGCGTTTCTGTTTTGATGAATAGGTCGCTTTTGTTTTTCTGCGGAATTTAGGGACGACAGTGGCGCTTTTCACGAATTCCACGAGCTTGCGCTGTGCTTCCTCCCTGTTCTGGAGCTGTGTCCGGAACTTGTCGGAAATGATGACAATGAATCCGTCGTTGTTTATCCTGTTCCTGAACAGGCGGAACATCCTTGACTTAATATCGAAGGGGATGGACGGGGATTTGACGACGTTGAACCTGAGCTGAACCGATGTGGAGACTTTGTTGACATTCTGTCCTCCCGGACCGGACGCCCGTACAAACTTTTCCTCAACTTCGTTTTCAGGTATGGAAATTCTGTCGCTCACGAAAATCATTTTATTGCTCCAGTGATTTGCGAAGTTCGCAGAGCTGGATCTGAAGTGCGGCCACATCCTGGCGGAGCGCGGCCAGTTCCAATTCGAGTTTTTCAATGCGTTCGTTTTCCGCCTGGAGAGTAATCCTGGCTTTTTCCGGTGCCGGATTAGCCGTCATTGCGGCGAGTTCATCGGCGCTCAATGCGCCGGAAAGCAGGTGTGCATAACGAGGCTCCTTGCGCCCTGGCTGGCGCGGCAGAAGCATCGCCAGCGGTTCCGGACTCCGTGATGTCAGTGCTCCGAGCACCTGTTCAACCGCTTCAATATTGTCAAACGAACACATGCGCGCAGCCCGTCCCCGGAGTTCTCCTGCGGTCTGCGGACCTCGCACGAGCAGTTCGCAGAGCAGTGCCAACGGCTGTGATTCGAGTCCAAGTGCGCGGTCGGCCTGGTGCCTGTATTTCATCACCCGGCTTCCCGCCATGCTGACCATTTCTATCAACTTCTTATCTCGAAGGCTGTCGAGCGTCCGTAATACTATCTGTTCATCAAGTTCCATCACCGGGTCGCGGTTGGATTTCTGGTTGCAGGCGAGGTTGAGCGAATTCAGGGTGAGCGGATATGTGTCGGGTGTCGTAAACTGCTTCTCCATCAGGCAGCCCAGAACTCGCGCCTCCACGGTATTCAATTCATATTCCATCAGAATGGCTCCATTTTTAAACATCAAAGTGATACAGTGTATAATACGCGAAAGCTAACCCGGACATTGTAAATAATCAAGGGCTGACGGGCAGAAACAGTTCAATGCGGAATTTCTTTAGGGAACCTTCAATGATTTTTCTTGATTTCCCAATCCTTCTGATTACCGTAGACGTGGACGTAGGGGTAGCCGTTGATCTGGGGATTTATTCGGCTGGCTATGTCATTGAAAGTATGTCTGGTTTTAACCCGACGATTGGTTGGCGGTTTTAAAACCGCCCTACTTATGAGGCGAAATATCCAGCTTAACGTTCACACTCAAGGAATCTTTCAAATATTAATGAATGGACAGGGAAATGAACAATCCGATTGTAATGCATGTGAATTATTGTGAACAGGGCCAGACCGTTGACGAAATCTGCCGTAAGGCCGTGGCGTGGGGTTTTGACGGAGTTGAATTCAGAAGGGTTTCCACGGTGTTGAAATATGAAAGCCAGGAGAAATATCTTGACGACCTTGCCGCCGGCAGCAAGAAACACGGATTGAAATACGTCCTTTTCGGTTATCCCACGGCCGACCTTATGCAGTCTGACGCCTCGAAAAGGGAAAAGGAAGTCGAGGAGGCGATTGTTTTTTTCAAATCCGCATTGAAACGTTTCCCCCTCTCGGTGGTCAACGCTTTTTCCGGGAGTCTCATCGCGAAGGATGTGCCCTATGTGGATTATCAGAAGCACGGTTCTTTCATTGCGACCGAGGCGCAATGGAAGCAGGCCGTTGAAGGTTACAAGGTGCTCGGTCGTTTCGCCGAGGAGAATAAGTTCAGGTTCGCCTTTGAAACACACATGGGTTATTTGCATGACACCCCTCAGGCTGCCAAAAAACTCGTCGACATGATAGGAAGTCCGGGCGTGGGGGTCAATCTCGACTACGGCAATGCCGTCTACTTCGACAGCAAGAACATCCTTCCCCTTTCAGATACGATAAAACACGTCGGCAAGACGCTTTATTATACGCATCTCAAGAATTCCATGGCTGTTCCCGGCACCGAAAATAAAAGAATGCCGACAGCATTGTCGCAGGGTGAAATAAACCACAGGGAGTATATCGCGGCCCTCAAGGTTTCCGGTTACAAGGGGCCGATAGGCATTGAAGCTCCGCGCGGCGGCGACCGCGAATGGTATGCCATAGAGGATTTGCACTATATAAAATCGGTGATTGCCGATATTGTAGCTGAACGTTGACGTTTCATTCCCGGACGACTCTAAAAAACCTAGACTTCGCCTAGAATATAAAGGAATTTTCCATCGCCGGCGTCGAGGCCGAACTGCTATGCGGAATAGGGGAGAAGATGGTCCGTTGAAAAAAAAGCAGACTGAAGAGATAATTTCAAAACGCAAGAAACGGGTTTGACATCCCACGTCGCTCTGTGAGCTATGAGGGACAGGAGCACGACCCTCCATCCGCCTAGGCGGATAAAAATGGAGGGCGAGGCTCCTGCCCCATCGGATGATTCGGGGTGTCCGAGCCGAAAGGATCAGAAGCAGCTTTTGAGGGTCAGAGGCAGTTTCTCTCCTGAAGACGTTGAAAGGCCGTATGCAACGTATTCGGAATTGAAGGATCTTTGTAGTCAATAAAGGGAGTCTGACCCTTATTGTAACCATTCATCCAACAATCCCTCCATCCATCCGTCATCCTGTGGGATGACTCTGTGCTTGTTTTATATTTTTCAAACTATGTTTTTATAAAGCAGTCTCAATTTCGGAAGGCAACAACATTGTATTATAGCAATCCTTCATAACAGCGTCAAGACCATTAACTTTCAGTCTTTTCTCATTCATCGGCGCTGTGCATTCTTCAACATTGCCTTTTTCAAAATGTTTCACTGCTATGTGTTTTAAAATATAATTTGCCGTCTTAAGCTCCGGTAACGCTGTTAACGCATTGCAAGGCGATTCCGCTCCATTTCGTGCACACTTGCACAGCCAAATAAGCTTATTGTAATACCCCAGGTTAGAACCTATTATGCCGAACTCATTTGGTTCCCCGTTTAATTCACCGTGCAGCCTATCATCGCCGGAGCACCACATTCTGCCGTTTTGAAAAGTGTATTCAAGTGTGGGGTTAACATTTTCTTCACAACAGTGTGAAACAGCGATAAACACCTTTGTTTCACTTCCCTGCTTATTTGGAACACTCAGACGGACAAAGGCGGTATCAAAAGTTTCTATATCATAAGCTTTATAGCATTCCGCCTCGATTTTTAGGGGTTCCGCGGAAAGCCCCATGCTGTCGCCAAGCATAAACAACGGGTTATGGAGATAGTGGGCTGTAGCATTTGAAATAATGCTGTCGCCAACAAAGTTGCCCTTGCTGTCATTTTTTCTCCCTGCCCAATCGTTGCGTTCATAATAGCTGAACGCACGCGGCCAGCGAACAATGACTTTCATTGAAAGCGGTTTCCCGAAAACGCCTGAAAGAATTTGTTTTTTTGCTTCAAGAATAGCGGGAGAAAATGACCATTGGAAGCCAATTAACACCTTTTGGTCCGGGTGATTCTTGGAAGCCTTTATAATTGTCTGCGCTTCTTCAAGTGAAGCGCACAAAGGCTTTTCGCACAAAACATGCAGGCCATGGTTAAGTGCTGCGCATAGATGTTGGCAGTGAAGCTGAATTGGCGTTGAAATTACAATTGCCTCTGCAGTGTTGCCTGCATCGAAGTATTCGTCTATGGTGTTAAAAACCGGCAGATCCTTAACGGAATCGAAAGCACTGCTTTTATCCGCATAGGGGTCGATTATGCCTGCAATCTCCATCTCATCCTTCATGCCCATTGTAGCCATAACATAACCGGCACCGTATCCGCCGATACCGGCAAGAAGAAGTTTTAATTTATCAGCCATTTTGCGCACTCCATATGTATTCTGTTATAATACCAAGATTCATTTCTTTGACATCCTTTCTTCGTCTGATTTACCTGTAAACCCCCGGTTTAGCCGGGGAGACTGGCAAGGTTTGACTTTTGCGGAAACAGTTGGAATATCTCCAGACTGTGAACTGCTCAAAGTGCACGGAAAGGAGATATTCGTGAAAAACTATGGAACTCTAACTTTCACGACTCGGGAATGCAAATAAAATGTATATAATTTTAGGTTAGTTTTCATTTTGAGTGGTTAAATACACAAAATAAGTAGTGTCCCAATATTAGTTGAACAACAGCAACTGGTTGCAACTATCACTCTTGTTTTCTGACACATTTACGCTCAAAAGTAATTCTTTCAAAGACGCTTTTTCGAACAGGGTCAAGTTTAAAATCTGAAGGATTTCATACGCTCTTTTCTCTATACCGAGCTCCTTCTGCATTATGACGCAGGGCATTTGCAAGTGTTCGACTGCCTCTGCGCCCTGAGGATCGTACTGCCTTTGTATCGGGACGCCGACAGGCGGCGCCAAAGGCGACCAGGGCTTGTCAAAACCGTTTTTCGAGTTTTGAAATTACCTGCATTGTCTTGATTTGCCTATGAGAGGTTTTCATTGAGTGTCGTAGAGAATCCGCGTTCGATGCGGCAAAGTATCTGTACTCCTCCGATCAGCAGGAAATCAGTTGCTATGTTCGCAGCAGTGAAGATGATCGCACCCAATTCCATGTGCAGGTTGACAGTCACCACGACCTGTACGAACCACAGGCCCAGCACCAGGAAGAACTTGCCGGCGACAAAGATGAATACTCCGTGATGCGGAATCCCGTTCCTGAGAGGTTCGTTGTTGAGGGATCTTTGCATGTCCCGGCGAATGCCCTTCTCCACGAGCTTCCAGTAAATCCAGGCAATGACCGACATTGGAAAAAGAAGCCAGGCGTGCCACTCGAACGCAACCATGGAGTGCTTGTAATACATCCAGCACATCAACATGGGAATCCCGAATACGGACACCACCATGATCGCATTGAACAGCTTAAAGGAAATATCGAGCCAGCGCACCTGCGGTCCAACCGTGGGAATGACCTGCATCTCCTCAAAGCCTTTCGGATTCCATGTGGCGGGCGGATGAAAATGCGCATCGCCACCCAGCCGGTACCATTCACGGTATGCAATGACGATGACGATTGCGCATACGGCGCTTCCGATAGTCTGCCACACGAAAATGAAACGATATGCGAAATCGGAGCCGCCTGCAAAGTATTTTACAGTATCAATATACAGGCCTGCGAGAATACCGGAACACAAGGTGAAAATGGATCTGACAATGGATTGGGCCGAACAGAACTGCCCGAATCTGGATTTGGGAAATATCCTGTAGAACAGCGGCAAGTTTCCGGCAGCCCCGATCGCCCCTGCAAAAGCTGTAATTACACCTACGCCCAAGGTCAGCCAGAAAAAGTATTCACCGGGAAGCGAGATGAAAACCCATTTCCAGTTCATGAAATTCCCGACTACTGTGAAAACCGCCATATAGGCGGTCACCCGCAACGGGTGCCAACGGTCAATGTAAATGGCGGCGAGATACATCGCCAAGAGCGATGCGATTCCGGTAATTGCAGTCATCTTGCCTATCTGCGACAACGTCAAATCCATATTCTTGTAGAAGAATACGTTGAAAGTGCCGGTGGCACCGGTCACTGCCCCGAATGTGGTGAAGAAAAATATCAGCCAATAGATCTTATGAGTGAAGGATTCTTTGAAAAAGTTCTTGAGCCCCTCCAGTCTCCCGCTTCTTTTTCCGGCCTCTTCCTCTTTCAATGGCGGATATTTGCCTTCCTTAATCATGAAACACATCATGCCGAACCCGAAGAAATAGAGGACTGCCGCGCCTAGGAAAATCTCCCGCATGTTGGATTCGGCATATTGGAATATGAAAAAGTTGTATATCGCCGACGCTGCAGTCCCGACCATCCGGAATGTGCCCGTGAACCTTGCGAGAAACTGCGGCGGGATAACGTCATTGAAAAGATAATAGAAAACCGAACCCACAAACATGTTGAAGAACTGGAACATTGCAATGAACACACCGATCAGGATTATCGTTATGGTCGTAGGGGCATACTGCTGGAGAAATACTGAATTCCCGCGCAGGAATTCGGAAATATCATCGCTCCAGCCGATCAGCGCCAGTGCCGCGCAGAGAAAAGGCATGGTCCATACTATGAATGGAATCCTCCGCCCCCAGCGGCTGCGGTAACGGTCGCTTTTGAAGCTGACATAGGGACAGATCGTCATATTCAGGACACTCGGGACGGTAGTCATCACAATCCCCATCAGCCAATTTGAGCATCCGAGGTCTTTCAGCTTCAGGGGAAGTACGCTCGGCACGACCGATTCCATCAGCGTAAAACAGAAATCCCCCCAGAGCAGCCATGCGAATATCGCAAGCAGCCCCATTTTTGTGTAGGTCAACGTTCCGCAATGATAAACTTTGTGACCACCGATAGTTTCGACAACTGGAGGAGGAGCAGATGGGGTATTCGTCATTGTCCGGTCTCCCTCGCCGGTGCTGCCGGTTTCACCAACACATTATCCATTCCCGACGGACGCGGGAGGCGAATGGTCATGTGTCCGAATTCATCTGAAACAAACTCTCCGAAGAATTTTCCATTGACAATCAAATCATACCGTGTCCCGCCCTTGCCCATGTTGACTAGGAGATCGTGAGATAAAGCCGTCAGAAACGGCGCGCTGAGCTGGAAAGACAGTGTGTCGTTAGCATGGTCTGCGGACTGGTTCAGGATGACGACATCGTAGCATGTCGTCATCTGGTAGGCGGAGAAATAGGCTGCGTGCATTGGGACGAGAATGGCACTTAGCCCTCCGAAATTTGCCGCACCGTTCATTTGCTCGGGAGCGATCATGAAGTGTTCGCCCAGGTAGTGCTCCTTTTCAAAGTACCGGTTCCATGTTCCAAGAATCGTCTCGGCTATTTTCCGTGCCAGCGCCGGTTCACCTGATTCTAGAAGCCCGCGCCAGAGATACCACTGCATGACGGGCCAGATGCCTCCGTTCCAGTAACCCTTCGGATTATAATATGGAGCCTGCATGTCTACCGAGGAAATGCCGAACGGCGTGTTGAAGCGTGCTGACGGATCATCGGGAAAATGACAGACGTAGTGAAATCCCCATTGATTATAAACGCGATCACTCGCATACGGTTCAATTCTAGGAATCAGATAATTCACTTTCAATTTCGCCTCCCAGTCTATAATTGCCTTCCATGTGAGCACAGGGTCATGGCCGAAATCAATCAGTTTTCCCCATGGCCCCGTCGCGGGGTTCCAGTAAAGACGGAAAAAACCATCAAATCGCCTGCTTCTTCTGTGTCATACTTATTTCCTTATTTGTTTGTTTTGAAAAATCACGTGGCTCGTGGAACATGATGCCGACGTTCTCGCCCATTTCCAGGCTATTCGGCAAACCTCTTGCATATTTCAACGCCAGTCATCCACTCTATCCTGTCACCGTAAAACTTATTAAGCCGTCCAATCGCGATTGTAAGGATCTCAAGCCCGTTATACGACCCTCCTGAGTACAGATTGGCGTAGTGCGTAAAGAACTCCAGGCAGGACCAAAACCTTCTGGTCTGTAGCCGGGGAAGTACCCTTTGATCATCTTTTTGGGCTTATAGTAAAGAGTCGATTCTTTCAGGAGAGGAACTCTCGATATTCATCCACTGCCGACTTGACACGTGTACGGCCTGCATCGTCAAGTGACTGCCCATTGACCATGCTGAGTCCGTCGCCGCACCCCAGCAGGTGCAGGCAATATTTCTGACCGGCGGCATTCTGCAATGGACGACTGAACCGATTGTATATTTTGGCCAGGAACATTGCTTTGTGGCGGTCCAGCTCCTCGGCTTCGGTGATCCTGCCTTGACCCGCAAGATCCCATATCCTGCGGATCCATTTTCCGGTCATCACGCCTCCTCCATGCAGGACACCCTCATATCCGAGAATGCGGCTACTTGTCGTTTGATATTCATTGCCATCAAGAACGAAAACACCTTTCGGGTGGAACTCAGGCGAAGCGATCATTTTGCCGATCAATGCGTTTCCGCTGGAATCCTTTAAGACCTTGATGTTGGGATGGCTGAGTATATCGAGCATTTCGTTGAGCACCAAGGGGCTGCCGCTGTGATCAGGATTGTCATAGTAGGCGCAGGGGACAGGGCATGCCTCCGCGATCTCCTTGACTTCCTTGACCGCCTGGCCTGGGCTGAGTTTAGGCGCAAGACAGAGAACCACGCATGGGGCGCCCATCCTGGCGTAACGGAGGGCGCGCTCTTTGGCCCGGGCCGTCGACGAATCGGCGGTGCAGACGTAAATGGTCAGTCTGTCTCCAGCCTCCTCTAGGGCAAGTTCGACAAAGTCATTGCGTGCTTGATCGCTAAGCATGGTGCCTTCACCCATGCTGCCCAGGAGCAGCACGCCATCCAGCTCCATGTCAATCCAGCGTCTGCAGAGTTTTTTAGCGGAGGATTTGTCGAGACTGTAATCGGCATTGAGCGGCGTCGGAGTCGCAGCGTTAACAGGTCCCATTCTTAAGACAGCCATATTTATACTCCATTTTTTCCCTTCAGATTTATGAAGGTTATTTCAGTTTCAGTTTTGCAGGAATTATGACTGGTATTTTCATAGGCGGGTCGAGGATGGTGCCCGCCCCCCCTTTGCGGATTGCGGAAAGGGCTATCTTTCCGGCATTTTCCCCGAATTCGATATTTGGCTTGACCAGTCTGATGATTGGAACATTTTCGTCCGCCACATAATCCTCTTCGACGACACTGACGATAATTGCCCGTTTCGGAATATCTATTCTCTTTTTGATGAGGAATTTGACGAGGGGGTTGAGCGCTTCAGGAAAAGCGTTGAAGAACAGCAGCTTTTCCGGCTGAGTTTTCTGTATGATGGCACCTATGAGCATGATTGGTTCGGATTCCACAGGATCGGCATTGATGTAGATGACTTTGTTCTTAAGGTTCAATCTGGAGATCTCGGATTTGAATCCAGACATCCTCAGAGTATTGGTATGGCTACCCATGCGTCCCATGTAGAAGACCTGAGCCTCAGGATATTTATTGACCAGCTTTCTGGGAATACCTTGAAAACAGTTGTATTCGTCAAAGGCGACGTGTCTGGAGTTGATGCCGTTCAATGGCACATTTATTGTAATGACAGGAACGTTGTGGTGTCGACTGAATTTATTGAAATAAGCCAGATATTCTGGGTTTACCGAGTGCAGGGTGTATGGGAATATGATCAAGGCGTCAATTTTACCCCTCAGCGATTTTAAAATCGCCAGTTCATTTTCCAAATCCTTATGCGAATGGCAAAGCAGCAACCGGTATCCGGCCGCCGCAATCACTTTTTCCAAGATCCTTATTACAACAGGATAGAAGTTGTCGCTGAAGTCGCCAGTCACCAGGCCTATCGTGCGGGTCTGCGGCTTGCCGGGCTGCGGGCATACATAAATGCCGCTGCCATGTATTTTGCTTACTATGCCTCTTTCCTCAAGAATCTTGAGTGCTGTGTCCAGCGGGCTCTGGCTGATTGAATACTCGCGCATCAGTTCACGGAATGTGGGCAGTTTGCTGTTCGACGCCATCGAGCTGATCCGTATTTCCAACTTTTCCAACACTTCGGAATATTTATTATTGGTGGACATTCCCATACTCCTGCAATCTAAATTATCGATAAATGCGACAGTAACAATACTAATATGATATTTGAAAATAATATCGCAAGACCCTTGAAATATATTGTAGGATTATATATAATGTGTATTAATACAATATTCAATATCGGAAAAATTAAAATGCAGAAATTATTTGAAACATACGCTGCAGTATACAAACAGGGATTCATGCCGATTTTCGTGAAGGATGACTGGGATACCGGCATGCTTCTTGACGCTTGCCGGAAGGCCGGAGTCAAAGCCATAGAATATACGTTGCGCCGTCAGGATGCGCATGAAGTCATTCCATCCCTCCCGGCTTCCTGTCCGGACATGAAGATCCTGGTCGGCAGCGTATTGGATTCCGAGCGCATAATCAAGCAGCTCCACCGGAATAATCCTCAGCTGATGACCTTTGGACAGTTAGCCGGATGCGGGGTTCACGGATTTATTTCAATGTTTGAATTCTCCTCTGAAACTATCAGTAAATACAGCAACACCCATCTTCTCGTGCCTTGTGCATATACGCCCAATGAAGCGTTTCGCATGCTCAGGGATGGCGCACACATAATCAAGATTGTCGAAGATTTGTCCCTAGTCCGGAAAGCCAGGGCGGCGCCAAGCCATGGATTTTGTCCGTTCTTTTTTACCGGCGGCATGACACAGGCCAGAATCCCCGAGGCAATCGACGCAGGCGCAGTCTGTATCGCATCCGGATTCGATCTTATGCTCAAGGGGCTTCCGAAAGATATTTCTTCTGACCAGGTCGGTGAAATCATCCTGGGGCATATTGCTGCCGTAAATACAGCCCGGCGCAAATGCTATCCTGAACTGATGGCGAAAATCGATGCCGGAGCTCCTGACTGGATTGATTTCGCGCCTCATTACCATTTTTTCACCAATATCAACGGGGTTTAAATTCATGTTCATAGACATTCATGCGCACACGATGAGACTGCCCGCTTATCCGAGGAATGGAAAAGCGGCGTATGCCTCCTCGGAACAACTGCTGGGAACATACGATCGGATTGGCGTGGAACGCGCCGTCCTCCTGCCGGAAGTAAATCCGGAATGCAGTCACGGAGTTCAATCCAACGAGGAGATACTGGAGATTGCCGGCAGGAATTCCAGATTCATACCTTTCTGCAATATTGATCCGCGTGCGATAGGCAATTCCGATACTGCGCCCCTCTCGAAAATGGTAAAGCACTATAAGGAGCTGGGATGCAAGGGGGTTGGAGAAGTCTGCGCGAATCTTCCTTTCCTTGATCCGCTTGTGCAGAATTTGTTCCGTGCCGCAGATGAAAATGAGATGCCCCTGACATTTCATATTTCCTCGAGCATAGGCGGTGACTACGGGCTTTATGACAATCCCGGCCTGCCTCAGCTGGAAGAATGTCTGAAACGGTTTCCTAAGCTGAAACTTTTCGGGCACTCGCAGGCGTTCTGGGCTGAAATAAGCGTCCTGAATCAGGAGTCTGACCGGAATGGTTATCCCGCCTATGAGATACTTGAGGAAGGGGCTGTCCCGAAACTGATGCGCAAACATCCGAACCTGTATGGGGATCTTTCGGCCGGCAGCGGCTGCAACGCCCTCAAGCGCGACAGGAGATATGCGATCAAATTCCTGAATGAATTCCAGGACAGGCTGATGTTCGGAACAGACATATGTTCGCCTGATACGCCCACGCCGCTGGCAGATTTTCTTCTTGACCTTGAAAATTCCGGTGATATTTCTAAAACTGTATTTGATAAAGTCGCAAAAGGGAATGCAATTAAAATATTGGGGCTGAAATGATTAAGCGGATTGAACATCAAGGCGAGTTTTTCCATGGGTGTGGCTTGCCGGGGGAAGAACGGGAGCTTAACGTCCATCCGGCACATCCCAATGGTTTTCAGTTGAGCAGGGATCGTTGGCTGTTTGTATACACAACAAGGTCGTACCGCGGGAACGACGATGAGAGGAGCGGGGTGTATCAACTTCGGCAAGGAGGGATCGCGGGCCCGGTAATCAAGGAGGGGTGGCTATGCAGGACCTGTGATGACTGGGATCCGCTGGGCGACGGGAGACGGTATGTGAAACAGCTCGGTCACCCGGTAGTGATGGGAGTGCCTAAGGGAGCGTTGATCAATGGCGGACGGGTGGCGCATGAGAATCATTTTGCGGCGTGCTGGCGCGTCGAGGCGAGGTATATCGATCCGAAGCTGAACTTCATGCTAGATGTGGAGGAGTTTCCGGGGTTGATGCAGAAAACGCGTCACGTGGAGTGGGTTCAGTTCCGGCTCAACGATGCTGAGGACGACATCGAGTTTTTCGAAACCGCGCGACCGTTGAGGCAGGCGGGATATGAGAAAGGGCTGGAGATCTGCAGTCAGGAAGGAGTGCGATGGATGGTGCAGACGTTTGTGCCGCCGGTTCCATACAACGGCGATTGCAGTGAATGGGTGATGGCGAACAATACGAACGATCCGAGGGTGCCCCCACAGATTGGCGAGCAGAAGGCAACCGCCGGTGGAACTATGAAACGGTGTTGCGTGATGCCAATTAGGTTTAAGTTCAATTCGAAGATCATGAGGTATGAGTGGGTTGAGAGCGGAGCGTTGCAGGGCGAGGATCTGATGGAGGCAAGCATTGTGCCGTGGAAAGGCGACTGGGTGATCTCGGCGAGGAGATCAACTGGGAAGACGATGGCATGGGCGCGTACCGGTGATTTGTTTGGTCGGGAGGCATTGAAGTTTGTCATGCCGGAAAATCAGCCGAACTGGTTTCCGTCCAGTGCGTTTCTGTGTCCGGACGGTGAGATCCGGCGGGCGGGCGGCTGTATTGATATTTCTCCGTATAAGGGTGGGAGAGGACCGATTTACCTGGTGGAAATTGATGTAGAGAGGGAATTTGCGGTCAGGAAAGTCCAGGAGATTTACGATGGTGTCCGCGCGGGGTTGCCGATGCAGGGCGGACCGCTGATTGATTTTCCAAAACTGGTGGCGCATGGTGGCGGTAAAACGCAGTACTGCTTCCACAGGGTGAGGAGCCAGATGTTGAACGATCCCCGGGTGCCGACAAGGCGCCTGAAACAGGAGGAGATTGACAAGTCGGGGATTTACTGGGCAAAGGTGGAGTACGGAGAGGACTATCCGGGGTATTGGCAGTTTGCATGAACGGTCTGCGGGATCCGTGAACGCTAACTCATCAGCGGGAGAATAGAAGCATGACAAGCACTTCGGTCAAAGCGGCCATGCCCACGTATCACTTCACCAGTCCGTCGGGGCTGGACTGCAGTATTTTCGATCCAAACGGCGCTATCTTTTACAAGGGGCGCTATCATCTGGGATATATCCATCAGGAAGGAGGCCGGCATTTATGGGGGCATGTCTCCTCAACGGATCTTGTGAACTGGCAAATGCATCCGCCGATGCTTTCGCCTGCCCCGGAAGGCGGAATCTACAGCGGCAACGCCTTCATCGGCAAGAATGGGCGCGTGATCTTGTCCTACCACGGACTGGGTGATGAATCCACCAAGCATCCCGGAGGCAACTGCCTGGCCGTTGCACAGGACGATGAATTGAACGTTTTCAAGAAGCTGGAAGCCAATCCCGTGATGAAAAATCCCGGCTGGGATCCGCACACCTGGTTCGAAGATGGCACCTATTACTCGATTTCTGGGGGCAAGCCGGGCAGCGGTGAAGCACCCTCTCTTTACACCTCCGCTGACGACAATCTTGTGAACTGGAAACTGGTTGGCCCGCTGATGAGCCGGGAGATGTCGGATGTCTTTGCCAACGAGGATATTTCCTGCCCGGATCTATTCAGGCTGGGAGACAAACACATTCTGCTGTGCATCAGCCACATCCGTGGCACCCGCCACTATGCAGGCCGTTTTGACAACAGGCAGTTTCATCCGGAAGCACATCACCGCATGAACTGGCCCGGAGGCACCTGCTTTGCGCCTGAGACCCTGCTCGATGGCAAAGGTCGGCGGATCATGTGGGCCTGGGTGCTCGGCAGTCCGACGACGATGTCCCTGCCACGAGTGCTCTCGATGGGGCCCGGCGGTTTGATGAACATCGAATCGGCCGTGGAACTTAATACATTGCGCAAGAACCGGCAGTACTTGGAAAACATAGATATTCCCCCTGAGACGAATGTGATTACGGCGGGAATTAACGGTGACTGCAAGGAACTGCAGATCACTATTGATCCGCATCAGGCTGAAGCGTGCGGAGTCAAGGTGCGCCGTACTCCCGATGGTGCGGAGGAAACTGCGGTCACGTATGTTCACGCTCGGAAAGTCCTCCGCATCGAAATGGACAAGTCCTCGTTGGACAAAGGCGTCAGGCCCCGGACCTACGTGACGACCTTTATGCTGCCAAAGGGTTCGGAAAATCCCGACATCGCCGCACAAGAAGCCCCTTTTGAATTGAAGCCCGGCGAATTGCTTGAGCTGCGCATCTATCTCGATCATTCCATCATGGAAGTCTTCGCCAATGGCCGCCAGTGCATGACCCAGCGCATCTGGCCGACCCGGACTGACAGTCTTGGGGTCTCATTCTTCTCCTGTGGCGGCAAAGCGAAGGTACTGTCGGTTGAGACATGGGATATGTCGGCAATCAGCCTAACCCGGCGCAGCCGGAACCAAGATGGGACATGGAAAACGGAAAATATCTTGCGCTGAAAACAGAAGACTTAACTTTTAAGGGGTTAAATTTTTCGTAAGGGGCTAAGTTTTTCCCTCGGGGAAAAATGCGCCGGAGGCGCGATGAAATGCCGGGAACGCCGACCGTCTGGTCGGCTCTTGGTAACAGCCAAGCAGACGCTTGGCGTTCCCAGGTAGGGATTTTCGCCAAAAACATTTGTCTAAAAAATTCGTAAGGGGCGACCCATCCGGGAAATAGTCAAAAACGCAGATAAACCGATCACGGGATATTGAAATATTCCTTTAATGAACGCATATATTCCATATCCTCTTTAATCGCGAGTATGCCATCGCCGGTGCAGGGATATTCCAGTGCCAGCATATCTGACCGCAGCGAGTGACGCAGAAGCCCGACAATATCACGGTTGTTGATATGGCCGTCTTTTAAACGGGTGGGGATAAAACCTCCCGGCAACGCCATTCCCGCAGGTTTAATTATATTTTTAAGGTGGGCGTAATAAATCTTGCCGCCGATAAGTTTAAATACGTCTTCAATTGACTCGCCGTGCCGATGAATGAAGATATTGCCGTGATCGTAGTTCAAGCCGATGGCATTGTGACTGGTCAGAGCCATCAATTTATTGCATGCCGTCGCGGTATCGTGCAGTTGGCAATTGTGCGTCTCCAGGGCAATCAGAATCCCTTTGGAAGCCGCAGCGTCTCCGATCAGGCGCAATCCGGACGCAGCCTTTTCATAGTCGTGCTCCGACGCGATCGCGCTGCCATTGGCATGAAAATCATAGTAATTATTATTTCCGGCAACCATCGCTCCGGTGAAAAAGTTCATAACTTTCGTTCCGCATTCTTTTGCCGCCCAGCCGAGAAAATCCAGATACTCGCCAGTTGACTTCTCCACTTCATCCTTACTGCCGCGGCAGAAGCCAACCGTTCCCCCAAAAACGATCTCCATGTCCGGATATTGCGATTTTAGCGTTGCGACCTCCTGTAGGTAAGTGTTCTGATTGAAATCGTCGAAGGCATATTTCCAGCGCAACTCCACGCCGTCATAGCCATATTGACTGGCCAGTTCAAACAAGCGGCGAAGCCGCCCTTTTCCCTCATGATAATTCACATGCAGCAGTACTTTCATAGTCTTTATCCCTCTATATCAATCGTCATTGGTTCCAATATTGAAAGGAGGTGCTGTCGTATCCCTCGCACGCATATCCATAGACCCAACGCAGGCTTTCTCGGTGCCCGTCAATGCAGGTGAAATTGGCTTTCCTGCCATGCCGCAACTCAAACCACATATTTGCACTATTGTCAAGGACATATGAAAAAGAATGATCCTTATTGCTGGGATATCGCCCCTGGCTGTCTCCGAAGATTACGGTTTTCGAAGGATTTTTGATGGTGAAGTTTTTGGGCGGCGGCACAGTGCTTCCATTTCCTAAGGCAAGGCACCTGTTGTAACCGTACATGGGACGGTAATTCGGAAGCAGTTCGAAATCCGACCATTTTGCCGCATCTGCCGAAGGGCATTTAAAACGTTCCTTGTTTTTAATGGCGTCACTGTCGAGATACAGGTACCAAGGGGTGGAACCTACGACATGTGGCATGAAAAAGCCACCGTTATCATCCGTATACATGATTGCTGAAGTCGTATGTTGCCTGAGCATGCTGGCGCAACTGATCTCTTGTGCCACATCCTTTGCATTTTTCAGAGCCGGCAAAAGTAGCGACGCCAAAATTCCGATGATAGCTATCACTACAAGCAGTTCGACTAAAGAGAAGCCACTTCTTTTCCGCAACGCATTGCATATTTCCGGCCTCGCCTCTTCCGGCAAACCGCCTGCCTGTGCATGGGCACCCGCAGACAGGTGCATGCGGATTTCCCGCACACCGGTTTCTTTTTGTCCTTCTTCACAAACTACTCGCTTTTGTCCGGATGAAGAGTTGTTCATTTGGCACCTCCTGTACTTTTTTTGTTAATCTTCCTTATGACATTATTTGGATTTACTGCTTTCCAATGGGCTGCAGTGAAAAGGATTTCGCCATTTTTACATTGGCCTTTACCGGCAATGCCGTATAGTCCGCCATTCATCGGAGATGGACATTCCTCCAGTATCTGCGCCGTGTACGGATCCAGAATATGCCCGACAACCTGGTTCCTCCTGACTCTTTCATAAATGGAAACATGGGGGACAAAAAGGGCATCGTATTTTGAACGGTATTGACTGTAAGTTTGCCGGTGTGTGTCAGGGACAAATTCCGCACGCCATGGATCAATGATTGCGGTATTTTCCGGCAGAACCATAGCTCCGCCCAGCATTCCAAGATACCGACAGAGGTTGAGGAGCGCAGTCTTCCCTTGTCGGATCGATTCCGGAAAGAATGCGTCCTGCCCCTTAAGCTCAATGGTAATCGAAGGAATCCCATTCCTGGCGCAGGCCAGGTTGGAGCCGGTTACCAATTGTTTTTTACCACAGCGTTCGGCATCGTTGCCGCGGGTCATCACCACCACAGGCATGCCCGAGGCAATTCCCAGAACACCCGCCTCATCGTCTTCGGCATATACGGCGGTGGGGTTCCGGTGGCAATGGAGATCAATGAGCAGATCGGCTTTTCGGTCTTTGCCTGCAACCGCCGAGTTCCAGATTTCGTGGACGATTTTTCCCGCAAGTGTAGTATTTGCATTTCCGGGCCAGATGTGATTGAGATTGAATTTTGACTCGTAGACACCAACCGCTTCAGTTCCTTCTGCCCAAGTCGGTGTTCCCAGCATGGCCGCCTCAGGGTTCATAGAAGGGAACAGGATAATCTGTCCGCGCAGTTTTCCCGGGTTGATTTCCTGGAAAAAAGTACGGGCTGACTCCATGCCGTTCAACTCATTCCCATGCTGATTGGCCAGGACAAGCACTTTTGGACCGGGTCTGGAACCGTTGATCAGCAGAAGCGGCAGTCGGACGGATTTTCCGTCCTGTTTGATTTGCAGGACGCCGGACACGGCCTGTCCGGGTTTTGCAACGATACCGCTGATCGAAAGTTCATGATGGCGTTTCATGTCTTAAGCCTTTACTTATTCGGAATTCCTGACACTTGCGTTTCCACCGGTTTTCCTTCTCCGTCGACTGCTTTGGCATTACCGTTCATATGCAGAAGAAGCCGCGTATGCTTGTCCGTTTCGAAGGGACGTCGCGGAATGGGATCGAAAGAAACGGAATATCTGGGAATATCGCTGATCCGGATCTCGTCAATGACGGCGTTGAACCCGCCAGGAAATTCGAATGGTCGGCTTGGTTCGGCGACATCCCAGTTGTATCCGAGTTTCGGAGCGTATTCGTATCGGTGCAGACCTCCGTGTTCGGAACGGCCGTCAATATACAGTTCTGCATTCCATACTTTTTTTCCGGTATCGTATTCCCAGCAAAGGGCGAGGTGATGCCAGTCTCCCTGCTCAATTGACATGTGATTCCGGATGTCCTGGGGGACATAAGGCGGCTTTTTATCCGGTGACAGCGCGCGGAAGAGGAACTGATTATCCACGAAGGGAAATTCTTTGCCGTCAACAGTATTGCCAAGATAGTTGAAGTACGAAAGCTCCCATTCCATGCACTTGATTATGGGAAAGGTTTTCTTTTCGGTCAGCAGCGGGCTGGTCCATTGGGGCTTGAACCAGAATTCGAGGGTGCCCTTGTCATAATCCACAAACTGGTAGTTGCGGCGGCCTGAATCCTTTTTTTCTCCGCGGGGCAGGATAAGGCTCCTTTTTCCATTGAGAAGCAGAGCCTGATCGCCTTCCTGTTTTGTCTGGCCCGGAGTCCATACCGAATCCGCCGGTTCCAATGGGAGCAGGGGATTGGGTGTCGCATTCGGGCTGTCAGGAACAAAATACCCTCCGGCATCGTTGCAGGACAGAACCGCTGGAATATTGCCGGAAAACCGGAGGAATGTCATTTCATTTACACGGATTATTCCTTTGCGTTCCTTGTCGGATTTGGCAATGGGATAAGCCGCGCCAGCCTGAATCGCCACTTCTTTTCCATCGAAATTCATCGTGACGGGTTTATTTACCTGGAGCGCGCCTTCACGTCCGGCTGGAACCGAGAAATACCAGGTTGTCCCCTGGGTATTGGATGCCGGCAGATATGCTCCGCACGGGATACAGAGGACCAGTTTTTCGGCATCCGTAGCATAAATGCGGCGGACATCATCGAGCCGGTATTCCCCTGCGAGTGTTTCCTTTGGGAGGAGCAGCGTGGCAAAGCCGCGTCCAAGGCCTCCGTTATCCTCGTCCAAGCCATAGGATGGGCAGGAATTTAATTCAACTGACCCGAGATAGCCGTATTTCAGGGGAACATCTTTTTCCCGCTGGATTTTGGTCATGACGAGATTGAATTTGCGTCCGTAATCCAGATCGGCTGACACCGTTTTTCCATGTGGCTTCTGAATAAACATAGAAACAGGAAAACCGCTTGGTCCGGTTTCGAGCTGCGGCCACGGCCGAATTTTGCCTTCATTTTTCGCCACCAGATCGAGTCCCCTGGCAACGGTCTCATAAAAAGTCAGATTGTGCGTTCCCACAAAAGGATTTGCGACTGTAACGCGGCCGTCTGGAGCGGTGAATGCCTTCTCGACCCGTGACAGGCGCTCGGCATTCCAGTCGGCATAACGCTGATCACCTGTCATCTGCCAGGCATAATTCATGAATTTCCCGGTAAAATCATTGTATCCGGGATCGGACGGCGGAACTTTCCGCAGCAGGGTCTGGCAATATTTCAGGAAACATTCCTTTGCCCGAGGTGAACCGGTAACAATCCAATCCTTTAGAACTGCATTGATAACCGTAAACGGCTTGTACCAGGCTCCGTAGTATTTGTCGTTCGGCAGTCCGCTGCCGGTTTCCAGATCGGTTATCCGCATCCGGGTTTCCCTTAGCAGATCGCCAAGACGTTCGTCCCAGGTTGCCGCATAGAGTTCCGCCAGGCATTCGTATGGAGCTTGGTTGGATCCGGCTATTGCATCTGGCAGTTTTGACGGATCGAAATTGCGTGCCATGTAATCTGCGTAGGCGCGGACACCGTCCATGATACGCCGGTCACCGGTCAGATAGTGCATCATCAGAGGTCCGGACATGGTGATTCCCTGTGATCCGTAAAAACTGGCGCTGTTCAGCCAATAAAGCGGCCACATCGAATCACCCGCCATCAGCAATGTCCCCTTTGGTTTGCCCTGGGAGCTCCAATAGGAATAAAGGAAATCGCTCAGATGGCGGTTATAGTGGTATCCATAGGTGAAGTAAGGACGATATCCCGATCTGGCAAAAAGAAGCCAGACCGCATTCCGGAACTGGTAGTCAGTATCGTAATAGCGGTAGAACCGGGGGAAGTGCTTATACTGCGGTCTGCCGACGTAGGAGTGCGGCCCATTACCGTATTCGAGGAAGCCGTAATCGCCGATTTTATCCGCTTTCCCGGCAACTTCCGTCAGGAAGGTATTCTGAACAAAGGATTCAATGCGGGGAAACTTTTTGGGGTCATGCTGATGGATAGGGCCGATTGCTCCGGTCTGGTTGAGCCAGGCGGGATCCTGGATGGTGATCGGAGGATTCTCCGCGCGTTCCGCCGTTGCGCTTACTTGTCCGGTGCCTTCACCTGTTTTCATCAGCATCAGCATGAGGTCATGGGTCCTGGCACTGCCGACGGCGGTAGAATAAATGGCATTGAATGCCTTGAGGCCTCCCGGATATCCCCCCTTCTCAACCCACTCTTCACCTAGGTTCTTGGAGATGGCCGACGGACGGTAGTCCAGAAGGCGTCCGCCACGGCTTGACCAGAGATGTGCGGCAATTCCGTCTGCTCCGACTTCAATCTCTTTAGGGAACATTTCAACCAGTTTTGGAAGAATCAGCGCGACACCGGTGTCTTTTCCGGTGACAGCCCCCCAGTTTCCGGCCCGCTCCCCTTTATTGACCGTTTTCCAATCGCCAGCGGCCTTCTTCACTCCTACCTGATATTCGCACAACTCGCTCAGGTAATGGCGGTATTCCGTCTGAGCCAGATACGCCCCTTCACCTTTTGCCGGCTCAATTTCCGTTGAAAAGTTTCCGTTGTCTTTACCGGGGAGATTGTTGAGAACCACTTTCCAAGGTGCGGAAAAAACTGGAAGGAAGCTCAGTGAAAGATCGGCAATCTGCTGTCTGTTGCTGTCTTCGGTATGAATGAACGTATGCTGGATGCCCACATACGGTTTTCCTGCATAGAAAGAGAGGCGGACCACATACTTGCCAAGGCTCTCGCCTTTTTCCGTACGATAAAATCCCTCGCGCCTTACAACCGCCATTAAAGGGCCGGAAAACTCGACCTGCGGTCCAACACCGTCGCTGACCGTGTCATGTGTCTCATCTCCAATCCTGCCTTTCTGATCTGTCACGGTAAGACAACCCTTGGAATTGGTGGTTACAGGTATTCCCCCCAAGGAGGATTTGACTATCAGCGGACCGGTTTTGGAGAGCTCGAAAACGGCTGCGCCAGTGTCTATTGTCAGGCCGTTCCCGCCGGCAGCCGGATTGACGGTCACTGGTTTTTCCGGCAGTACTTTACGTTGCACGTCCGAGCCGAATTCTGCGGCATATGTTCTTCCAGTCTTTCCCTGGAAATGCATGCCGAGCCATTGAATGGATCCCCCTGGTCCCCAAGTGGTGAGGATTTCAGACTGGCTGGGGACTTCGCGTCCCGAATCATCCACTACCCGGACCTGTTTCATATCGGTCAGTACGCCTCCGGGAAATGTGATTCCGGAATAGAGGGGAACATCCTCCTCCTTGCCACCGGGCTGGACCGTGCCGACATCAGTGATCAGTGCAATTTTGCTGGATTCAGGCATAGGGACTGTCTGGACAATGACCAGAGGAACTGTTTCCGTAAGTATGTGTCCGGCAGTTCCCGTCTTGATACGGAAGCGGTATTCGCCTGGATTCAAACTGGCCGTCTTCAGCCGAATCCGGTACTGCCCCGGATTTTTAATGGTGAGTTTTTCCCGGTTGATGCAATGAACGTCATCCCATAATTCCATGAACATTTCGCCAAGATTGGTGCCGTACGAAAGGATACCTGTTGTTTCCCGGTCCCCTTTCAAAAGGCGCATCCGGTCTAGGACAAATGAAAATTCGGGAATAACCGGAACTGTTTTTTCCTTTGCAAAAATCGTTTGTGCCCCGGTAAGATCCTTGCAGGTCAGACGCAGAGGAATATTTTGAAGATCGGCGCCGGCAATATCCAAGTTCAGCATAAACCGCTTCTTTTCCTTGGGCTGCAACTGAAGTATTTCCTGGACATGCTTGCCGAAATTTGTTCCCCAGTCCAGAAGAACAGCAATCTGATGCGGGACTTTGTCGGAGTTGACGACCTCCACGCCCAGCACTTCGGAGTTTTTGCCACGGAGCAGTGCGTCTGGCATAAGAAAGGCTGTCGTCTGGGCCGGAAGGAGCGGAGCTTTAGCCGGATCCAGAATAAGTATGCCATACCCCTGCTTTGCACCCTGTCCCGAACCCCAGGCCGTCCAGCTCGCCCCATTGTTCACCAGATATCTCATATCCATGGCAAGAGGAAGAAGGTTTCCCTTGTCAAGATCAAGAGAGGCCAAAGGAATGGAAAGCTCCACAGTCCATGTCTTGTCTTCGATCTTGCCTGCGGCTCTGATGTCCGGTTTCCAGTCTTTACCTCCTCCTACTGCACCTGCCCACCACACCCCATTGGCGTTTACATCAATCTGATAGCGGACAGCACTGTCCGGCTGACCCAGAAAAATCTCCAGACAGTCGTCTTCCCATATCCTTCCTCCCGGAGTCTTGCAGGAAGCCTTGAGATTGCCTTCCGCCTTCTGTAGCCTGGCCGCCAGATAAAGCCGCTCACCGTCGTATTGGCAGGCAGCGGATACCCATGTCAATGCGCTTTCCGGAAAATTCCTGCAGGTTGAAAATGCCGTATTGTCAGGCAGTCCTTTCCAGTTTGCATCTGTAAGCTGTCCGTCAATGACAGGGGGATTGCCCGCCTTTCCGGCCGCCATCCGAGGCACTGATGCAACCGGTACCGTTTCCCATACCGGCAAGCAGGGTTGAAGCTGGAACCATCCGGATTCCTCAGCTCCGGCAGCCTGTGGATGCAGGGCGAAAACAAGAAGAACAAGCGTCCAGCACAAAAATCCGGCCGCCAGCTTGGTACATTTCATGAAGCATCTCCCAATTTATTAATTTTATTTTCTTCAAATTTTTCATTGAATAATTGTATTAATACAATATTATATATAATTATTTGATGCCTGTCAAGTGTTTTAATAAAACAATTTCAAATATCATATCAGTATCCGGTGATTTTAGGTACTGGCGCTGCTAGGATGAAATAATAAATTAAAGGAGGACTACGTGAAATCGCAGAAGCAGATTTGTCGGATGGTGTCGGTAACAGTTATTTCCGGAGGCATGCTCTTGTGCGGGGCGTTTGCCCTTGGTGCGGAGGTCAAGCCCGCATCTGATGATGCCGATGGCAAGGCCGTGAAGCCTGCGCAGACTTTCTCGGCGGATTCGGTTCCTATCCCAAACTCTTCGTTTGAATCGCCTCTGAATGAAAACAAGCCCTTGAGCTCGGATAACTGGGGCCAGTACTTCAATCGTAGCGAGAATGGCAAGATTCTCAGGGAAAAAGGGAAGAATCCCGATGGGAACTACTGTATTGTGGTTCAAGGCGCCGGCGATTACAATGGTGTCATATACGGCAAAAAATTGTTTGTAGGGAAAAAATACAGGATGACAGTCCAATACAGGACTGAACAGGTAACGGGCCGTGCCGAAATCTCAGCCAAATCTAAGTTCGATGGCAAATGGATCGAACGGACAGCTACCCTGGTCCCCTCAAAAGAATGGAAAGAAGGCGTACTCGAATTTGTAGTGCCCGGAGCTACTGGACCTGAAGAGGAACAGGACATGATCTTCCAACTATCCGCACGCGGCCAGGCGGAAGGGGAAAGCGTGCGGTTTGATGCTGTCGCAATGAAGGTAATTCCAAATGTGGAAGAACCTGCAAAAACAGAACCTGCTCAGAAAGCTGAAAAATAGGAAAGGGAGAACCATCTCTATGCTGGATTCACGTCAATTCAAGCCGATCACCGGCACTTTCGTCACGCCGTTCATCAATGATACAGGCATCAACAACTGGGGTCGCAGGGAATGGGAAGCGGATTTCCGCCTCATGAAAAGCCTCGGGATCGACACGATCATAGTTCTCCGCTGCGAATACGAACAAGGCGGACGCCACTTCTCGGGGTTCGACCCGCGCGGCACGACCTGGCCTGAGGATCCCGATCTGGTTTCCATGTATTTCCGACTCTGCGATGAAAACAACATGGATCTGTATCTGGGAGGGGTAACCAGTTGTTCCAAGCTCTACCGGGGCGACTGGCAGGGAGATACGCTGGACAACGAAAAGCTTTATGAACGCATGCTGGAGAAGTTCGGTAACCGTAAATGTTTCCGGGGATTCTATGTCACATGCGAGGCGCTGCCCTGGCATTACAACTACGCCGATATCGTAGAGGGGATTTGCGACGCCTGCCGCCGGCTCGATCCGAAACGGCCGACACTGCTTTCCCCGACTTTCAACGGGCTCAAGGGGGATATGAGCTCCCATTATTCCCCGGACGAATTCCGCGAGATTTTCGGCAGGATGTTCGACAGGCTGGCCGGGAAACTCGATTTCTGCGCCTGGCAGGACAAGTTCAATGACGTAGAATGCGATGAAGGCCGAATTCTGCCCAACGTGCTTGACGAATGGTATGAGGCCGCAGGAACATTTCTCGCGCGGAACAAGATTGCCCTTTGGGCCAATGTGGAATCCTTTTACCGTCCGTTCCAGCCTTCGACCATTGGCGGGGAGTTCCATTACCGCCAGAATGACTACCGTGTCCTGGCGGCGAAGATGCAGGCCGCGTCGCGGCATGCGGAGAAACTGATCACCTTCGAGTTCTCCACCTGCATGAGCCCCAATGCCGAATGGGGTTCCGCAGGCCGCTTATTGCAGCGGTACATCGAAATGGTCGGAATTGCACCGGAAACCGTGGCATGGCCAGAAGACACCAGCATCTGCAGGCCGGCAGGAAATTAAAAAAAGAAGTAAATTAAACAGGAGATGTGAAAATGCAGAGGAATACAGGACACGGCACGATCCGCCGTATTACGATCCGTAAATGTACAACCGCAATCAACAAGGGCCGCTACACCACCGGGGAAACAGATCCGGACTGCATCAACATCGTCATAGAAGTTTCCAATGGCAAGGTGTCGGGATTCGGCGAATTCGTTCCCACCAGTCTGATATATCCGCCGGGACATATCGGCACGTCGGCTCTTGACGAATGGGACATCACGCTTAAAACCGCGCAGAACCTTATCGGGAAAGACTGCCGCATCCTTGGGAACTGGATTCCGGAAGAGCTCAAGTGCCACGATGCAAACAGCATCGTTGACGGGTTTGATTTTGCGATCCACGATCTTGCCGGACACATTTTCAATTTGCCGGCAACGGCATTTCTCGGAGGAAGAAAGCATGACCGGGTATGGAATATGGATGTTATCAGGACCGACGAGCCGGATATCATGGCGAAGACGGCTTTGGAATTTCAGAAGCAGAGGCATACCCGCTATTTCAAACTCAAGCCCAATGGTGAAATGGAAAAGGATTATGAGACCATCCGGAAAATCCGGGAACTCACTCTGCCGGGCAGCCATATCTTCATAGATCCGAACTACGCCTTGAAGGAACAGCACCCGGACGCCGTGGTCAAATATCTCAACCGCCTCCACGAGCTGGGTCTGGAAGTCTGCGAAGATCCCATCAAAACAGACTGGGCCACCTTCCGGTATATCAAGGACAGGACCAAGGTCAAAATCATGATTGACGAATGCGCCCGCAGTCCGGAAAGCATCATGGCCATCGCCAACGCCGGATGTGCGGATCTAATCAACATCCATGCCAACTGGGCCGGCGGTTTTCAGAGGGCCATGCTTAAGGCGGGGATCGCCGCCGTCGGTGGCATTGAGTGCCTCGTGGGATCAACATTTCTCCTCGGCATGGGTGTGGCAGGCTATCGCATTCTCACCAGCCTGCTGCCAGGCAACCTTGCCATTTGCGAACAGGAAAACGCCGTGTACTGCTGTCAGGGTTTCACTGTTGTCAAAAAAGAATACGAGGAGCTTGACGGCGCATCACTTATCCCGGATACTCCCGGCCTGGGCGTAGATGTAGACATGGATAAGCTGGAGCAGGTCACTTTTGAAACCGTGAATGTCGAGTAGGAAATGCCTGCACATGGACATCTTATTTCTGCAGTGGGGATGGATAACGCCTGGAACTGGGAATATGAACCGGGACGAGCAGTCCGACAAGCACTTTGAATTTCTCGCCGAAGCGATCTCTCCGGGACGCGAACATTTCCTACTGACCCATTGCGGATGGTGGATTGACAAGAATGCGAGCGATTTCGTGAGATCCCTGACGGGGCGGAATCCGGAAAGCAACCGGTCCCTGGTTCCATGCGACGGAAATACCTGGATGAAACTGCAACGGCAGATCCGGAGCGGCCGTCTCGAGTTCGTGGTCTACCCCTATGCCGCCTGTGTTGCAGAGGGAACGACCGGTGAAGGCCTCCTGCGCAGTCTGCGGATAAGCCGGGAACTTGCGGAGGAACTCACTGGAAAACCGCCACGCAGCGTGCTGAACCATGATTTCATGTACGGTCTGGAATGGGCTGCCGTCCAAATGCCCCAGATAGCGGAAATTCTAGGATTTCAAATACTCTTTTCCATGCATGACGGATTGATCCGGAGCCCTGACGGAACTACGGTGAAAACCCTGGGTAGGATCCGGCTTAAAGCCATTTCCGGAGGAGACGAACCTGTTGGGAAAATTCCCGTTTTCAATCCTCTGGAACTGACAAACAATCTGTACTTTATCCACAACTGGCCTCAGATACGCGAAAGCTCACCGCACCTGAAAGGAATGGATCTGCATGCCATCACAATGGACGAGTATCTTGGACGGATCCGGTCGAGGCGCATCTTCGATTCCCGGAAAATGGGCTCGAAAAGCTGGTATGGCGGAACCATCGATTCCCTGTTGCTCGAACAGAATGTGAGAACTGTGGAGATACGCCTGCCTGCCGTAGAGGCAGTCGGTGTCCTGAACGGAAATATGACGCGGAAATCCAGGGACCGCCTTGATGATCTGTGGAAGGCCTGCTTCATTCTTTGCGACAACCATCTGCTCTGGCAGTGCCACAACTACAAACCACATTACCTCCCGGCATCGCATGCCCTGGCAATTTCAGCCGAAGAACTGGAATTCGGTCTGCTCGGCGGAGCACCGGATTCCGTGGAATCTAAAGATGTGATTTTCAATCCGACACCATGGCGGAGGGACTTGGTCGTGGCTGCTGACAAACATACGTTCCTTGCGAAAAATGTTCCAGGCTGGGGGACTGCCAATGTGGATTGCCTGAAGAAATCCCACCCCAGAATCAACGACACTGATCCGTTGACTTTTTCAAATGGAATGGCGAAGTTCCGTTTGAATGAACTGGGACAGGTTGCCGAAGCAAAACATGGCCGGAAAACAGAGTTGTTCAACGGTCTCGGGAAACTTATGCGCATACATGAAACACCTCTTGGGAAACGGGTCGTCTTGAAGGCCGGACAGAAACTGGAATCTTTCGAGGGCGCATTGGCAATTTCATATGAGGCCGGCATTCCCGTTTACTGTGGTGCGGAGGTTCGTTTTGAAATGCGCGGTCTTGCAGGAGCCGCATTCCTTCTTCAGGTGGAGCGGCTGGACTCTGATGGAAACTGCTGGGAATCCGAATGGATCCCCCTGCAGAATCTTCATTGGGGCGGAAAAGGGCTGCCAAGACACGGATGTGACATCGACCCGCTTGCAATTCAGGTGAAAAACGCCAGAAGGCTCCGTCTGCGCATCTGGATGCTGGCGGAAGGATCGGTGTGTCCGGGAACTGCGACACTCGCATTTGACGGATCCCGGAAACTTACTGTACAGTCTTGGGATGCCGAACTCTTTTACGCCAACACATATTCGTGTCCGACCACTGCGGAAGCCCGTATCCTCCGCAATGATCCCGCCATGAAAACCGTGCGGTTCAACGGTGAACTGCCAGATCTTAAATATCAGATGGACGCATCCCTGCGGGCCGGGAGCCGTCACCTGGAATATGATCTCCGCATTTTCTTCCCTAAGCCGACGACGCTGGGACTGAGCAGTCCTCCTTTTACAACTGAAGATGGTTCCATGCTGGGAGCGCAGTGTGAACGGCCTTATGTGCCGGGACTGGCCGTCCTGTTTCCGCTTTCCGGGCCTGCGCGTTATTTTTCCGACCAGCCTTTCCATATCAGGGAGATGCTGCAACCGTCGGACATTACCTGGCACACCGATATCCGGAACTGGTGGCTCGGAATGTCGCCGTTCATCGGGACCAATATGGCTGTCGCAAACGAAGACATGCGGCAGGTCGGGTTGTTGACGCGTGGGTTAAAACACTTTTTCCGCTGGAACAGGGAAGGAGCCGAAACCCTCGGACTTTCACTTGGGGCGTCCCTGATACACCAGATGACCCAAGGGCACAGCGCTCCTCCGGAAAGCCGCCTGTACCAGACTATCAAACGGACCGATCATGACCCGATTTATGAGACCCCGTTTCTCCAAGCGGACGGGGAATACCGTTTCCATTATGCCATTTCCGTAGGGATGAAGGGAGAAAAGGCGCGGCAGAAAATTTGGAAACAAGCCATGGAGTTCGCCCTCCCTCCCGGATTGGCCCATTTACCGACGAACAGATTGCCTTCCAAGGGTCTTGAAACCGCACCGGAAAGTCTGATTGCAACTGCGCTTGAACAGGATGGAAGCCGAATCCGGATGCGGGTCGTCAACATGAGCTCAAAAGCGGTCCTCGGGTTCGTCCGTCTGCCATTTAAAATCCAGACAGCCGAATGCCGGGAGGCCTTGAACCATCTGAAGATTTCCGGCTCGGAACTGGAGATTGGGCTTCCCTGCTGGGCCCTGCGTGAATTTATTATTCAATAAAGGGAACCCCTAAAAGCATGTTGGACTTTAGTCCGACATTAGAAAGGAAATAAGAAAATGAAAAGGAAAATCAAGATTCTGAACATGTTCGACATTTCGCCATGCCCTGGCGTGTTTGATGTTCTGGATGAAAACATGGAGGTCTTGTCAATACCCGGCGATGACAGGCAGAAAGCAAAGGATTCAATCAGGGATTCCGATGCCTGCATAGCTTCCCTGAAAATAATCCTGGACAAGGAGATTCTTGATGAAGCCGCAAATCTGAAAGTGATAGCCACCGTTTCAACCGGAACGGATCACATAGACATTGAGTACGCGAAAAAGAGGGGGATTGAAATCATCTCTCTCAAGGATGATATTAAATTCCTGGACAGCATTACGTCAACAGCGGAGCTCGCCTGGGGTCTTCTGCTTGCCGCCGTAAGGAAAATGCCATGGGCGTTTGACGCGGCGAAGGAAGGCGTCTGGGCGAGAGACCTTTTCAGGGGCCATCAGCTTTCCGGCAAGACACTCGGTATTATCGGATACGGACGCCTGGGGAGGATGCTTGCCCAGTACGGCAAGGCTTTCCGTATGAACGTTATCGCCTGCGACGTAAAGGAGGTCAGCTCGGAATCTCATGTGAAAATGGTCTCCATGGACGATTTGCTGAAGGAGTCCGATGTGATTTCAATTCACGTACACCTTACGCCGGAAAACAGGGGGCTCATAAATGCGGATTCTTTCAGCAGGATGAAACCCGGAGCTGTCCTTGTCAACACCAGCCGCGGCGCGATAGTGGATGAAAAAGCCTTTCTGGTCGCGCTCGAGACAGGCAGGCTTTCTGCGGCAGGGATAGATGTGATTGACGGAGAATGGAACGAAAATCTCAAGGAGCATCCGCTTATCCGTTACTCGAACACGCACGACAATCTTGTGATAACGCCGCATCTGGGCGGCGTTACCTTTGAGGCTCAGAAGTCAGCAATTGAATTCACCGTTTTGAAGCTGAGGGCAAAACTGCGCCTGTTGATGTGATCCGGGATTCACCGGCGATCGGAGAGATTGACTCTCCGGCTTTCTCAAACCATAGTTTCCCTACTGATTCACCACATTCTCCGGTTTATCGGCGATAAAGGTGCTCAGGTTATATGCTGCTGTGTCCATTAAGCGCCGCCGCGCCGCAGTTGTAGCCCACGAAATGTGCGGGGTGATCAGACAGTTCTTCGCCTTAAGCAGCGGATTATCCGGAAGCGGAGGCTCGACTACAAGCACGTCCAGTCCGGCACCCGCGATCCGGCCGGCATTCAGCGCGTCCGCCAGATCCGGCTCGTTGATTAACGGACCTCGGCTTGTATTGATCAGGAATGCGGAGGGCTTCATCATCTCAAGCCTTGCCCTGTTTATAAAACCTTTGTTTTCTGCGGTGAGAGGACAGTGCAGGCTGACAATGTCACTTTCTCGGAAAAGGGTATCCATGTCGATTAGTTTTACGTCCGTTTCCTTTAGTTCCTTCATCTGCTTATTGTATGAAACTGTCTTCATTCCGAAACTTTTTGCGATTTTCGCAACCGCCTGTCCTATGCGGCCAAAGCCGATCAGTCCCAGTGTCAAGCCCTCAAGTTCCACAAGCGGATAATCCCAATAGCAGAAATCCTTGCTGTCCGACCAGCGTCCATCACACACAGTCTGCGCGTGGTGTCCGACATGCTGGGCGAGTTCCAATATGAGGGAGAAAGTCATCTGCGCCACAGACCGTGTCCCGTAGGCGGGGATATTGGTTACCACGATACCGCGTTCCCTGGCTGCCGCCACATCCACCACGTTGTATCCGGTTGCGAGCACGCCGATGTAGCGCAGTTTCGGCAGTAGTGCGAATTCCGCACGCCCCAGCACGACCTTGTTCGTGAAAACAACCTCCGCTTCCCTAGCCCGGTCAACGACTAATCCGCGAACTGTGCGGTCATAAACAACGCAGTCGCCAAGCGCTTCAAGAGCCGCCCAAGAAAGATCTCCCGGATTTAACGTAAAGCCGTCAAGGACTACTATTTTCATGGTGTCATTTCCTCTTTCCGATTATTTCAATGACCTTATTCAGAATCCCGGCAGCACCTGGGGGGGCTGTCCCTTTTCGGTTAAATCGCACCACTCGCGGGGTGCCATCGCGATGAAATTTCCTCGGAGCGCATATAGCCGTGCGTTGTGCAGTTCTATGGCAACGATGATATCCTTGCCCTTGAGAGCATCCAGGGTCCTTCCGTTTTTCCAGGTCGGTTTCCAGGAAAGGTTGTCACCCGCATACGGCCGGCAATCGGCAAAGGTATAGCCGGGGATAGGATTGCCTCGATACCCGTTGATCTGCACACGGGCTCCGTTGCACAGATACCCATTCGATACCACAGCCGGGCCGCCCTGGCCGTGGAGGTTCAGGCTCAATTCACCCCCACGCCAATACAGCGGCTTGGTCGCCAGTCGCCCCGGACCGCTGCGGCTTTCCAGGTATACAAACCCGTCTTTCCGGAGCCGGTAGGCCAGAATGGATCCTGTGCCCCGAGGGGTCAGGGCATGTTCCCAAGTGCAGGCCGAGGCGTATATCCACAGCTCCTTCAATTCCGGCTTCGGCACCAGGGCGCTAGGATACACGCAGCCCGCGTCCGGACTGCCGGGACCGCCGTTGGGAATAAACGCCTGACGCAGCGTCCTCTGAAAATGCAGGCCGTTCAGACTGTACGCGAGCTGGCAATCGACCTTGCCGGCGGTATACTTGTAGGGGGAGGTCTCCGAATGCTGGTTCGGCCCATGATACAGCCACAGCAGCGCCACAAACCAACCCTCGTAATGAAACACCGGCATGCCATAGGTGTCGGTCAGCGGCTCATCCATGGCGTCGGCATACAGGGATAACACGGGATCGGAAAACTTGCGCCAGTCATCCGTCTGGAACGTGCACATGCGCCGGTCGCCCCGGCATTGCCGGCCTATGATGACATCCCGTTTCAAAACAGGATTATGATAAGGGAAAGCCGACATATCCACCACGTTCCGGCGCCAGTCGGCCACATGGCGCCACCGCACGCCATCCCCCGACGCCCAGACCTCCTTGACGGCCAGGCGCCGGAACCGCTCGTCCGGTGCGGCCCGTTCATCGACCAGGAGCCCGGACCATTCCGTTACGCCGTCCGCCACCTGGTGTTTGAAGCGTCGGCCGCGTATGCTCAGTTGCCGGGTGGTGTCCTTCTGCCGCCAGTGCAAGCCGTCCCGACTTTCGGCCATCAACTTGACGAACTGCCCATGCCCGACCTTGCCCTTCACTACGGACGCCTGATACCATAAGCGCCACACCCCCTTGTCCGCATCGAAATGAATGCTGGGATAGCCCCAGGCCGTGTTGAGTCTTGGCTCGTCATGCCAGACCGATTCCGGGATCAGGGTTGGACGCCCCACCCCCCGAATCACATTGTCACGCACGGAAAGGTGATGATCATCAAAGAACAGCAGTGTCGATTCCATATGTCGTCCGATCCTTTCCTGCGCCTACCATTCGCCTCTTTTGTTGAAACGTTCACGGGCGGCTGCGCCGAATGCCGCGCCCGCATCATCCATGTCCTTCAAGATTGACTCCATCGTTTTGCCGGCCCCACCCCGGGCAGCCGGAATCACGGTCTGGCACTCATTGCTATCCATAAACCGGGCGCTCTCCAGAAGGCGCGACTCATCATCCTTCGGAACCGCCAGAAAACCATGCTTGTCGGCATGAATCAGCTGGCCCGGTTGAATTGTGCGGCCAAACACAGTGACTTCGCAATTCCAACGCACCGGGCAGGTGTAGGCATGCCCAACACACATCCGGCGGGCAATCGCCTTAAACCCCGCATTGCGCATTTCGTCCACATCCCGGATAGCGCCGTCAGTGATAGTTCCCACGCAGCCCAGGGTTCGATGCATGTTACTGCTGACCTCGCCCCAGAACGAGCCCAGACAATGGGGTTTGTCCAAATCCTGGAGCACGACTATTTTGGGGCCGGGCATGGAGCCCACATAGCGCCGGTACTCGCTCCAGGCCTGTGGATTACGTTGCCGATGTTCGGGCTTGCTGGGCTCAAACTGGAGCGTCACGGCGTAGCCGACCATGGGACCCATTTCAGGCATGAAATCGCGGCACTCCTCCAGGTTGAACCCTTCATGAGCGATATCGTGCCGGGTGATCTGCTCCCAGCCGTTGTAGATGGTGGGCGTATTCCAACGCTTGAGCTCGATCATTTGCGAGTGAGGAAGCTGTGTGTATTTCATGATGCATAAATCCTTTGACATTCTGGTTATTTTATTTCCCGTAAATTTTCCATTGATTTATTGTATTGATACAATATTATATATAATTTTTGATGAAAGTCAAGAGAAACGGCTGATAAACATGGATTTTAATTGACCGTTTCTGGTTAAGAGGGCTGATACAGTGAGCGTCATGTTTTCCTTTCCCAGGTGCAAGACTTGTACCAAACTTGTACCAAACTTGTACCAAAAAAGTGCAGAAACTGGTGGAGAAGAGTTTTAGGAAAGTGCTAACGTGCTGTTAATTAAGCAGTTGCAGGTAAAATGGTGGAGCTGACGGGACTCGAACCCGTGGCCTATACGTTGCGAACGTATCGCTCTAGCCAACTGAGCTACAGCCCCACATTGAAAAGTTTTTAAACTGGCATCCCCAACCGGATTCGAACCGGTGTTACCAGGATGAGAACCTGGTGTCCTAGGCCTCTAGACGAT
>CAMCYE010000004.1 GCA_945883805.1 Victivallis vadensis | reverse complement strand
ATCCTGAAGACTTGGAAATCGCCGGAATGCATCTGGCTGATAGGTGATAGGTGATAGGTGATAGGTGATAGGTGATAGGTGATAGGTGATAGGTGATAGGTGATAGGTGATAGGTGATAGGTGATAGGTGATAGGTGATAGGTGATAGGTGATAGGTGATAGGTGATAACTTTGAGCTACGAGCTACGAGCTACGAGCTACGAGCTACTAGCTACGAGCTATGAACTACGAGCTACGAGCTATGAGCTACGAGCTATGAGCTATGAGCTACGAGCTACGAGCTATGAGCTACGAGCTATGAGCTACGAGCTATGAGCTACGAGCTATGAGCTACGAGCTATGAGCTGATTAGAATATTGCCTGCGTCTTTTTCCACTTTTGTATCGCATCTATGAATTTTGGCATCATGTTTTTTAGTTTTGCGGGACCTACGCCTTTTATTGTTGAAGCTTCTGCGACGCTTGTCGGCTCGGTTTTCACAAGTTCAATCAGCACGGAGTCGTGAAGTATGCAGTATGGCGGCACATTGGCTTCCTCAGCGATGTTTTTGCGCAGGAGTCTGAGCGTCTCGAACAAATTGTCGGGTTCACTGTCGCCTTTCGCGTCTGTCCTGTGAAGTTTTGGTGTTTTTTTCGGCGGGGTTGAAGATGAGATTTCAGGGAAATCGATCCGGATCGTCTGCTTCCCGTTCAGGACATCAATTCCGAAGGGCGTGATTTCCAGACACTGGTAGCCCTGCCTTTCCGTCCTTCCCACGCATCCCAGGTTTTCCAGCGATTTCATGAACGTCAGGATGTTGTTCTGCCTGAGTTTTCTCAGTGCGCCGAAACTGTGTTTGCGGTTAAGCCCGCAGGCGACAATTTCGGCACTGCTTGAGCCAGCCAGGAGCTGGCTTATTTTTCCTCGCCCGAATCGCCCGCTGAACTCCTTTGCCGCAGACAGTATTATCTTTATGACCTCGACTTCGCCTGCATTCGGTGTGCGCAATGATGTGTGTTCTATGTCACCGCAGATATCGCAGTTCTCGCATTTCCAGCCTTCCGTCTCCTCGCCGAAATAAGATATGATGAAACTCTGTCTGCATCTGGTTGAGCGTGCATAGCTGATAACCTCTTCCATTCGGGACATTTCAAAAGACTTTTTTTCTTTCAGCGCGTTGAAATCAATATCTAGTTCGCGGTTGTCTTTGCGGACAAGTTTGGTTGTTCTGCCGGAAAACGGAGGGACCCATTCCAGGCAGTCGCCGTTAAGGGCGCGCAGGACACGCTGGATTTGCCCGTGGTCGAGTGCGGCTATTTCAGCAAGTTCGTCGCATGTGCATGAGATGCCGTCCGCCACTTTGCCGCCGAAATGTTTGATTGCGCGGGAGATGAAGCGTGAGCGTTGCGTTGACTGTGCAAGATGAATTCCGGCAAGCGCGGCCAGATCGCCGGTGAATTTCAAATGCCCTGAATTGTTTCCGGAATATCCGCGTTCCACATAGCCGTGACGTTCAAGCGTACGCATGGCTCCGCTTAAATGGTTCTCCGATTTCGCCTCCGGCACCCGTGCCAGCAGGCTTGAAAGAGTCTGCTCCAGAATGTCGGTTTTGTCATGTTCCGCAGATTTGAGGAGCGCGGCGTAAAGTTCCCTCAGAAGTTTTTCGGAAGGGTTGCCCATCTCTATGAAAAACTCCTGGACATAGCGGTCCGCTTCGGAGAAAAGCAGGACGCAGTCTGCGGGTTCTCCGTCCCGGCCCGCGCGTCCGGCCTCCTGGTAATAGGCTTCAAGTGAGCCGGTCATATTGTAATGTATGACGCGTCCCACGTCGGGGCGGTCGATTCCCATTCCGAACGCGTTTGTGGCCACAAGCGTGGGGCTGGGGGCATTCATGAACTTGTCCTGGATGAGTGTTCTGTCGTCGTCGCTCTTGCCTGCGTGATACGACAGGCAGTTGAAGCTGCCGGCGATTTCGTCCACACTTTTCCGGGTTGATGCGTAAATGATTGTGGGGCATGGTGCGATTAAAAGTTTTTCCAGTGCGGTTTTTTTGCTGAAGGCGGTGTCGCATTTGATGACTGAGAAGGCGAGGTTGGGTCTTTTGAATCCGGCCACGCGTAAGGTCATGCCGGGACGTTTCAGCTGTTTTCTGATGTCTTCACGGACGATTGATGTGGCGGTGGCGGTGAAGGCGCAGACTTGCGGGATGGCATGGCGCTGAATCGCGGTTCCGAGCAGCAGGTATGAGGGGCGGAAATCATGTCCCCATTGGCTGATGCAGTGCGCCTCGTCCACGATCAGGGCCGAAGGCGGCTGACGGTCAAGCAGATCCTGGAAGCATTGCATGTGGAAACGTTCCGGAGCCACATACAGAAGCTTCAGTCCGCCTTCTGCGGCTCTGCGCAAAATGCTCTGCTGTTCGGCCGGCGAAACGGAACTGTTGACAAATTCCGCCGCAACGCCCTTTTCGCGCAGGGCGTCAACTTGATCTTTCATGAGGGAGATAAGCGGGGAGACGATGAGCCCGTATCCAGGGCGCATCAGCAGCGGAAGCTGGTAGCACAGGGATTTCCCGGCACCCGTGGGCATGACAACGCAGAGGTCTTCGCCGCCAAACATTTGGCGGACGATGTCTTCCTGATTGTCCAGAAAACCTTCAAAGCCGAAATATCTCTTCAGGGCTGAAAGCGGATTGAAATTTTTTGAGTCCATAAATGAAAAACCGCCAAGTAAGTTAAAGTTGTCAATATAGCATTGCCGGAGAGACACAAGCAAATTTTCACCACGAAGGGCACGAAGTACACGAAGAGTTATAATTGTTTTCCGAAAACACCTGTCTTTTCATCTTCGTGCCCTTCGCGCAGCTCTCTCTATACTTTGAATCCATGTCAATTTATTTTTGATTAATTCATCCCTCATTCCGTGGAATTATTTTGAATTTCTTTTACAATGGAAAACTCTGTGCCTCTGTGTCTTTGTGCCTCTGTGTCTTTCTTCTTCGCGGAGCTTATCCTTCCAGCATTTTTCCGGATTTGTTTTTCATCAGGACATACGCAAAGGAATTCGCTTTTGCGTTTTCGATATTGGTCTGGACGCGGATGTAGTTGTCGGTCCAGCCTTCGCATCCGCCGTTGGCTCGGACTTTCTCGATGAGGACTTTCAGGGTCTGTCCGATCTGCGAATCCAGGAATTTATCTGCGAGTTTGTTCTCGATGTCTTCCAGAAATATATGCCTGTACTTCATGGCTTCCCCGGACACGGTATCCGGGAAATCCGCCGCAGGCGTGCCTTTCCTGGGTGAATAGCAGAACACATGGAGATTTGCGAAGGGGATGTTCTCGATGAAACGGCAGGACTTGTCGAAGAGCTCTTTCGTTTCGCCCGGAAAACCGCAGATGACATCGGTGCCGAGGTGGAGTCCGGGGATGGATGAAGTCGCCTCGTTTGCGAAATCCGCAAATTCTTCAGCCGTGTATTTCCTGCCCATCAGTTTCAGTATTTCATTTGTGCCGTGCTGCAGGGGAAGGTGGAGGAATCTGCATATTTTCGGATTGTCCTTCATGATGCCGATAAGATTTTTGTTTTCCGGGTGGGGTTCGGTCGAACTCAGCCTTATCCTGAAATCGCCGTCAATGGCCGAGAGTTCCGAAAGAAGATCCGACAGCCTGCATGAACCGTCGCGATAGGTGGAGATATTCACGCCTGTCAGGATGATTTCATGATGGCCCTGTTCCAGGAGTTTGTGGAATTCGTGGAGTACCTCGTTGCGGTCCCGCGACCTTTCCGGGCCCCGCGCATATGGGACGATGCAGTATGTGCAGAACGATTCACAGCCTTCCTGGATTTTGATGAAGGCGCGGCTTCTGAAGGGATATGCGCTCACGGCGTTTTCCATGAAAATGTTCTTGTCTGCGGGTTTTTCCGTAGGCGCAATTCCGTTTATATAGTCGAGAATCTTTGATTTGTCGGCGTTTGGGATGTAGATGTCTGCGGATTTTTCCTGCATCCAGTATATTTTTTCCGTTTCACTGTCGCAGCCCGTGGCTATTATTTTCGCCTCCGGATGTTTTTTCCTGCAAGACCTTGCATACTGGCGGCTTTTCTGGGAGGCGGCTGCGGTGACTGCACAGGAATTTATGATTATCAGATCGAGCGGTTTGACCGTGTCAGGCTCCAGGATTTCATACCCGGCCGCTTTGAGCCTTCCATAAATGAGGGCGGTATCGGCCTGGTTGAGCCTGCATCCGACTGTAATCGCCGCCGCTGTTTTTTTTCTTTCCGTCATTTTTTCCGACACCGTGTCTTTTTAGAGGTTCCCTTTAGAGGTTCCCCTGAGATTTCAGAGCCTTATCTTACCATAGTATTCCAATAAATCACCGGATGATTCGTCTTTATATTGGAAATCCTTTCTGGCAAACTCACTTGTCTGAATGTATATTCGAGCCCTCTGCAATCTTATGGACGGCAAATGCAAACAATACCGGGTTGCATTCTTTTTAGATATTAATTAATGAAAGACAAAGAACAGCCCTTACTACGAACAAATAATCCGTTTGTAGTCCATGCCGCAAGGCATGTTCCTGTCATTTGATTGCGACCTGATAAAAGAAGGGTGATACAGATGGTTTTCCTCTTGAAACATCTCGATTACATTTATTTTTTCTACGGTCTCTCCTTCATCCTTCTTGCAGGAATATGTTTTCTGCTTGACAGGAACAGGGAAAAGCTGACGCCGTGGCTGCTCCTTGCGCTGTTCGGAATATTCCACGGTTTCAACGAATGGTTTTTAATGCTGGAGTTCTCCACCGGGGACTTCCCGTTTTCCGATTACCTGAAAACATCGATATTGCTCATGTCGTTTATTTTCCTTTTTGAATTTGGGCGAAATGGGCTCAGGGCGATTTACCCGAAATTCTTCGGGGGGTTGAGCATCATCTGGCAGTACGGGGCTTTACTTCTGGCTGTTTTCACCGTGCATTCACTCGGGGTGGATGATTTTGACACGTCGATAAGATATGTTTTTGGATTTTCCGGAGGGATGGTGTCGGCGGCTCTTTTGTTCCACTATTACCTTTCTGAAACGAAGTGCAGATATTATTTCCTGGTGTCATCGATGTGCCTTTTCCTGTATGCCATGGCCGCAGGCCTTGTGGTGAGCAAGGGGGCGTTTTTCCTCTGCCGCTATTTGAATGACGACACCTTTCAGGCATATGTCGGTTTTCCTGTGCAGATACTTAGGGCCGCGCTTGTCATCATACTTACAGTCGCCCTGTGGGAGTACTACTGTTTTACCAAAAAGGTCCAGTATGACGATCTCAAGCATTCCAATTTCGGATATGGCAAATGGCTTATGGCTGCGATAATCGCCGTCCTGTGTTGCGGATGGCTCGTCACGATGGTCATAAGCGGCTCGGTTGACAGGAACCAGAAAGATGATTTCAGGATTACCGCAGAGGCGATCGCATCGGGAATAGGCATGGAGAATCTGAAGAAGCTCAACGGCGACCCCGCCGACCTTAAAACTGCGGAATACAAAGTCATACGGGATTATCTCCGGCAGTTCGAAGGTGCGGGCAGGGAGATAAGATGGTTTTATCTGACAAGGATCCGTAAGGGCAAAATATATTTCACACTTGACTCGAGTCCGGAAGAGAAGTCTTATTTTTCCAGACCCGGAACCGTTTATGCGTCCCCCCCCCCGGAGCTTTATGACGTGTTCAAGGGAGGGAAGCCGGTTGCCTGCGGACCCTATTCGGACAAATGGGGTTCTTTCGTTTCCGCTTTCATTCCCATAATCAACCCTGAGACAAAAAGGGTGGATACGGTTCTCGGCTGCGATATCAATTCGGAAAAATGGTCGCAGATGATATCCCTCTCAAGACTCCAGCCGATCATCATAACGCTTCTGATATGCATAATACTTGTGATTGCATTCCTCATGCATCAGTCCATGATTGAATTTTCTGCGGCAATCTCTGAATCGGAGAAGAAGTACAGGCAGCTTTTCAATGATATGTCCGACATTGACAGGGAGAGGAAAATCCTGAGGCATGAATGCGATGTGAACCGTAAAATCATGGAAGATGCCGCATTGCAGAAGGAGCTTCAGCCCCATCTTGCCCAGTCTCAGAAAATGGAAGCCGTCGGGAGGCTTTCCGGCGGAATAGCACATGACCTGAACAATATCATCCAGGTCGTAAACGGCTGCACTGAGCTGATTATGATGAATATTGACGTGAACAATGAAGTCAGGGAGGATGTTGAAGCGATAGGAAAGGCGGGGAAACGCGCCAAGGATTTCACGAATATGCTGACTCTTTCCAGTAGCAGGAAAACTGCAAATCTGACTGATACGGACGTGAACAGCCTGATTTCCAGTTTTGAAAATACGCTTCTCGGCGGGCTTGGGGAGAATGTCAGGCTCGAAACCGTACTTTTCCCTGGGCTCAATCATGTAAAAGCCGATCCGGGCCAGATCAGGCAGGTTCTCTTGAATCTTGCTGCAAATGCCAGGGATTCAATGCCGGACGGAGGCAAATTCAAGATCATGACTGGCAATATCCATCTTGACGGCGGGGATTTGACTTCAGCAGACGGGGCGTACGCCGGAGATTTCGTCTGCATTTTCATATCGGATACTGGGGTGGACATGACTTCCGAAGAGAAGATTCACGTGTTTGAACCCTTCTTTCCTCTAAGGGGAAAGTCAAGGGGGGCTGGCCTCGGCCTTTCCTCTGTGTACGGCATAGTGAAGCAGCACAACGGCTGGATCAATGTCTTTTCCGGAGAGGGAGGCGGGACGACATTTGAAATTCATCTTCCCGCAATGCCTGTAGTTTGCTGAATTCGCCACTTGAAAGATGTGCGGATTCATGATAAAAGTGTAGGGGAAATCAAATCAATATATTACCGAAGAACAGGAGTTGGCGCGCATGAGGCAGGAAAGACTGGTCGGGATTTCAGGTCCTTTTTCGGGGAAGACATTTTCCGTCAGCGGGACTTTCAGCATTGGCCGTAGTCCGAAAAATACACTGTCTCTGGATGATTCGCAGGTGTCTCGACGACATGTGGTCATAGAACAGCTCACGGGTGGCACAATCCTCCGGGACCTCGGCAGTGGAAACGGCACATTTGTCGGCGGACAGAAAGTGGCCGAGTTCCGACTCAGGAGCGGAGACGTAATACGGATTGGGGGCTCGCAGTTGCGATTTGAATCGGACGGAGTGCCTTTTCCCTCACCATTGAAGACCGGCACGACGACATCACATAGGATAGTTCCGGCTCTTCAGCATCCTGTTAAGCCGGGCGCTGCGGTCGCCATCGGGAATGTACGGTATGAACAGAAGCATGAAGGGGCGCTGAAAGCGCTGACTGCCGCCGATTTCGGGGTAACCATTTTTCAGCAGACTTCCAATGAATTCGCCAGCAAACAGCAGTTGTTTGACCTGCAGAAACGCCTTGCCGCCATCTACAGCGCAAACCAGATCATCTCCAGCGAGCATGACCTGAACAAACTTTTTGAGCGTGTCATGGAGCAGATATTTGCACTGGTTCCTGCGCACAACGGTGTCATAATCCTCAAAGACGAAGACAGCGGTGAACCGGCTACCGTCTTTGTCAAGACAGGTTCCGGCAACAGCGAGGTTGTCATCAGTTCAACAATTGTCGGTCGCGCGCTGGAGAAATGCGAGGCGGTCATTAGCATGAATGCCGCCGAAGACGAGCGTTTTGACGGAGGCATGAGCATAGTTACGCAGAACATCGCATCTGTGATGTGCGCCCCGCTCATCCACCAGCAGGAGGTTCTCGGTGCAGTGTATGTGGATACGCGGGGCGCGAAAAGCGCCTTTGTGCAGGGGGATCTCGAATTGTTGGTCGCCCTGGCCGGTCCCGCCGCCATCGCCATCAGGAATGCCCAGTATATGCGCAAACTTGAAAGAGCCTATCACGACACAATCGTCGCCCTTTCCAATTCCGTGGAGGCCAGGGATCATTACACGGTCGGACATACTTGGCGCGTCACCAACTTCGCCTTGCAGATTGCCAGGGCCATGGGATGGACTGAAGATCAGCTCAAGACCTGCGAGATAGGCGGTGTTCTGCATGACGTGGGCAAGATCGCGATTGAAGACTCCATACTGTGCAATCCGGGTCGCCTGACGGATGAGGAGTTCGCAAAGATGAAAGTTCATCCTGAAAAAGGTGCGCGCATGATGCAGGATATACCCTTCCTCAAACCTGTCATCCCTTATTGCCTTTATCACCATGAGCGCTTTGACGGAAAAGGCTATCCGTTTCAGATTTCCGGCGAAAAGATCCCCATCGAGGGGCGTCTTATCGCAGTGGCGGACACGTTTGATGCCATGACGAGTAACCGTCCATACCGTAAGGGACTGGATCCCGAACTTGCCATCGCCGAACTTGAGAAGGGAAGGGGGACTCAGTTTGATCCCGAATGCGTGGACGCACTTGTACGCTGTTACCGGGAAGGGAAGATTTCGTCCATTATGCAGGACTACATGAAGGATGAGCGCAGTGTAGCCTGCCCATTCTGCAGTACGCATATCAAGATTGCGGAGGGTACTGCGGTAAACACGATATTCCTTTGCGATGTCTGTAAACGCCGCGTGCGGCTCAGCGAACAGAATGAAGCTTTATTCCTGGAACTGGTTTAGGAAATTTTTATTCCGTCATCTTTTGGGACGACGGAATCTTTTTCAGAAAAATGGCTTTTATGACGGATTTATACACAGACGTTTCAAGTCTGTCCCCCTTGTCAATTCTGGTGTTGAAGGAATTTATCTGTTTTGTGTTTCCTTCGGTGTCTACGTTCAATCCCCAGCCTGCATCTTCATGGCTGACGTTCATGAATTGGTCGTCACGTTCCTCTCCTATTTTAACCAGCTCGAAAAGGACTATCATCACGGCATCTGCACCTTTTGATTTCGCCTTTAGAATTATTTTCTGCTCCATTTCCTGCCGGCTTCCCTCTTCTGACGGTGCGCTTGCAACAGCTTTGCCCATCAATTCATAACCGGCGGGAATTTCATTCTGTTTTGCTATGACTTCGATGCTTTCGGTTGCGGCGTAAGATTTGCCACTGTACGAAACGTTTACACAACCTTGTGCAAATGCCATGGCAAGAATTGCGACCTGGAGAAATGTGGATCCTGCTGAAAGCTTCATTTTTAGATTCCTTTTGTTTTTTTGAGTAAAATCATTCACTTTTTCTGTTGATGTCGAGCCAGCGGCGGTGAGCCCACATCCACTGTTCCGGATATCTGGCGATTATTTTCTCGGCTTCTGCCGTGTATCTCTGCACAAGTGTTTTCACATCCTCCTCCTTGTTTCCGGTGGGAGTCAGTGTTATCGGTTCCGATATTATGAATTCGAAATGGAAGTCGTCGCTCACGCGCCTAGGCATCAGTATCAGTATAGGTGTACCCGTTTTCAGATGCAGCAGGGCGGGGGATGAATGGGTTCTGGCCGGATGCCCGAAGAAGTTCACCACAACTCCCTCGGCGGTTCCTGCGTGCTGGTCTGCCAGGATGGCTACGGAAGATCCTTTTTTCAGGGCGGTGAGAAGAGGCTTGATGGCGCCTTTCTTGTCGCACACCTCATGTGCATGACCGGTACGGCGCGCGACTATGTATTTTCCTATTTTGGGATTATCGAATGGCCGCATAACGCTCATGAGGGGAATGCCGGAGCTTATCGTATATCCCTGTCCCGCCATTTCCCAATTCCCGAAATGCGCGCAGACGATTATCACCGGTTTTGATTTCCCGGGTGAGAAGAAAAGCTCCCTGGATATTTCCGGACCGTCTATTCGCAGTATCTCTGAAATGTTTTCAGGTTTCATGAATTGGCGGCATACAAATATGTCGGCAATGACTTTTGCGAAATGGATGAAGTTTTTCCTGCCCAGCAGAACCGCCTCTTTCCTGTCCTTTGCTATTCCGGCGTGGAGAAGATGCTGGATCACCCGGTTTCTGTGTCTGAAGTCGAAAATGAAAAAAAGACGCCCGCAGAGTTCGGCTATGTTGTAGCAGAACTTCATCGGCAGCATTTTCGCCACATACATCGCCTGAAGGAAGAAAAAATACTCTATGTCAATTGAAATCCGGTTTTTCTTTCTTTTCATGGCATAAAGTTGTTCCTCATGGATTTTATGCAAGCGGATAATTTGTTTTGATTGAAGAAAACCGTGCGGACATCTTTATTTCACGGGCCAGATACGGCTTCCTGTTTCAGTTTGCGGATTCCGCAGTTTTTTCGCCCGTGTACACAATCGCTTCAATTTCAGTCCCATTCCCCATGGATGAGCGGATGGAGAATTCATCGGCGCATTTCTTCATGTTCGGCAGTCCGAGCCCGGCGCCGAATCCGAGGGCGCGGATTTTTTCATTGGCGGTGGTGAAGCCCGGCTCCATCGCCTTTTCTGTGTCAGGAATTCCGGGGCCCTCGTCCGTGACATGGATTCTGACACTGTCCTCCAATATCTGCACTTCCATGTTTCCACCGAGGGAATGGATGATTACATTCATTTCCGCTTCATAGCAGATGATTGCAATCCTGCGCACTGTTTCGGGCGCGATTCCCCTGTCGTGAAGATGTTTCTTGATTGTTGTCGAGGCCACTCCGGCAAGGTCGAAATTGTCCTGGACAATTTCAAACCTGTAGGTGTTTCCGACGGCTTGGTCGGATTTTTTCGAGATGGCCTCCATCGCCTCGAACTGCTCGGCGATTGCGTTGACTTGCATGAGAAGATGCGAGAGGATGTCACCGTAGGTGACAATTCCGACAACTTCGAGGCTCTGGGCGGTCTTGACAACCGGGATGCGCCCGAAATGATATTTCTTGAAGATGTTCGTGGCGGTTATCACGGAGTAGTTCTGGGGGATCGTCATCACATTCCTGGCCATGTGCTTTCCGACGGGATCGTCGATGTGCCCTAGGTCAAAGGCGGTGATTATGTCGTCAATACTGATGATTCCTGTCAGAACCCCGTCGTCGATGATCGGAACTCCGGAGAATTTCTTCTCCTTGAGGCAGAGCTGGACTTCACGGAGCGTGGACGTTGACGGGAAGCTGATCACTTTCCTGTTCATCACCTGATGAACCTTGATCTGATACATCAGCTCATGGACAAGGCGTATTTGTCGTTCCTTCAGTTCCGGCATCTGTATCCCCCAGTAATTTGCCTATCCTGCAGCATGCGTCAAACATGGTGAGTTTCGAGAGTATCAGCGGTATTCCGTTGCGCTGTGCAAGGCTGACTGCGGCGGGCTGCGGCTGTTTGTTCCTCACAATTACAACACAGCAGGCGTTCGTTATTTCGGCGGTGCGCAGAATCTGCACGTTGGTGAGGCCTGTGAGCAGGGCATAATTGGTTTTCCCCATCGCAAGCACATCGCTGAGAAGATCGGTCGCCCCGAAATTCTCCACGATCTTGTCTAGTTTATCCTCACCGCATATTATTTCGCCTTCAAGAGCCTGCACGACTTCAGCAAGTGTTATCTTTTTATCCATAAGGTCCCACTCTTTTGTTTATTATTCATATAGTGAATTTAATTTTTCTGTTAATTATTTAACAAATAATACTTTTTAAATTTATTTAGTCAATTATATTTCGGAATTATTTTAATAAAAACTGAATATTTTTCGGATATTGAACGTAAAGGAGCCGCAGATATGACAACAACAGGAACGGAATGCTGCAACAGATGCGGCAATGATTCAATCATAAAGATGAATCCGGACAAGAAGCAGGAGTTGGAAAACTACATTGACGGCCTTTCCCTCGGGGAGAATGTCGACAGGAACAGGGGCTTTCTCATACAGTGCCTCCATAAGGCGCAGGGTGTTTTCGGCTATCTTCCCGAAGACGTGCAGCGCTTTGTCGCCGACAAGCTCGGACTTCACCTTTCAGAGGTTTTCGGCGTAATAAGTTTCTATTCGTATTTTACAATTGTCCCGCAGGGGAAATACAAGATCAACGTCTGCACCGGAACCGCATGTTTTGTAAAAGGCGCCGATGGCATTGTCGGCGAATTCGAACGTTTCCTTAACATCAGCATGGGGGAGACTACGGGGGACATGAAGTTCTCCCTGGGCGGACTCCGCTGTGTGGGGGCGTGCAGTCTCGCGCCGGTAGTGATGGTCAATGACAAGGTTTACGGAAACGTCACCCCCAGGAAAGTGCCTGGGATAATCGAAGAATGCAAATAGTTTTTACGGCTTGAGTTTTCATGAAAGGAAAGATATGACAATAAATACTCCGGATAAATTAAAACAGTATGAGCAGGAACTGCGGAACAGGAACAGCTCGGCGTTGAAAACCGAAATCCTTGTTTCCATGGGGACATGCGGAATAGCCGCAGGTACGACACCTGTCCTTGATGCGCTGAAAAAAGAAGTTGAAGCGGGCGGATACGGCGATTCCATCAGGATAATCCAAGTCGGATGCATGGGACTCTGCCATAGCGAACCGTCCATAGAAGTTATTGACATTGCCAGTGGCGAGCGCGTGATATTCGGAAATGTCACACCCGACAAGGCGAAGGCGATTGTCACAAAAACAGTCAGGGCGGCCGGTGTTCAGGCGATACCGCGTTCCTGGTATTATCCGGAAGACGAGGAAAATGCAGGCAAATGCATTCAGGCCAGAATTGTCCTGCGTAACTGCGGAAGAATAAATCCGGAGAGCATTGACGAGTATGTGGAACGCTCCGGTTACAGGGCCGTGGGACAGGTGCTCTGCACCATGAAACCTCAGGACGTCATCAGGATTATCACCGAATCCGGCCTGAAGGGCAGGGGCGGCGGCGGATTCCCGACAGGAAAGAAATGGCAGTTTGCCGCTTCCCAGAAAACCGACGAGAAATATGTGATCTGCAATGCGGATGAAGGAGATCCCGGCGCATTCATGGATCGTGCAGTTCTTGAGGGAGACCCCCATTCAGTCCTTGAGGCGATGATCATTGCGGGATTCGCAATCGGCTCGCACAGCGGTGTCATTTACATAAGGGCGGAATATCCGCTGGCTGTCAAACGCCTCCATCTCGCCATCGAACAGTCGCGCGAAAAAGGCTTCCTCGGGAAAAATATTTTCGGTTCCGGGTTCGATTTTGACATAGAACTGAAATACGGCGCCGGCGCATTTGTGTGCGGAGAGGAAACCGCACTGATCCATTCGGTAGAGGGAAAGCGCGGCGAGCCGGGCTTCAAGCCCCCGTTCCCGGCAATTTCCGGGCTCTGGAAGAAACCCACGATTGTGAACAATGTCGAAACGTATGCGAACGTATGCGCCGTCATCAGGAAGGGCGCGGAATGGTTCCGCAGGATAGGGACTGAAAATTCGCCCGGCACAAAGGTGTTTTCGCTCACCGGTAAAATCAACAAGGTCGGGCTCATCGAAGTTCCGATGGGGACAACCCTCGACGATATCATATTCAAGCTCGGCGACGGGATAAAAGACGGCAAGAAGTTCAAGGCCGTCCAGACCGGCGGTCCGTCAGGCGGATGCATAACCGCGGCGAATATAAGCACTCCGATTGACTACGCGTCCCTCATATCGCTGGGTTCAATGATGGGCTCCGGCGGAATGATTGTGCTCGATGAGGACGACTGCATGGTGAATGTCGCGAAATTCTTCCTGGAATTCACCCTTGACGAATCCTGTGGAAGGTGCACTCCGTGCAGGATCGGGAATAAGCGCCTCCACGAGATGCTGAATGAAATAACAATCGGGAATGGCACCCACGAAATACTTTCAAAACTCCGGAAGCTTTCGGACACGATAAAAGACACCGCCCTTTGCGGGCTTGGCCAGACATCCCCGAATCCCATCCTGTCCACACTGAAGAATTTCGAGGAGGAATACCTCGCCCATGTCGACGGTAAAAGATGCCCTGCGAAAGTCTGCAAGAAGCTCCTGAAATATGAAATAAACGATAATTGCGTCGGCTGTACGCTCTGTGCCCGCAACTGTCCCGTCTCGTGTATTGCAGGCGAGAAAAAACATAAGCACTCCATCGGTCAGGACAAATGCATAAGGTGCGGTGTCTGTTTTGAAGCATGCAAATTCCATGCGATTGACAAGAAATGAAAGTAAGGCGGGCTTTCCAGCCCGCTCTGTAATTAAAGGTTGAGGAATTTTCAAGTGACCAAGTGACCGACGACCGACGACTGACGACTGACGACTGACGACCGAAATTGCGGCAACGCCGCCTAATTCAAGAATAAGGAAATAAAAACATGATAAAACTGAGGATAAACGGAATGCCGTTGGAGGTGGGGGAGAATTCCACCATACTCGAGGCCGCAAAAAAACTGGACATAAAAATCCCGACACTCTGCCACATGAACCTCGCATGCTTCAATCTTGAGCACAGGGTCGGCTCCTGCCGTGTCTGCGTGGTTGAAGTTGCGGGCAGGCGCAACCTTGCACCCGCATGTTGCACCCCGGTCGAAGAGGGCATGGAGGTCAGGACTCACACCCTCAGGGCGATCAACGCCCGCAGAACCATGCTCGACCTGCTCCTCTCGAATCATCCCAAGGATTGTCTCACATGTGAGAAAAACCTCGACTGCGAACTGCAGTCGCTTGCCCAGGAAATGGGTCTCCACAAGATTGTCTATAAGGGCGAACAGTCAACGCACCCTATTGATCTTGCGAACGAATCAATAGTGCGCGACATGAATAAATGCATAATGTGCCGCCGCTGTGAAACCGCATGCAACACGATACAGACCGTAGGCATACTCTCCGGCATAAGGAGAGGTTTCAAGGCCATTGTTTCTACGGCTTCGGAAAAACCCCTCACCGAAACCGAATGCACCTTCTGCGGACAGTGCGTTGCGGCATGCCCCGTTGGCGCCCTCACGGAAATAAACAGGACCTATGACGTATGGCGCGCACTGAACGATGAGACAAAACAGGTGGTTGTCCAGACCGCCCCCGCCGTGCGTGTCGCCATCGGCGAGGAGTTCGGGATGGAGCCGGGTTCCATCAGTACCGGCAAAATGGTGACGGCGCTGCGCATGCTCGGCTTCGACAAGGTGTTCGACACTGATTTCGCCGCCGACCTCACAATAATGGAGGAGACCACGGAATTCATCCAGAGGCTCAAGGAAAACAAGAATCTTCCCATCCTCACGTCCTGCTGTCCCGGCTGGGTCAAGTTTTTCGAACATCAGTTCCCGGAACTCCTGCATATTCCTTCAACCGCCAAGTCGCCCCAGCAGATGTTCGGCGCCATGGCTAAAACATATTATGCCAAGAAAATCGGAATCGAAGCTTCCGAGCTCACGGTGGTTTCAGTAATGCCGTGCCTGGCGAAAAAATACGAGGCGGCACGCTCTGAATTCTCCAGAAACGGGGTCAGGGATGTCGATATCGTGATTTCAACCCGCGAACTCGCCAACATGCTCAAGGAGGCGGGAATACAGTTCAACGACCTCAAGAACTCCGCTTTTGACAATCCGCTCGGAGAATCGTCCGGGGCAGGTGTGATTTTCGGATCCACCGGTGGCGTGCTCGAAGCCGTCCTCCGTACCGCCGCCGACTGGGTGAGCGGCACGGAAGTGAAAGACATTGATTTCGAGGAGGTGCGCGGTCTCTCCGGCATAAAGGAGGCGACTGTAAATGTGGCGGGAACACAGATAAGGGTGGCCATCGCATCCGGACTCGGCAACGCCCGGACCCTTTTAGACAAAATACGCAGGGGCGAAGCGAAATATCACGCAATTGAAATCATGGCATGTCCCGGCGGATGCCTCAACGGCGGCGGACAGCCTTACATACACGGGGACACAAGCATTCTCGAGAAGCGAAAGAAGGCCATTTACGAGGAAGACCGGAACAAGACAATCCGCAAATCCCATGAAAATCCGTATATCCAGAAACTTTACAAGGAGTTTCTCGGTGAACCGGGAAGCCATCTCGCACACGAACTGCTGCATACGCATTACACGAAAAGGTGAAATGCCCAGTTTTTCAAACAGCCATGCGGCTGTTTGAAAAACTAGTTAAAATGTGGTACAGGCGTCCCGCCTGTGAATTTAAGATAGAATAAGAACAGGCGAGACGCCTATATCACGTTGAAAGAAATGCCAGCAATTTGCCGGGTTCCTTTGTTGGTAGTCAATGCCGCAAGGCATGTTCTTGAATTGGAATAACAGGCGGGATCACAGTCATACGACGTGACGAAAAGTCTGTCTTGCCTGGGAAGGAATCAATAAATCCCACAGACAGGAATGTCTGTGCTACTTTTACTTCGAAAACCGTTTGCGGAATTCGCAGTTCTTGCAGAGGGGTTCAACCGCTTTACCCTCGGAAAAACCGACAATAATCCTCTGCGCCTTTTCACCGTCTATGATATTGTCGAATTCCAATTTGAAAATATTTCCCAGAGAAGTTACCCCCTCCCTGTCAAGACAGCACGGGACGACAGTCCCGTCAACCAGAATCGCACAGTGATCTCTCAACCCACGGCAGAATCCGCTGTCGCCCGGGCGTTTGGAAATTAAATCCGTCTCCGGCCATTTGAATTCCTCTGCAAGATTCAGGAAGACATTCGGCGCAAGCTGAATTCCCTTTTCTTTCATGATCCTGTCTTCAAGCTTGTACTGAGTTGCAATCGAAGAACGCGGCAGCGGAGTGCCGTGGCTATCCGTCGTAGCGGACTGTAGCCGCGGCACTCTGCTGCCGCGTTCCTTCCCCAAGGAATGTAATTCGGTATTGTATGGGAGGCGGAAAAATTCCCCGATTTGTTTCAGCAGGGCGGCATCCATCTTGTCACCTTTCTTCAGGTTCCAGAGGCGGAGCGCAAAATACGCCTTTGATGTTTTTCCACCTTCCCCGATAAACTCGAGGATGTCAGACATGTAATTGTCCGGAATCTCCGAATTCCTCTGGATTTCCAGACAGTGGACGGAGAAATTTATCTGCCTCAGGGCCTTTGAATTTATAAGACTGTCCTGATGTTTTTTTATGAGAACGCCGTTTGTCGCAATGTTGACCTGGAACTGGAGCGTTTCGCATATTTTAAGGAGTTCGTGAAGTTCGGGATGAAGAAGCGGTTCGCCCATGACATGGAGATAGAGGTAGTCGGTGAACGGTTTTATTTTCTTCAGTATCGCCTCGAACGATTCCGGCGACATGAAGGATGGTTTTCTTTTCGTCCCGGGACAGATCGAACATGTCAGGTTGCAGACATTCGTGATCTCAACGTAAACCCGCTTGAACCTTTTCATTTTGCCCTTCTTGTCCCTGACTTTTATTGTCTGGAGCCAAATCTACTCCGGCTCCTATCCTTATCAAGGGCTTTTCCTACTTGCCGTATGATGATTTTATATCGACTTGGACATGGTCAGGGCTGGCGGCGAAGCATTCTTCCGAATGGGAACATTGCCGACAACCCATCCGAACGGTTCAAAGAGGAGTACGTATGATCTTTTCGGTTGAGCCGCTCCTTCAACCTCCGCCAGTAAGCTCCAGAATCAACGCTTTCCGTAGTGGCAGACATCTCTGCCAAGGTACAGATTGTACCCCAGTTGGAACTCAATTAGAGGTGAACGATGCCATGCATTTATACTTATCTTTATGATTGCAAAGCAATCTTTGGAGTGTGTGCGTAGGTTTACCCGCCTACGGCGTCGCCAAAGGCGGGTAAACCTGCGCACTCCGAAAGACGCTTCGCATCAAAACAAGGAGAGCGGGAGAGCGATGTCGTTAGCACTTAAGATATTGCTTGGAGCTGATGGGCGATAACGAGCCGTAAAAATAGGCCTTAGACGCATAAAATGATGGCAAACCCGTCTTCGCTAAGAAGCTACGCTCGTGGCAGGAAATGCGTTTAAGAAAACGAGAAGTTAACATTACCAGCCAATGGAATATTACAGCATAACCCGCCTTTGATTCTGAATTGAATGAGACTAAGGTATAAGTAAGTATACAGAATCTCAGGATATCCCCTTAATACTCTCGGGATGATTGCCCGAGTTACTTAAAGACAATTGGAATCAATAGAATGCCTTTGCAACTAAATTTTCTTGGATGGGATGAACCTCTGGTGACGCTTGCCACGGAGAGGCTACTGTCTGGATGGACGGAGGGTGTGCCTGATTTGAGCAGATTCCTGCTTGTCACACCTACACGTCAGTCCGGGAGACGGCTCGGAGAATCGCTCGTAAAATATGCGGCTGAACGGAACTCCGGAATTTTCCCGCCACGGCTCGTCACTCCTGACTTTTTCCTAAAGAATCGAGATCCGAAAATAAAAGTCGCCTCCGATTTTGAAATGATCGCCGCTTGGATTGATGTTCTGTCGGGATGCAGACAGGAAAAGCTGTCAGCACTCAAGATATCGAAAAGGAAAGATGCGCGATGGGCGATGGGGCTTGCCGGGAAGTTCTGCGAACTTCGCAATCTTTTGGCGGAAAATGGATTCATAATCGAAGACATGCCGAAGCTGGGATTGGAAGCGGGACTTCAGGAAATTGAAAGATGGAAGGCGCTGGCGGATCTGGAGTCGGCGTATTTGAGGAAACTGGGAAAACTCGGCATAAAGGATGCGAATATCGCAGAGATTGAGTCGGAACCTTTGTCAGGCGAGATTGAGAAGTATGACAGGATTATTTTGATAGGTGTCTGCGATCCGATGCCGCTGGCGATTAAGAAGCTGGATTTGTTGTGTGGAAGTTCCATTCAGAAAATTTACAGAGCCGACCAGACGGTCAGCGTTCCCGGGAACGCCAAGCGTCGGCTTGGCTTAAAGAATGTAGAGGTTTGGGTTTACGCGCCTGAAGACATGAGCGGGAAATTTGATGAGTGGGGGCGTCCGATTCCTGAGAAATGGGAGAATGCGGAAGTCGTATTCGGGGGGAGCTCTAAAATAACGGAGGGCGGGTTTTCTAACCCGCCAATTCGCGAATCAGTCTACTCGAGTAAGTCGGAGAAGGACAGGGAAAACTCGCGCTCCGTTGAAGAGGTGAAAAATGCAGTTCGCGGGTTAGAAAACCCGCACTCCGTTGAAGAAAAGACACGTTATGAGCAGTGCGAAGATCGCATTCGGCTTGCGGGCAATCCGGAGGCTCAGGCGGATGAGATAATAAGAATCCTACATGAGCAGAAAAAGACTTTATCCCCGCGAGATGTTGCGGTTTCCGTGCTTAACGAGAATATTTTCCCATACGTCGAAAAGGCTTTTTCGGATGTCGGAGTTAAAACCTACAATCCCGGAGGGGAATCTGTCGCCACGACTCCTGTTTTCAACCTGATCATGACTTTTGCGGATCTCGCAGAAAAGGAGAATTACGAATCGTTTGCCGCATTCATACGCAATCCCGATTTTTTGAAATATCTCGCTTCTGAAAATAAGGATTTTATTCCGTTGAATCTTCTGAAGGAACTGGACAAATACCAGAACGAACATCTTCCCGAAAAACTTGATGATTTTTTTCGTAGCGAAAAAAATGAATTGAAGATTGCGGTTAACACGGTTGTCGCGCTGATCCGGCGGTTCAAGGAAACACCTTTCACGGAATTCATGCGCGGATTTCTTTCAGACATATACCGGACACGGGAAATCAAAGATTCTGACGAAGACCGTCAGATGTTTATCAGCTCTGCGGAACTTGTTAGCGACATGATTTCGGAACTGGAGGAATCTGCGGCTGATTCGTTCAATCTTGGCGCCAGCGATAAACTGAGGCTTTTCATTTCACTCCTGAAGAAGGGGACGATTTATCCCCAGCATGATGCGGACGCCTTGGCGTTGCAGGGCTGGCTTGAACTGCAATGGGAAAGCGCGGACACTCTTGTCATCGCCGGAATGAATGAGGGATATGTTCCTGATTCAGTTGTAGGTGATGTTTTCCTGCCGGATCTGCCGAGGGAAAAACTCGGGTTGAAGAGCAATAGGCGGCGTTTCGCCCGTGATATTTATCTCATGACTTCCATTATCGAATCAAGGAAGAACGGGAAGCTTTTCTGCATTGCAGGTAAGACGGATGTTTCTGGGGATCCGTTGAAGCCTTCACGCTTGTTTTTCCTCTGTCCGCCGGAGGTGCTTGTTGCGAGGGTTGATAAACTGTTTGGAACTCCTACAGACAAGAAGCAGAAGCCGCTTGCCCGAACACTCCTCTGGAAACTGAAACCTCAAAAAGAGAAAATACCGGAAGTCCTGTCTGTCACCGATTTCAAGAATTATCTGAACTGTCCGTTCCGTTTCTACCTGAAGAAGGTATTGAAGATGGAGGAGGTTGACGACAGGAAGACTGAGATGGACCAGATGGATTTCGGAAACGTGTGCCATCGTGCGCTGGACAATTTCTGTCAGGATGAGAAACTGAGGAAAAGCCGCAACTCCGAGGAAATAAAAGTGTTCCTGCACGTGGAGTCGGAGCGGCTTCTCAAAGCGCAGTTCGGGAAAAATCTGCCGCTGTCCCTTCTGATCCAGCTTGAGAGCGTGAAACAGAGGCTTGCGAAATTCGCAGAAGTCCAAGCTGTGCAGAATTGCGAAGGCTGGGAGATACTGCATACGGAATACAAGCTCGGGGACGGAAAAGGGGTCAATCTTGGCGGAATGACTATCAAGGGGAAGATTGACAGGATTGACAGGCACATCGACGGAACAATCAGGATTCTAGATTACAAGACAAGCGACAAGGCGGAGTCTCCGGAAAACACCCATGTGAAGTATGCGAGAAACGATCAATTCAAGGTAGGGACGGATCTCCGAGCCGTCCGTTCTGATGCGGAGGAGGCCTCCCTTGGCAAGGCTACTGCGGCGCTTTCGGAGAAATCGCCCTACCTGCAATATGCACTTTTCGATAAGGGTGGGAAGCTGAAATGCTGGGTTGATTTGCAGTTGCCGTTGTACCAGTTGCTTCTCGAAAAGGAGGGGAATTTCAAAGGTTGCAGGATCATTTGCGGATACTTCAATCTTCCAAAGGCGGTGACGGATACTGGAATTGAAATCTGGGACGGCATGGGGGAAACATATCTGAAAGACGCTGAAAAATGCGCCGTGGATGTAATTGAAAGCATCCGCAATGGAATTTTCTGGCCTCCGTCGGAAAAGATCAGATACGACGATTTCGAGGGTTTGTTTTTCGGCAGTCCGATTGATTCAGTCGACGAGATTAATTAAAAGTATTTTATTGACAGGATAACAGGATAAACTGGATTTGAATATTATTGTCTGGATTTTAAATATCCTTGAAATCCTGTAAATCCTGTCAGAAATGTATTTATTCCCAGAGGAAACGGTTAGGCTTAAATGAACGCGAAGAGAAACATGGCGGTTAAAATCAAGAACGAGGTGATCTCGGCTTCTGCGGGGACGGGCAAGACCTATCAGCTCGTCAACCGTTACCTCAAACTTCTTGCTGCCGGTGTCAAGCCGGAGACTATTGTCGCCATGACTTTCACGCGTAATGCCGCCGGTGAAATCTTTGACAGGATAATCAGCCGGATATCTTCAATGATCAAGAATCCGGCGATGATGAAAACTCCGGAATATCTCGAATCCGGAATCCCGCAGATGTCGGAGGAGGAACTTCAGAAAATACTCCGCAGACTTCTGCTCAGCCTGCACCTTCTCCCGATCGGTACCTTGGACAGTTTTTTTGTCAGGATAATAAAGACGTTCTCGTTTGAGTTCGGACTCTCCGGAGATTTTGAAATCATCGATGAGTCGCTTGTGGAGCAGGCGAAACGGAAGGTTTTCAGGAACATACTCTGGAATACTGAGTATGCGGACAAGGCTGTCAGGAGCGAATTTGTGGAGGAGTTCAAGAAGGCGACTTTCGGGAAGGAGGAGAAGAGGCTGACTGAAATCCTTGACGGGTTTGTCAAAGAATACCATTATAGATATCTCTGCGCTCCGGATCCGGACAAGTGGGGTAAGTCCGATGTGATCTGGCCCGACGGTTCGGAAATCTTGAGCTGCAAAATAAATCCTGCCGAGGAGTCGGACAGGCTGACAACCCTCCTGGAATCGAAGAAACTTTCCGAGAAGCAGAGGGAGAAGTTCGACGAATTCATAGGGATCGCCAGGACTTTCATGCCGGAATCGTATTTTGATTTTGATTCGGCGTTCAATAAGAATCTTTTCAAGATCCTGCCTGAACTTGAGGAGGGCGGGGCGCAGCTGACTGTCGGGAGCAGGGTTCCAATCGATTTTTCAGGTGACGAGTGCGCATGTCTTCTCAAGCTGGCACGGCACATCATGAAATGCCAGGTAAGCGCCCAGCTCCACAAGACGAAAGGCGTTTACGGCCTTATCCGGCGTTACGAGGAACTCTACAATCAGATGATCCGGCAGGGCGGTAAACTGACATTTGCGGACATACCGTTCATACTTTCCCCCAACGCGGGTATGGATGAGAACCATTATGTGCTGAGTGAAAATTCTTCCGGGCCGGAGGACAGGCTCTATATTGACTACCGTCTTGATTCCAGGTTTGACCACTGGCTGATAGATGAGTTCCAGGACACCAGTTTTCCGCAGTGGAGGATTATAAAAAACCTGATTGACGAGATTGTCCAGGACGATTCTGGCAACCGGAGCTTTTTCTATGTGGGCGATGTGAAACAGGCTATTTACGGCTGGCGCGAAGGCGAGGCGAGCCTTTTCAAATCAATATACGAGGAGTACAAAGAGTATACGGAAATAGAATTGAAACGCCTCAGCAGATCATTCCGGTCAAGCCGGGAGGTGATTGGAACTGTTAACGAAGTTTTCTCCAACCTGAACGGCATTGAGGAACTGCCCCTGTCTGTGCGGGCGCGCTGGGACTGGGAGGAGCATGAAGCGAAGGAGAAAAACAAGGATGGCAGTCCCGCATTCGGAGGCTATGCATCCCTTCTCCAGCTTCAGAAGGCAGGTGACGGACGGGAGCAGAAGGAAATTTCCATTGAACGGAAAGTTAAAATCATCGCCGACAAGATAAAAGAGATTGCCCCGTTTGAGCGCAAGCTTTCTGTCGCGGTTCTAGTTTCAAAGAACGATACCGGACGTGAAATAGCCGAACTGCTGCAGGCGGAAGGATTGAAAGTCGCGATTGAAGGGCAGTTCCATCTGACGGACAATCCGCTGGTGACGGCATTCCTCTCGCTTGCGAAGTTCGCAGAACATCCTGCGGACAGTTTTGCGTGGCAGCATCTGCGCATGACTCCGTTTGCCACACTGCTGAAATCGCAGGCTGAAACTTCCGAAGAGGTGCTCGATGATATTTACCGGAACGGTTTTGCATATTTCATACAGAAATGGAGTCGGCGCCTTGCTGGAATCTGTGCGAAAAGTCATAGGGAAACACCCCTTACGGGGTTAACTACAAACAAGAACAATGAATTTGAGTTGAATCCGTTGGTAGTCAAGCTCGTAAGAGCTGTTCCAAATGAAGAGGGAAAGCATTCAGTTTGTAGGTTTGACGAATTCAGTGCCAGACGGCTCGACCAGTTCATAGCAGCCGCCCAGATTTTCGACAGGGGCGGGGAGAAGAACTGTCTGGATTTCATTGATTACATAAACAATTACACGATACCCGGTGAAACCGTTGACGATGCGGTTCAGATCATGACCGTCTACAAGGCGAAAGGTCTTGAATTCGACATTGTTTTCCTGGCGGAAATAAAGACCAGGGGAATCACGAGTGCCGACATACAGGGTATAAGGGCGAAGCAAGGCGGGGATCTGTCGGTGGAGTGGCTGATGTTCATGCCGAACCGCAGGATTTCCGAGCTGGATCCCGTCTTGAGCGGACTTGTGGCGGATCTTGACGATGACACCTGCTATGAATATCTGTGCGTCCTCTATGTGGCGATGACGCGCGCCGCCGAGGCGCTATACATGATAACGGATCCTCCGCCAAAGACGAAGTCGGACACGTTATATCTGGAAGACGTGCTTTTGAAAGCTCTTGCCGAGCGGGAGGACAATGAGACTGGGGACGGAGTGAAGCTGCTTTACGAAAATGGGAATCCGGCATGGTATGAGAGTTACGACAGGGAGAAACCCGTGGAAGAGGGTGGCGAAAATAAAATTGAATTATCGCTGGATTTTGATGATGTCTTAAAAACCGTGACGCCTTCCGGAGCCGAGGAGGGGACGATATTTGCCGGAACCCTTTTCGGAAACGTGTGCGACACCGCCGCGAAGATAGGGAGTGCGGTGCATGAGCTTTTTGAAAAGATTGAATGGTTTAATTCGGTCAAACCGGAAGCCATCTGTGGCGAATGGGAGGAAAATGCCGCCTATCCGGACAAGATAATCTCCGTAGCAAAAGACATATTCCTGAAATCACTGAAACATCCTGAGTTGCGAAGTTCGCTGGAAAAACCTTCATCCTCCGCCGGATTATGGCGTGAAAAAAGATTTGAGCTTATCATTGACGGCACTTTGATACGCGGAGAATTTGATCGTGTGACACTGATTGAAAACGATTCCGGAGAAATTACGGAAGCCGCAATCCTCGATTATAAGACGGACAGCATAAATTCGGATGAAGAGTTAGTTCAAGCCGTCCTGACCCACTCGAACCAGTTGAAACTTTATCAGAACGCATTGTCACTGCTGATAAAACTGCCTGCGGAAAAGATAAGACTGAACCTCGCCTTTGTGAGAATAGGAAAAGTTGTTTCAGTCGGATGAGTAGGTCGGGCTTTCCAGCCCGATCATTTTGGATGTCTTCCGACTTCGCTCTTAGAGCTTCGCCGGACAAGAAAAGAGCCAACTTGCTTCAAGAACGCGCAATGAATTGCGGTTCGTTTTCATTTTGAGTGGGTAAACACACAAAATATGAAAATAATTGAATATTGGATATTCAGTCTTTCTACCCACTCGATCTGAGAAGGAGCCGGGATTTAATTCTTGTCAGTGAAAAAACAGTGGCTGGTTTATTCATGGGAGGTAATTTCAAAACTCAAGAAACGGTTTTGACAAGCAAAACCCTCCACTCCCGAAACGGTCGTAATAATGGAGGGCGAGGCTTGTCCGAGCCGTAGTTTTGAAATTGGCTCATGGTATTTTGGGGAAGTGAGGGGCAGGGAATGACTCCGCTACTATTAAAATTGAAGCTTTGCAGCTTCGTAACTTATTTGTTCAGAGGTTGACCCGTGCGCCCTCGGTGTTTATAATACAAATTTCCCCCGGATATTGCAAGAGGAAATTAAAAAAAACAGGGAAAATAATTTTCATGTTTTTTCAATTGAAAAACAATATGGCTTGACTATTTTCATAACGATACTAACATATAATAGGCTAAATAAATTTCGGGGCTTTCCAGGTTTTTAATGGAGGTGAAATATGATAGGTTTGACAGACAAACAGCGGCGTATGCTCAATTACATCGAGAAATTCTCCAACACGGAGGGTATGGCTCCCACGGTTTATGAGCTTGCCGATTATTTCAGGATTAAGACATCAACCGTTTTCGCGCATCTGAGATCGCTTCAGAATAAGGGTTTCCTGACGCGGAGTTCAAAGGCGAGAAGCATCTCGCTTTTCGGGAAGAACAAGCACTCGCACCACACATCATTTGTTCTTTCCATACCTCTCCTGGGCAGGATAAGTGCCGGGCTTCCCCTTAACTCCCCTGAAATGAAGGAGGGCGAAGTCTACTGTGATTCTTCAATGTTCAAAGGGGAGGACACAAGCAAGCTGTTCGCCCTCAGGATCAACGGCGACAGCATGAAAGATCTGGGCATTCTCGACGGGGACTGTATCATTGTCAAGCAGACTTCCATGGTGAACCCCGGGGATATTGTGGTTGCGCTCACCGGTGACGACACTACGGTCAAAAGTTATTTCCCGAATGAAGGTAAGATTGAACTCAGGCCTGCGAATACTAATTTTAAGACCCAGGTTTACGAACCGGGCGATGTCGCAATTCAAGGCAGGGTAATCGGTCTTCAGCGCTCGATGATTTCCTGATGAGTCCGCCGCGGCGGACGAATCTTTGGAGTATGGGCGAGGCCCCTGCTTCACTTTGAATTTTGCGGAAGACGGGGAAAATAATAAAGACAAGAGATAAATTCTTGACAAAATAATTTCTCCCAACCTCGTGGACTCGGTGGGGGAATTTAGCGTTATAGTGACGCGATAACGGCCTGTCCGATTGAGATTCCGCAGTCGTTTGTCGGAGTTTTTCCGTGGGAGAAGATTTTCATCTTCCCCAGTTTCGACTTCATTGTCTCCAGAAGAAGTTTGTTCATGAAAACCCCGCCGCTCAGGACGATGTTGCGTGTTGCGAACTTCGCAGTTCCGAATTCCGCCATCTGGAGGGCGGCTTGGGCGAGGGAGTGGTGGAATGAGAGCGCTAATAAATTTTTCGGGGAAAAATTTATGACAGGGTCAATAAAAAGGGGGGACCAATCAATAAGGAGAAGGCCGTCTTTTTCGAAGGAGTTGAAAGGCATCAGGGAGGGATTGGGCTTGTCCTTGCATGATTCTGCGGATTTCTGGAGATTGATTGCGGCTTCGGCTTCATGTGCGATTTTCGGGGCGAGTCCGAGGAGGGCTGACACTGAATCAAAAAGTCTTCCTGCGGAATGGGAACTGGGGCAGTTGATATTTTTTTCAAGCTGCTGGAGCCAGACTTCGGCTATATCGGATTTCAGATCATATCTTTTACAGAAATTAAACAGATCCGGTTTATCCTGGCAGCTTGAAAAAAATATTCTACCAAAAAGCTGACGGAGGGGTTCGCGAACAGAGACATCGCCGCCGGGAAGGGGGGTGGCTGCGAAGCTCGCAAGCCGTTTGAAGCCGTCTGGACTTACATGGAGGAGTTCCGCGCCCCATAGGTTCCCGTCCGTCCCGTAACCGGTTCCGTCAAAGACCAGTGCGAGGGATTCATCCAATCCGTGTTCTGCCATACATGAAACTGCGTGGGCGTGATGATGCTGGACCCGCATCAGGGGGATTCCCAGCTTTCCCGCAATTTTCTCGCCGTAAACCGTAGAGTAGTAATCCGGATGCAGGTCGACCGCGAGAATTTCAGGCTTTCCGGTTTTGAGCAACACTGAAACGGTTTTTTCAAATTTTACAGCGGACTCTGGGTCTGAAAGGGGGGCATTGCCTCCGGAGTAATGGACAAGTTTCTTTTTTCGGTCCAGAAATGAAACAGTGTTTTTGGAGTCGGCCCCGAATGCAATTGCATTCCGGCGTGGACGGAATGAGGGGACTTTTAATTCTGTGAAATTTGATTTCATGAAGGAAAAGTACCTCGAAATACATGAATATCCAATATCCAATCCGCCATGGCGGAAATGTCCAATAACCGAGCCAATTTCAAAAGTAGTCAGAATTCAGAAGCCAGGATTCGGAATAAAACCGAATTTGAGTTCAAATTCAATTCTGTCTCCTGTCTTCTGACTCCTGAATTCCTAGTTTTGAAATTACCTCAACCAAGTAAAGACTGTACTTATCGCGTTTATACGGATTTGTAGGAATGCGTCAGTGATCTTCTATGGTGGATAAAAGTAACACGTCTACAGATGGAATTTCAAGTGTTTTCTGATTGTTTTACAACCAGCGACTGACGACTAGCGACTGACGACCATCACACGGACGCATTTTTATCCGGGCAACTTTCCGCTTTTGCGGGGGCTGGCGGCTCGACGTTGAAGACTTCTTCAGTTTTTGAGCATACCGGAGGGGAATACTGGTTTTCCGTGTGCAGGCATTTTTTCGGACACGCGGTGACACAGGCCAGGCACATTATGCATTTTGTCCGCTCTATTTTCCAGGTTTTGCCGGGCTTGTCCACCTTTAGCGCGTATGTCGGGCATTTCTTTGCGCAGAGCGTGCATAGGATGCATTTTTCCGTATCAATGCTGATATGTCCGCGGGTTCTTGTATAGAATACCGGCTTTGTATACGGATACATTTTGCATGAGGATGTGCCCAGAAGGCTTCTGATTACCGTAGCGGTCATTTTTACGAATGGATTAATTGGCATTGGATTACCTTTCCGCGCAGCTGATGCATGGGTCAATACATAGGATTATAACCGGAACGTCCGCAAAATCGCAGCCTTCAAGCATTTTTACGAGAGGGGCCACATTTGAAAAAGTAGGAGTGCGGACACGATATCTGTCAAGGTGTTTTGTACCGTTTCCCTTGATATAGTAAATCACTTCGCCTCTGGGCTGTTCAAGTCTGGAGAAAAATTCGCCTTTCGGAAAACCTGTCACTTTCACATCGACAGGACCTTCTGGTATTTTTCCGACAGCCTGTTCGATGAGGTCAATGGACTGATAGACTTCGCGGACTCGAACCATTCCCCGCGCATGGCAGTCGCAGGTGGTTTCAACGATCGGCTCGAAGCTTAGGTCGCCGTAGGCGGCATAGCCGAGTTTTCTCGTGTCCTGCGCTATTCCGCTGGCCCTGAGAACTGGGCCGACGGCGCCGAGTTTATAGGCATCGTCCTTTGAAAGCACGCCCACATTGGAAAACCTGTGTTTCACAGAATAATCTTCGGCGAAGACTTTTGCGATCTCCCTGTAGTCGGATTCCACTGTTTTCAATACCTGGACTATTCTTTTCAGTGTGTCATTGTCGACATCTTTCCTTGTGCCGCCGACCTTGCAGACGCCGAAGATGACTCTTCCTCCGGTTGTCTCCTCAAAGATGTCGAGGATTTTCTCGCGTATGCGCCAGCAGTGCATGAAAAGGCTTTCGAAACCGGCGGCATCGGCCGCGAGTCCGAGCCAGAGCAGATGACTGTGAATCCTGGAAAGTTCCGCCCAGATGACACGGAGATATTTGGCTCTTCCGGGAATCTCGATGTTCATGATTTCCTCTATCCCCTGCACGTAGCCCTGTCCGTGGATGAAACTGCATATTCCGCAGATGCGTTCGGCGATGAACGTCATGTCATTGAAATCTTTCTTGTCGACAAGCAGTTCGAGTCCGCGATGGATGAATCCGAAGGACGGAATCGCCTCGACGACTTTTTCATCCCTCACTGAGATGTCGATATGGATGGGTTCCGGCAGTACCGGATGCTGTGGCCCGAAAGGTATGATGGTGCGTCTAGGCATTTTGAGTCTTTCCTTCTTCTGAGGCGGTGGCGACGGCGACAGCTTTCTTTATGGTGCTGAAGGGCGCTTTGACATTTATCCTGTAGAATTTTCCGCCGTAATTGATGTTGAGGTTGTGGACGACGATTCCGAATAGGTCGTGGATTTCGTTTTCGTATGTGAAGGCGTTTGTGTAAATTCCGCTTATGCTCTGCATTTCCGGTTTTTCCAGGGGTACTGTGAACCTGAAATTCCTGAATTCATAGTTCCTGTCGAAGCTGTAGTCGATCTGGAAGTGATCCAGTTTCGTACAGCTGATGACTGCGAGCCTGTAGCCTTCGGCCATCATTGCCGATACGTTTTTCATGAGCTCGTCATTGCTGTTTATATTTACTGTTTCCTGTTTTTCAATCATGTTTCCCGTCCTTGATGGTTGCCGTGGCGCTTCCTGCCTTGCGGTTTGTCTTCTTTTTCGCTTCCAGAATGCTGAGCGCCTGTACGACACCGTCAATTATCGCTTCGGGTCTTGCGGCACAGCCCGGGACATAGACATCAACCGGAATGACGGTGTCTATTCCGCCGACGGCATTGTAGCACTCTCTGAAAAAGTTGCCCGTTGAGGCGCAGATGCCTATTGCCACAACGACCTTCGGATCCGGCATTTTGGCGTATATGTTTTTGATCACATCCACATTCTGGGTGTTCACATAGCCGGTAATGAGGAGGATGTCGGAATGTTTCGGGTTTCCGGTGTTGACTATTCCGAATCTTTCAACATCATACATAGGTGTGAGGCAGGCGAGCACTTCAATGTCGCAGCCATTGCAGCTTGAGCCGTCGTAATGCATTATCCATGGTGATTTTGTGAGGAATGACATGTTATTTAACCTTGTCGATTATGAAGAGGACAATAAGATTTACCGCGCCGAATATAAGTGTCACGGTCCATGATGATTTGAGGGCAAGCTCCCATTTGAACCTAGCGAAAGTGTTGTCTATGAGGATTTCAATGAAATAGGCGGCGATGACCACGCCTGCGGCGAGAACCGGGGATGCCGCAAAGAAAAGGAAGATGAATCCTAGCATTATCGCCGTCTCATACCAGTGGGCTATTTCAACTATGGCAAGCGATGGTCCTGCGAATTCGGTGGTGATCCCTTTGACAATTTCCTGATGTGCGTGATGGGAGGTTGACAGGTCGAAAGGCGACTTGCGCAGTTTTATCGTCAGTATGAAAAGAAGTCCGATGAAAATTCCGGGCAGGTAAACAATCAGATTTGAGGGAGCCGTCGCTATGTCTGCGACCTTGAAGCTTTTTGTGGCCATGAAAAAGCCGACGGCGCTGATGAGGATCATGGGCTCGGCGGACATCATCAAGAGAAGTTCACGTTCGGCTCCTATGAAGCTGTAGGGTGAATTGGTCGAGTATGCGGCGAGAACGAGGAATATGTCCGCCAGGGTGAATGCGAAAATCACGAGGAGGATATCCTGTCCGGTGAAGAAGAGGATTCCGCTTGCGAGCATGAAGACGAGATAGCATATCAGGTAAAAGCTGTGGAAGAACCTGTTGAGCGCCAGGTCTTCTTTCTCGAAAAGCTTGAACACGTCATAGAATGGCTGAAGGAGCGGGGGCCCGAAACGGCCCTGCATTCTTGCGCTGATTATGCGGTCGAATCCGGCAAGGAGACCACAGACGACCGGTGCAAATATTAAAAACGCCAAAGATGCAAATATAAGATTCATTTCAGACTTTTCCCCACCATACGAGTGATATTGTGATCAATATCAGGATTGTTGAAACATAGACACTCAGATTGAAAAGCTTTGCTTCCCCGAAGTATTTTTCAAGATAATAGTTGCTGAGCTTCCATTCTTTCGGACCGAGAGAACCTGTGAACTGGGTGTAGTTGTCCTTGATTCCCGCGCCGCAGAGATACGGATCCGGTTTCCTGAGTCTCCTCCAGTGGAGGCAGAAACCGAGCGGTACAAGAAGAACCAGCCCCATGAGTATGCTGACGATTATTATATTGCCTTTGCTGAGCATCGGGTCGCTTCCGTAGAGGGGTTCGACGAGGTAGATGCCTACAAACGGGAACAGTGCGCAGATGGCGATGGTCATGAAGGCGAGCGTTGAAAGGACCACCCATTCCTCCTGGGCTATCTTGTCTTCCGCGTCGGATCTGACGTTTGTGACGGCGATGAGTTTTCCCATCCATTTGCCCCAGAAGAACAGTGTCGCCGAACTTCCGAAGATGACGGCTATCGGGAGCAGGGGGTTGTTCAGGGCGAGCGCCTCGAGTGCGGCCCATTTGCTAATCAGCATTCCGAACGGTGCTAGGAACATTCCGGTGATGCCTATCAGCATTATCATCGTTATTCGCGGCATAGGTGAAACCAGTCCGTGCATATCCTCGATATCCCTGCTGCCGATCTGGTGTTCAACCGTTCCGACGGAGAGGAAGAGGAGGGCTTTTGCGATTGCGTGGAATATGACCAGCAGGATTGCGGCCCATAGCGCAAGTTCCGAGCCGACGCCTGCGCATACGACAATCAGGCCGAGGTTGGCGATTGTGGAATATGCCAGGACACGTTTCGCATTGCTCTGTGAAATTGCGAGGAGCGAGCAGGATACGAAGCTGACCGCGCCGATAAATGCAATCATTGTTCCGGGGATGGTGTCGTGGAGGGCCGGTGCGAGTTTTATGATTATGTAGACGCCCGCCTTAACCATTGTGCTTGAATGGAGCAGTGCGGAAACCGGTGTCGGGGCGACCATCGCTCCGAGCAGCCAGCCTGAGAACGGAAACTGCGCGGATTTTGTGAGTCCCGCAAACGAGATGAGGATGACTGGAAGTAGGACGGCGGCCGTTTTTCCGGAGGTGATCAGCTCATCCAGACCGATAATGTTGAGACTGCACGAGCAGTAGACGATTGCCGCGGCAAATGCCACTCCGCCCAGTAGATTCATCCACAATGCCTTGAAGGCGTTGGCGACGGCCTCATCGGTTCCGGAGTATCCGATCATTATGAAGGAACAGAACGTGGTCACTTCCCAGAAGAAGTATATCCAGAGCAGGTTGTCTGAGAAGATGATTCCGAACATGGCGGAAAGGAAAACGAACATTGTGAAGAAGAAAAGCTTGCGGCGGTCTGGGATTTCATGGTGATGGGAGTGATAATGGTTCATGTATCCGATGGAGTAGACGCAGATGAGGCTTCCGATGACTCCGATTATTACGGCCATTATGATTGAAAGGTTGTCAAAGAAGAAAATGCATTTTGATTCGGGTATTTTTCCTGTGGTCTCGGCCCAGAGGATCATTCCGGTCTGGATGACGACGAGAAGGGGAATCCATAATTTTTTGAAGGGAAGTTTCCGACACATGTACAGCAGTGCGATTGCGAGGACTATTTCACCTGCAAGCAATATGTATCCCAGGAAATGGTGGAAATTTTCAAAGTACTGTGCCGCGTTTTTCGGTGCGCTGAAGGCGAGGTTGATTGATGCGATGGCTATTATGGCGGCGGAGAGGATGATGACACCCTTCCGGAGCGCCGCTGATTTGCATGCTAGCATAAGCAGCGCCGGTATCAGGGGAAACAATATTAAAAAGGCGACTGAAGTCATCGTTATGTGAAACCTATTATTGTTTTGCGAAAATACTGCTGTAATCTGGCAGATTTCTGCTTTTATGTAAAATCAAAAAAGTAAGGCGCTTATGTTAAGGCATGAATGTGAAAAAGCAAATGTGAAATAAATATTTTTTTAAAATATCGTAGATTTCCCTGCGGAAAAATTTATCTGGAATACTTATAGCAGGCGGAACATGTGCCTTCACTGCTTACCATGCATGGCCCAGACGGATTGGAGGGTGTGCAGACTTTTGCGAAAAGAGGACATTCTGTCGGGGATATCTTCCCTTTTAAGACATCTCCGCACCGGCACTTGCTGGAATTTATTTTGTAATCGACCTTCATCCCGAATTTTTTCTCCGAATCAAATTTTTCGAATTTTTTCCTGAGAGACAGTCCGCTTCCCGGAATATTTCCGATGCCGCGCCACTGGGCGTCCGCAGGTTCGAGATATGTGTTTATGAATTCACGCGCCTTGGGGTTCCCGTCGTATTTGACAACTCTGGAATAGTTGTTTTCAACCTTGGCTTCGCCGTTTGAAATCTGGGCCGCTATCATCTTTATCCCTGAAAGGATGTCAAGCGGTTCGAAGCCGGCAATCACGCACGGCTTCCTGTATTTTGCGGAAAAGGGCTCGTATGCCTTTTCGCCTATGATTGCGCTCACATGGGCAGGGCACAGGAACGCATCGATGTTGAGCTCGCTGTCGGATGAGAGCGCCTCCATTGCGGGCGGAATCTGCTTGAATGTCGTGAAGATGCTCAGGTTTTCTATTTTCTCCCTTAGTGCGGAATCGACAATGCTGACGACCGGTCCGATCGTGGTCTCGAATCCGACGGCGAGGAAGACAACCTGCCGATCTAGGTATTTATTTGCCATTTCAACTGCGTCCGCCGGGGAATAACATGTTTCAACGTGGGTTCCGGATGAACGCGACCTGGAAAGGCTGGAAGATGTGCCTGGAACATTGATCATGTCCCCGAAGGTCACAATGACCTTTCCGCATTCGGCGAGTTCGATGGCGGCGTCAATATATCCCTGCGGAGTCACGCAGACCGGACATCCCGGACCGCTGACCAGCCGGATGTTTTCCGGGAGGAGGCTCCGGATTGCGAATTTCGCAATGGACATGGTGTGGGTTCCGCAGACTTCCATAATTGTCATCTGACGGTCTATTTTGGAGGCAATCTCTTTGATCTGCCTGCTGATGGCGACTGCGGTTTCGGAATTTCTGAATCCATCAATGTATTTCATGACTGGTCCTTCACAGCTCAGAGTTCATAGCCCGTAGTTCAAAGCTGTTAATTGTCAATTGTCCATTATCAATTGTGAATTATCAATTGCCCATTTTGGGACGTTCTTCATCAATCGCATCTGCGAGTTCCCGAAACAGTTCGAGCTGTTTTTCGGCTTCCTCGATGTTGAATTTTTCGATTGCAAAACCCGCATGGATTATGACATAGTCGCCTATCTGCGGCTTGTCGATGAGCGAAAGGTTTACATCGCGTTTAATACCGTCATACTCGGCGCATCCTGTCCGTCCGTCGGACTTGATGGAGACTATTTTCATTGGTATTGCCAGGCACATGATGATTTGGTGATTTAGAGATTTAAAGATTTAGAGATTGAAAAACTCATGTTTTTCGGAAATTCAGAATGAAATTTTATTGCCTGTGACTGACAACTCCTTTGAAACTTAATGTTGGAGTTCACAGCCCTGGTCGCCTTTGGCGCTGCCTGAGGCTTGTACGCCTCAGGCGTGCAGGTAAACTTTAGCGTGTCTAAAGAACAGCCTAAAGGCTGGACTCCAAAATTTGGAGTTCACACTTTAGTGTGAGCCTTTAAAAGTTTCTTATTGATAAAACTGCGCCCTCCGCAGTCAGGCGCTGATTACTGGTCAATTTGCCCATGCCATGCAAAGAAAGGCCCCAGACACTATTCATTATAGTGTCCGGGGCCTGATTTTCAAGTCAATTCCAGGTTTTTTTTATTCTTCCGGAATTCTCATGCAATAGAATGAGCGGTAGACGAAGACAAGAGCTATTGCGAAGAACACTGCGGCTATCACCGTTTTTACGGTGGTGTCTGTCATTGTCACGGCGATTTCAACGGCGAGAAGTCCGAAGAGTGTCGTGAACTTGATAACCGGGTTCATTGCCACGGAAGAAGTGTCTTTGAAGGGGTCGCCGACAGTGTCGCCGACAACACTCGCTTCATGGAGCGGAGTGTTTTTCTGACGGAGGTCCACTTCTACGATCTTCTTTGCGTTATCCCATGCACCGCCTGCGTTTGCCATGAATATCGCTTGGTACAGTCCGAAGAATGCTATACCGATGAGATATCCGACAAAGAATATCGGATTGAAGAATGGGAGGGCGAGCGCGAAACAGAATATTGCGATGAATATGTTCCACATTCCCTTTTGGGCGTAGACGGTGCAAATCTTGACAACTTCCTTGCTGTCCTTGATTGAAGCGTGCTCGGCGTCGAATTTAATGTTTTCCTTGATGTAGACCACGGCTCTGTAGGCACCTGTCACAACGGCCTGTATCGATGCGCCGGTGAACCAGTAGATTACAGCGCCACCCATGAGGATTCCAAGGATGATTTCCGGCTGGACAAGGCTCAGTTTCTCTATAATCTTTCCTGCCGTATCGCCTGTCTTGTTGAGAAGCAGGATTATGCCGAAGATCATTGTTGTCGCACCGACAACCGCCGTACCGATGAGTACCGGTTTGGCTGTCGCCTTGAAAGTATTGCCTGCTCCATCGTTCTTTTCGAGATTGTGCTTGGCCGTCTCGAAGTTGGGTTCGAAGCCGAAATCCCTCTTGATCTCCTCTTTGATGTTGGGGATTGATTCTATGCGGCTGAGTTCATATACCGACTGTGCGTTATCCGAAACAGGACCGAAGCTGTCGACGGCGATTGTCACCGGACCCATTCCGAGGAAACCGAACGCCACCAGGCCGAATGCGAAGATGGGCGCTGCAAACTCAAGCCCCTTCGGGAAAATTGCAAGGAGGTCCGCGTTTCCTGAGATAATGTAGCTGACAAACATCAGCACCAGGATAAGGAGGCCTTCCCAGAAAGCCGAGAAGTTTCCAGCGACAAGTCCGGAAAGGATATTGAGAGATGCTCCACCGTGTTTTGAGGAGTTGACAACTTCCTTGACGTGCTTCGCCTTGGTGCTTGTGAAGATTTTGGTGAATTCCGGAATCAGCGCGCCCGCAAGGGTTCCGCAGCTGATGATTGTGGAAAGCACCCACCAGAGGTTGGGATAGAGGTTCGTCTCATCTGGAGGAAGCAGCAGATAACTGGCGACGTATGTCACGAGTATTGAAATAATCGATGTTATCCAGACAAGCTGTGTCATCGGATGTTCCGCGTCGAATTCTTTTGCATCTTTGTACTTTGACGTGCAAATCGAATCGTTGGCGAAATATGATACGATGGATGTGATGATCATTAGGACTCTCATTACGAAAAGCCAGATGATGAGTTTTCCGCAGAGATCCGGGTTTCCGGCGAGGGCGAGGGCGAGGAATGCGATGATTGCAACGCCGGTGACCCCGTAAGTCTCAAATCCGTCGGCCGTCGGGCCTACGCTATCGCCGGCATTGTCACCGGTGCAGTCGGCTATGACACCGGGATTTTTTGGATCGTCTTCGGGGAGTTTGAAGACGATTTTCATGAGGTCGGAGCCGATGTCCGCGATTTTTGTGAATATTCCACCGCAGATCCTGAGTACGCTTGCGCCAAGCGATTCGCCGATTGCGAATCCGATGAAGCATGCGCCGACAAGGTGTGTGGGGAGAAGTGTGAGGATGCAGATCATGAAGAAGAGCTCAACGCTCACCAGGAGAAGTCCTACGCTCATTCCCGATTTGAGCGGGATTGCGAGGGCGAGCCAGGGAGTTCCGCGGAGTGCAGCGAAAGCCGAGCGGGAATTCGCCCTTGTGTTGATCCTTATGCCGAACCATGCGACACCGTATGACCCGAGAATTCCGAGTATGGAACAAGCGAGGATCACGGCTACGTTGGATATCGACATCTTGTTCAGGAAACCGAAATAGTAGATCATGCATGCGCCGATCAGCACCCACAGGATTGCAAGGAATTTGCCCTGCTGGAAAAGATATGTCTTGCAGGTTTCCCATATTGTCTGGGAAACATCGGCCATGGATTTGTGGACAGGCAGGTTTTTTGTCTGCTTGTACTGTACCCAGCCGAAAATAAGGCCGATGAAGCATACGACGAGACCGGCGTACATGAGTGAAAGTCCCGAGACTCTGGCCCCGAGAATGTCAAACGTGATCTGGCTCAGGTCCGGAATCTTGATGTCGGCCTCGCCGGCGAACACTGTTGAGTTTGAACACAGGACGGCTGCAAGAAGCGCCGACCCTTTTAGAAACGATCCTTTGATACTCATCTTCTTTCTTACTCCTGTTGTTATGTTTATTGCGGATTGAAAAAACTTGCCGAGTTTAATTTTCAAAAATAAAGCACCGCAAGATAAATGATATAACGGATAAATCAAAGAGGAATTGAAAAAAATACTTTTTTTGCGAAGTCCGCATACGGCAAATGGCTGTGAGCTGTGAGCTGATTCTGGAATTCACTTGCTGTCGAGTATCCGGCGGATTTCCTTTGCGATTGCATTTATGCGGTGCGGCTTCGGGATGAAGCCGGCGGCTCCCTGCTTGAGGATGTCGTGAACCTCCTCTTCGGAGACATATCCGCTTGAAAGAAGTATTTTCGCCTTCGGATCCATCGCCCTTATCTGATAGAAGGTGCCGTGCCCTCCCAGTTTCGGCATGATCATATCGAGTATCACCATGTCAATCTGGTTCGGATTGTTCTTGTATATTTCCACGGCGTCAAGTCCGTTTTCGGCGAGTATCACTGAGTATCCGAGCGTCTGAAGCGCCTCGATCATGAAATCCCATATCGTGTCCTGATCGTCCACCAGGAGAATGGTTTCGGTTCCACCCGGCAGTTTTTCTTTTGCATTTGACATAAAAGACCTCATGTGTTTTGACAGTTCTTACAATATGCGTTAACAGGAAAAAATCAACTTAGAGGATTCCTTTAAAGTCGATATATCCGTGTTCGACATCGGTCCTGACAAGCTGGACCTTCAGGCTGCGTCCGACATCCAGGCCCTCAAACCCGCTGGCGAGTCTTCCTTCGACCGGCGGGTTCATAATGCGTACCCATGTCCCTTTTTCGGATGCGCCGGTCACTATTGCGTCGAATCTTTCCCCTATTCTCTTTTCCAGCAGTAGTGCAGTTGCGGATTTCCCGACCTGTCGTTCGACTTTCTTCGCCGCATTCTCTTGGGAGGTGCAGTGTTTCGCAAGGGATTCAAGTTCATCGTTCTGATAAGGAACGGGGCGTCCGGATTTTGCCGATTTGAGGAGTCGTTGCGTTATAATGTCCGGATACCGGCGGTTTGGCGCCGTAGAGTGAGTGTAATCTTTTACCGCCAGTCCGAAGTGGCCTTCCGAACTTCCGCCCGGAAGTTCGACGACGTATTCGCCTGGGCCAAGAAGCTTGATTATGCTGAGGGAGAGATCCGGAAAGCGGAGCGGATCAGCCGCCTGTTCTGATTCAAGGAATTTTTCCAGCGCCTTTGAATCCGGTTCATCAGGGAGGGAGCATCTCCTCTCCAGTGCAAGCTCGACAATCCGTTCCCAGCGTTTCGGGGTGCGTACAACGCGGCGCAGTGACGGGAATTTCTCCGACGCGAGGAATCTTGCGGTGACACCGTTGGCGGCCACCATGAAGTTCTCAATGAGTTCTGTCGCCCTGTTTCGTTTTTCACCTATCATGTCCTTGAGCTCATTCCCTTCAAATCTGGGACGGGCCTTGATTGTTTCAAAATCCAGTGCGCCATTGATATAGCGGAGTGATTTCAAGTTTTGTGCGGCCGCGTCCTGGAGCCGGATATTTTCCTCGAGGCCGGATACGGCACTGATTTCACTGGGCATGGGGCCGCTGCCTTCCAGCCAGGCTCCAACGCTGTTGTAGCAGAGTTTCGCATGGTTGCGGACAGTTGCACTGTACAGGTCCGAACTTTCAATTTTCCCGTCGTCGGTCACCACCATTTCAATGACAACGGCGATGCGTTCGCATTCATAATTGAGGGACGTGAGATCTGTAGACAGTTTTTCTGGGAGCAGGGGGAATATTTCCGCGGCGGTGTACACGGATGTGGTGTTGTGCCGCGCATGATTGTCAATTGCGGAAGATTTACCAACCAGTGCATCGACATCGGCAATGGCGACCAGCACCTTTATGTTCCCGGAAGGCATGGCTTCGGCGACTGAGAGCTGATCCAGATCGCGGGAGTCGTCATTGTCTATCGAGCACCATATCAGGTTCCTGAGGTCGTGGGGAACTTCAACGCTCTGGGCGGCAGGCCCCTTTATCCTGTCGAGTTCGGCAAGCGCCCTCGGCGGAAAATCAGGAAGAAGTCCCCTTTCAAGCATCACCCGGCGCGCGATATTCTGTAAAATGGATTTGTGCTGTTTTTCACCTTTGTTCGCCATAGTTTCTCCTTTTGTTTTGCGATAAGCACGCAAAAGCAAATCATTGACAATGTTGTTTTGACAATATAGTCTTTCAGGAAAAATAGAAATTGTTTTTCCTGAAAAACTATAGCACGCAAAACTGAGACAGGGATACGGTTGCATGAAAAAAGTTTCGAGAAATGAGTTGTTTATATTGGAAGAAGCAAGTTTAGACAGGGATGTTTTAATCAGGCTTGTTGATTTCAATAGAAAATATCAGCTGAGGATTTTAAGGTATTTCGCTGAAATAAAAATCGGATTTGAGGAAAAATATCCCGGAGTGATCTATCCGGGCCTTTTCGGGGAAGTCGATTCGATAAGCGGAGTAATGAGACCTCTTGAAAACCAGAAGGTCTGGAGCTGGGGCGATTGCCGCGGACTCGGAATCTGGTCCTATCTGCTTGCAAAAAACGCCATATTGGACGAGGACACGGATATTTGCGGAAGAAAAGTCAACCTGAGGAGATTTTTTAATGAATACTGCGGTTTTATTTACAAATGCCTGATGGAGAGATGCGAGATCAATGGCGGAAGGATTCCGTTCATTGTCGATGTATTGACAAATAAAGCCTCCGACGATCCTGTCAATATCCCATGCGCCCCTGGGGAATGCGAACCCACGCATGTTTTTGCCGCAGCCGGGTTCATGCAGTACGGACTGATGAAAAATTGCCCGGAATCCCTTGCATTGGGCCTTAGATTCCTAGAGGAATCTGTTGATTGCGGGATGAACTTCAGGAATGTCGACCATGTCACGAAAAAACGGAATCCTTACAGCGGACACGGGTTTGCAATGGTTACGCTGGGGGCGATCGTAGATACTTTGAAATGCCTGGAACATGTCAATTGTCCTGAAATAGATACGAAAAGCCTGAAGGAAAAACTGTTGGGGCAGGGGGCAATGATCTCGGAGTTCATCATCAGTCGTTTCTATGATCCGCCTACCGGTCATTTTTGGGAATACAATTGCATGGACGGACGTCCCTATATAAATCAGGACGGGTATCAGATATGCGATCCCGGTCATGTTGCGGAAGCATGCGCTTTCATTGCCGAACTTGAGGATTTCACCCGAAAATGTAACACAGGCGTCTTGCCTGCGGATTTAAAATGCGATAAGCGTAAATTTGGACATGCTCCGGAACTGCTCAAAATAATGCGGTTCATCTCGGAAAACGGATATAGCGCCGCAGGGGTGATGTACAAAAACATTGACCTTTTGACATGCGAGGGAGTCTATGACAAGACCGGCCCTGAGGGAAATAAATACAGGACTTCCCCATGGTGGAATGTCAGGGAATGCTGTGCGGCATCAATCAAGCTTTATGAAATGACCGGGGATGGTTCTTGTCTTAAAATGTACAAAAAAGCCCAGAACGCAACCTATCTTAATTATCCGAATGAAAAAATCGGGGGATTGATGGTTCAGACGCTTGATGCCGACACTTTGAAACCTCTCCCGTTCCATCCTGCGACCGGCAATCTGGATCCGATGCACTGCGCAAGGGCGCGTGAACGGGAGATTGAAGCGATGGAGGCGATCCTGTCCTGCTAGTAAACGGGTAGACTGATAGATTGCCAGGCTTCCACTTTTGCTAGGATACTAGTTTTCCCATGCGTGAAAAATGGCTCTTGCGGCGCGCGCTGTAGTCTTGTAATAATAACAAGATGGGGGGGGACGCTCAAAGACAGTATAGGCAAGATGCCTTGTGCTACTGCAAATGGGATAAAGCGCTGAGTTCCACTGCCTTTATGGCATCCGCAGCCGAACTTGTTATACCGCCGGTATAGCCGGAACCTTCGCCTATCGGATACAGGTTCCCCATGTTCACGGATTCATATTTTTCATTGCGCATGATTTTTACCGGGGAGGAAGTCCTTGTTTCAACGCCGAGCAAAATGGCATGTTCTGAAACAAAGAGAGGATAATCCTCTTTCCATTTGTTGAATGCGGTCGCGAGAGATTCGCACACGAATCCGGGCAGGATTTCATTCATGTTGACGGATGCGACGCCCATCTTGTAGGAGTTTTCATTTAGCTCGAGGGAGTTTTTTCGGTTCAGGAAATCCATCAGATTCTGTGCTGGAGCCCTCCAAGTTCCCCCTGTTGCGTTGAACGCCCTTCGCTCCATATCCTTTTGGAATTCAATTCCCGCCAGCGGGCTTGCGGTCTTATAATCATCCGTCCGGCAGGTCACTGCAATCGCCGAATTCGAGAATGGCGAAGCCCTGCGGGAGTAGCTCATGCCGTTTAGAACCAGCATGCCCTTTTCAGATGAGGCGTTCACCACCTCGCCACCGGGGCACATGCAGAACGTGTATGCTCCCCTTCCTGTTTTCCGGTCGGTATGGTTGAAGGAATACGTGGCCGCCCCTATGCCGCGGAAGTCCTTGTATTTGTAGCCGTACCTTATGAGATTGATGATTTCAGCAGGATGCTCAACCCTGACGCCTACGGAAATCGGCTTCTGCTCAATGGCGACGCCTTTGCCGTGGAGAATCTCAAACGTGTCGCGCGCAGAATGCCCGACCGCAAGATAGACTGTTGAAGAAAGGTATTCCTTTTCACCGTTCACCACCACTCCCCGGATTTTCCCGTCAGATGAGATGATGTCGGTGAGTTTTGAATTGTAATGTATTTCGCCGCCTCTCTCAAGGACGTGATTCCGTATGTTGCGGACTATCCTGCACAGCACGTCTGTGCCGAGATGCGGTTTGCTGATGTAACCTATTTCTTCCGGCGCGCCGAACTTTATCAGAGTGTCGAGCACCCTGTTCACGTGTCCGGAATTATTCCTGATTCTTGAAAACAGTTTTCCGTCCGAGTATGACCCAGCGCCGCCTTCGCCGAATTGGATGTTCGACTCCGGGTCCAGCTCCCTTTCCCGGACGAACTTTTGAACATCAATGTCGCGCTCCTCTATCTTTTTACCGCGTTCGAAGATTATTGGCCTAATTCCATAATTCAAAAGTTCTAGTGCGGCAAACATCCCGGCGGGACCGAACCCCACGATTATGGGGCGTTCCTTGATGTTTGCCGGTTTTTCAGTTTTTTCTAAGGGGTGAATAGATAACTGCGGCTCGGACAAGCCTCGCCCTCCACTTTTATCTGTTCCGGCATTATGGAGGGTTGTGTTTACCCGCATATGGCGGCTCCAAAGGCGACCAGGGCTTGTCGCGACCGTTTCTTGTGTTTTGCAATTACATGCATTATATGCAGGGAAGTCTTGCCTGTTGTCGAAATTGTCCGGGACAGTGACAACTACTGAGACATCATAGAAGAACTGATCTTTGTCGGACATGTCGAGCGACTTGCTGAGCATCCGGGAGAATTTTATGGTTTCCGCGCCAAATTCCAGCTTTTGTGAAGCGGCTTTCACATATTCGTCAATCCCGTCCTTCTCAACGGGTATCCGCAGGTTGCTTATTATCAATTCCAAGAATACACCAATTTAGTTTTAAGTTTCAAGTTTTAGGTTTTAAGTGTTAGGTTTTAAGTGTTAAGTTTAAGATACAAGATTTTCCGGGAACGGGAAATGCTTCTCTTGAAACTCTAAACTGTCAAGTCGTCAAACTTGAATTCTTGTGTAACTTAAAACTTAAAACCTAAAAATTAACACTTAAATTAGTGGCTGGAAATGTATTCAATGGCTTCTTGTTCGGATTTGAATTCCTTTCCCCAGAGAAATGAAGCGGTTTTAAGGGCGGTATCCTGGACGTTCCTGTCCTCATCTGCGAGCGCCTTGAGGGTCAATTCTTTTAAATCCTCTTTTGAAACACCGAGTTTGGCGGCTTCGGAAACGCATTTCAATCTTGTATCCGCGTATCTTGAGTCTATGGAGCCCCGCATTATTTTCAACATGGTGTTGACGTCGACGATGTAATCCATCGTGTTGCGGGCTTCCTCGCGGACTTCCAGCAACTCGTCGTCCAGGCCTATCGACATGAACGGGGCGATATCCACTTGGTCTTCGGGGATGTAGGAGATGAATCTGATGGCGGCGATTCTGACATCTTTGGATTTGTCGGAAAGGGCGAGCGTCAGAAGTGACGGTTCATAGGTGTAAAGCGATGCGATGTATTTTATTCTGCCGTCCACGTCGAGGGAGGAGAATTCATCAAGCAGTTCGGAAGATGACTGCGTGGGTGTCTGATATCTCAGGTTTATTATTTTACTGATGGGCTTGGCCTTCCTGGAGAGCCGTTTTATCGAGCCGTTTGGGTCAGCTCCGCCCGAAGCAATCTGTTTGTTGAGGACTGAAGGCTTCACCTTCTTGAAAACAACAAATCCCATCCCGGCGAATGCGATGACTGAGGCGATTATGATTATTACCATCCATGCTTTTTTCATGAGACAATATACAGTTCCCCGCAGATTTTGGAAATAAAGGTTTTCTTAAGTTCATGCGACGAAGTCGTTTGCTTCCCTCGTATTACTTGCCGGTGATGCCGATGCGGGGAAATTCGCGCAAAATGAAGATTTCTTTACGGGCATATATTGAAAAGTGAATGTGAAGCGGTAGGATATTAGCCCGAATTAAAAATTAAAGGTAAAAATGAAGAAATTATTGAAAAATGACGGTCGGCAGGAGCCGATGAAGGGCGCAACCATAGCCATTAAATGTCTGGAACGCGCTAATGTGAAGACAGTTTTCGCATATCCGGGAGGAGCGGCCTTGGAGCTTCACCAAGCACTTCAGGATTCAAAGATACGTGTCATACTGCCCCGGCATGAACAGGGAGGTGCGTTTGCGGCGGCCGGAATGGCGCGCGCCACCGGTGAGACAGGTGTCTGCATGGCGACCAGCGGACCTGGAGCGACGAATCTCATTACCGGAATAGCCGACGCGTATATGGATTCGACCCCGATGGTTGCCATAACGGGACAGGTCAGCTCGAAGCTTATAGGGAAGAACGCATTCCAGGAAATAGACATCATCGGCGTAACCAGGCCGATAGTCAAGCACAGTTACCTTGTCCTTGATGCGAGTGAGATTCCGGGGGTTTTTGCCGAGGCGTTTTACCTTGCCAACAGCGGCAGGCCGGGGCCCGTTTTGATTGATCTGCCCAAGAATGTTCAACAGCAGGTTTGCGTTCCGGTTTTTCCGGAAAAGCTTACAGACCGGAATTATCGTCCGGATCATGCGATAAACAAGGCCGACATTGAAGCCATCCGTGACGCGATTGAAAAGTGCAAGCGTCCGTGCATCTATGCGGGCGGCGGGATAATAACGTCGGGAGCCTCGGATTCGCTTAGGAAATTCGCGGAGATATACAATATCCCGGTGACGACCACTCTGATGGGGATAGGCTGTTTTCCGGAAGATCACCCGCTGTCGCTCAAGTGGCTCGGAATGCATGGCACTGTTTACGCCAACAACGCGGCAAACGAATGCGATCTGCTTATTACGCTCGGCGCCCGTTTCGACGACCGTGTGACCGGGCCAACCAGTTCATTCGCCGTAAACGCGAAAATAATCCATGTCGACGTTGATAGGTCGGAGATAAACAAGAATGTTCCTGCCGACATAGCGGTCATTGCGAATGTCAAGGATGTTCTTGACGCCCTCAATGAAAAGCCGGTGAAGAAAAAATATGCCGACTGGTTCCAGCAGATAGCTGAATGGAAACGAAAATTCCCGCTTACATACAAGGAAAGCGGTAAAATCCAGCCTCAGCATGTCATTCAGACCCTTTGCCGTCTCACTCATGGGGAGGCGATTATCGTGCCAGGGGTCGGACAGCATCAGATGTGGGCGGCCCAGTATTACACGTATAGGCATCCCCGCCAGTTGCTCGCTTCCGGCGGACTCGGGGCCATGGGGTTCGGTTTTCCCGCAGCCATGGGTGCGAAAGTCGCAATGCCCGACAAGCTTGTCGTCAATATTGACGGTGACGGAAGCTTCCAGATGAACATTCAGGAGCTCGGCACGCTCCATACCGAGGAAATAGAGGTCAAGACTATAATCCTGAACAACCAGCATCTCGGAATGGTCGCGCAGTGGGAGGATCGTTTTTACGGGAGTCGCCGTGGCAACACAGTTCTGAAAAATGAACGTGTCGACCGTCCGTATCCGGATTTTGTGACTATCGCAAAGGGATATATGATTCCCGGCCGCGAAGTTTACAGGAAGGAAGACTTGGAAGACGCAATCCGTGAAATGCTTGAGACGAAGGGTTCGTTTGTCCTCGACGTTCATGTGGAATATCACGAACATGTCCTGCCAATGATTCCTCCGGGGAAAACATATAAGGACATATTGTACGAATAAAAAGGGAAGGAGCCGTCGTGGCTCCTTTCCTTTTTATAATAAAATTTTATCTTTTTTCAATATTCATATTGTAAAAAAACTGTTTCGGTTTAAAGTTCCAACTGATTTTGATTTTTTAAGTGAAAAAGTGTTGAAAATATAAGGATTTACAGATTTCATGAATGTAAGTGCAAAGAAAGAAGTGATGGAGAAGTACGGAAGGAAAGCGGGAGACACGGGTTCTTCTGAAGTCCAAATCGCCCTCATGTCCGAACGGATTAACGAGCTCACAGAGCATCTCAGAAGCCATAAGAAGGACATAAGTTCGAGAAAAGGCCTGATGGATATTGTCAGCAAAAGGCGCAAGCTTCTCAGCTATCTGAATAAGAAGAATCATGAGAAATATCAGTCTCTCACGACAGAGCTGAATATCAGGAAAAATAAATAAGCAGTTTTCAGTCTGACTGAAAACGGAATATACTAACAGATGACTGCAACCGTCGAAATCTGAGTGGAATTCGGCCGCTATCAGGTTCCGTATGCAAATCGGGACTTGATACCGCGATTCCGCCATATTTATGGTTGTTCTGACTCCTGTTATTCTTTTCCGTATTCAATCACCCTGACTACTTCTTGTTTTCGAAAAAAAACAATTGCTGCAGATAAACTGCAGTGAAACAGAAAAGGTATTGAAATGAGTGAAAAAAAAGTGAATGTTGATATCGGCAACGGCCGTATCATTGAGATCTCAACCGGAAAACTTGCGAATCTTGCCAACGGATCCTGCATACTTCAACTCGGTGAAACTGTGGTACTTGTGGCGTGCTGTTCGGGCAAGGCGAAAGCTGGCACCGATTTTCTCCCGTTACAGGTGGACTACCGTGAAAAATACAGTGCGGCGGGCCGTTTCCCCGGTGGCTATATAAAGCGGGAAGGAAGACCCAGCGAAAAAGAAATCCTGACATGCAGGATGACTGACCGCCCGGTACGGCCTCTGTTCCCGGAAGGATTTTTCGATGAAATCCAGATACAGGCTCTGCTTCTGAGTTCTGACGGCGAAAACGAATCCGATGTGCTGACAATCCTTGGCGCCTCAGTGGCTCTGACATTGTCGGATCTTCCGTTCCGCGGTCCTATCGGCGCACTGCGCGTCGGATGTATCGACGGAAAATTTGTAGCGAACCCGACCCATACTGAAATGGCCACTAGCACTCTTGACCTTGTTTATGCGGGCGTTGCCGGAAAAGTCATCATGATCGAAGGCGATGCGAAGGAATGCTCCGAAGAGCTTTTACGCGACGCATTGATTTTCGCGAATGGAATTGTTGAAAAGCAGATTCAGGCGCAGAAAGAACTTGCGGCAGTCGGCGGAAGAAAGAAAAAAGAACCGACCCTCCATCTCGTTCCGGAAAATGTAAAGGATGCCGTCCATAATTTCTGCAAGGGAAAAATAGACAGCGCATGCCTCATGACTGGAAAAGAGGACAGACAGAATGCATTGGGCGTTATCTTCAAGGAACTTTCAGCCGAGATTACCGCCAAGTTCAAGGAAACTGTTGAAGAACTGGATATGAAACTCAAGATGTGTTTCGACCATCTCGTCGAGAAGACTGTCAGGTTCGCAATTGTTGAAAAGGGCATCCGCCCCGACGGCAGGGGGATGGATGAACTCCGTCTCATAACTTCCGAGGTAGGCGTGCTTCCCAGAGTTCATGGAACAGGCCTTTTCACCCGCGGTGAAACCCAGGCGCTTGTGATAGTCACCCTTGGTGCAGGACGCGATGCTCAGGAGAGCGATCCCATCACAGGCGGATCAGACATGAAAAATTTCTATCTGCATTACAACTTCCCGAATTTCAGTGTCGGTGAAGTCGGAAGAATTTCCGGTCCCGGACGCAGGGAGATTGGTCATGGAAACCTTGCTGAGCGTTCGCTCGCACAGGTTATCCCGGTCGATTATCCTTACACGGTGAGATGTGTTTCTGAAATAATGGCCTCAAACGGCTCGACTTCAATGGCGAGCGTATGTGGCGGAACCCTTGCCCTCATGGATGCGGGCGTACCGATAACAGACCCGGTTGCCGGAATTTCATGCGGTCTCATTTCCGAAGGGGACAAAAACATTCTCCTCACCGACATCATAGGCGCTGAAGATCACTTCGGCGACATGGATTTCAAGGTGTGCGGAACCCCGAAGGGAATTACCGGATTCCAGCTGGATCTCAAGATTGCCGGCGTTTCAATTGATCTCCTCTATGCAGCCATGCTCCGCAACCGTGAAGCAAGGACGAAGATCCTGAAAGTGATGACTGACTGTATTTCGGCTCCAAGAACCGAAATGAGCAAATATGCCCCACGTATTGTGAGCCTTAAGATAAACACCGAGAAAATCGGAGCCCTCATCGGCCCCGGTGGAAGTGTTATCCGTGGCATTACCGAATCAACAGGCGCACAGATTGACATTGAAGATGACGGAAGCGTCAAGATCTTCGCCGCAAACAAGGATGCCCTCGATGCAGCGACAAAAGCTGTCCAGGACATAACCGCCGAAGTTGAAATCGGAAAAATCTACCGTGGTCAGGTCAGGTCCATCAAGGAATTCGGCGCATTCGTCGAACTGATTCCCGGACAGGACGGACTTCTCCATATTTCCGAAATGGCCGATTACAGGGTGAATAAGGTTACCGACATCTGCCAGGAAGGCGATATGATAACCGTCAAAGTCATCGGTGTTGACGACCGCGGGAAAATCCGCCTCAGTCGCAAAGCCGCCCTTGCGGAAATGGGCGACAAGGAATAAGTCCTGATTTAATTTAAATCTAAATGGAAAAGCCGGAATTAACCTTCCGGCTTTTTTTTTGTTCATCTTGTTTTCAGGAGGGATCATTAAAAAAAAGAGTCTTCTTCTTGAAAGTAACACAGACATTCCTATCTGTAGTTTCTGTTTTTCGTGTCTGTGACTTGTGCGCCCTAGCGTATTCTCAACATCACATCTGGAAATGAAGATACAGGCAAGAATGTTTACCTGCACGCCTGAGGCGTACAAGCGTATGGCAGCGCCTACGGCGACCAGATACTTTCGGCGGAAGTCCTTCCGCACAAGAAATACATGGAGCCGACCAGACGGTCAGCGTTCCCGGGAACGCCAAGAGTCTGCCCCGAGCTCATGATGTGACTCGGGATCTAAGAACGACTTGGCTTAAAAATGTGCGGAAATACTTCCGCCAAGCAAATCCAGGGCCTGTGCTACATTAAAAGGCAATCGGGGGGATCTTATGAATCCTTTAGGTGAAATTCTCCGAAATCCCCTTATATTACCGTCATGCCGATAAAAACTGAAAAAATTTCCGGGAATGATGCAGGGGCTGTTCTTGCAGACCTGAAGGTCCTGTCAATGGATTCCCTTGCGAGCTTCAATGTACTGTTTGAGCATATATCCGGACAGGGGTTGAAGATCAAGGAACTGGGGAACAGCGAACTCCTTTCCCTCTTTTTCAAAATATTGATTTCAATAGACTCTGAACTTGACCTGCTTCGTGAAAACCCGAATACGGCCTCCAGGAGAAGCTATGTTTCAGGGACTGAACCGGATTCAATAGATTATATCAATTCCCTGATGGCGCTTTGCAGAAAACAGAATTTCAACGACATCCTCATTGCCGCAATTATCGAAACCACGACACTCGACCAGAGCCTAGTCAACGAAAAAAAGGATGAGGAGATAATAAAATTCAAACTCGCCCACGGCGACAGGCTTGTCAAATCCGGAATTAAGCTCGTTGTGGATTACATGGATATTATTTCCAGCCTGGACAGAAGCGGAAGCTCCCTGACAAGACTGACCCCTTTCATCCGGGAAAAGCTTTCAATGTCGGAAATATTCGACTCAAAAATAGATTTGCATACCGTGCCGATTGCAGAACTGCAGGAACGTTTCCAGAAAATGGATCCTTTTCTTTCGGGAGACAGGGTTTTTCGTTTTTCAGAGGGGAGGTTTTTTCCGGCGAAAATCGGTCCGGTTCGTCCGGTCGGCAAGTTCTACGGTTTTCCTTCGGCGAAGGAATTCTTCAGGAAATATCTTGCGGCTTTCTCCGAAAAAGGCGAGAATTTCCCTCTTCTCATAACCAGTCTTCCCGGACTTGGGAAAACCCACTTTACAATTTCCTATTCGCTTTATTTCCAGAACCTCACCCTCATCCTCTGCGAACCGCATGAGCTTGAAAAGCCCCTTGTTGACCTCATTGCAATATTGGGCAAGCGTTCGAACAGACGCTTTGTCCTGTTTTTTGATGATGTGGACACCAGGAAAATTGACTGGTATTACTTCAGGACAAATATCGGGGGAAGCTGTGTTTTGCCTGAAAATATAACTGTAATCATAGCTTCCAACTATGAATGTCCCGCCAATATTTTAAGCCGCGGCAAGGGGTTTGCCTTTCCGTTTTTCGACGAAATCACATGTCAGGAAATGGTTCATGATTTCCTTATGGCCATGGGGATGAAGTCTCCGGGCAAGGAGCTGGTCTCAGTGATAGCGTCCGATTATGTCGAGGAGTTCGGACAGCACATATTTGAGGAGCTGAGTCCGCGGACACTTGTAAGATATCTCGAGAGATATCTCAGTGATTCAGTCAAGCGGAAGAAGGTTATGGACCAGTCAAGGCAGGATGTCATCACCTCTCCTGATGCGATGTGCTTCTACGAGGCGAATCAGAAGGTGATTCAGAGGCTTAAAGACAGCGTCTGAGATATTTTTTCATGTGAAAAAATATTACAAAGAATTCATTCCTGAACTTCGAAGCTCTTTCATTCTGGAGGTTCCTCAATTTTTTCAAAGTTCTGGATTTTGAATATTCCTTGTGTGTTCTTATGTATGAGGCCAGTTTTTTTCCGGCTGTCACTGCGTCGTGATGCGAGCCGAGCGAGCGCTGAAGTTCGATCAGCCTTCTGTCCAACTCCTCCCAGTTATTGCCGGGGACATCGAGGAAAATCTCCACTTCATATCTGAGCTTCCTGCATTTAATTCTGAACTTGTGGAGTTTGGAATCGGAGGAATTGCGGGTCAGTTTTTCTGAATGTTTGATGAGTTCTTCAAGCCTTGCCCTTATTTTTAGGTCAATGATTTCAGACACCGGCGTTTCAGCGCCTGCGTTTTCAGCGGGGAGATTTCGAGAAATGAAATTTGCGAATTCGGCAACAAATGATTTATAATCTTTCGTGTCCAGCTTTTTTAAAACGGCCCGTTGGCGAAATTTTTTCCTCCTGAGGAAAAAGTTCTTGTATTTGTTGAAAACGCTGAGCTCGTCCGGACTCGTCATCTTTGAGGCCGTGTCACTGAGGAATTCCAGGTAAACGTCAGTATCCCTGGCCTTTCCGAATATCTGCGCCAGTGATTTCAACTCACTTCTGTAACTGGAAATATTGTCTTCGGGGAAATATTCTTCGAAAACAGCGAGGGCGACCCTGAGTCTCTTTGAAGCTACACGAAGATAATGAAGGAATTCAGGATCATTTCCGATACGAGCCCCTTTCTCATTCCATAAAAAGTTCCGAAAATAAAAGTCAAAGGAGCGGAGCGCGGCCTCCCTGCATGACATGCCAGCCGTGAGTTCCGGCGACTTAGCGGGTTTCGGGGCAAGTGGTGTCCCTGTTTCTCCGTTCATGTTCATTGCCGTCCCATGGATGATTGGCCTGCCCGTGCCGGACGGCCAGGGATGATTGGATTGCTGGATGGTTGCGTATCAAAGACAGAAGCATAGAACAATCCTGTGATAAATTCGTAAAATAACTTTTCCGTTTTTTGCATACAGGAACTCTTTTAGATTTTCTTTGAACTCAAACCCAATCATCCATCTTGCCGCGCCGTAGCATTTTAGCGAAGGCGGGTAATCCGACAATCCATCCATCCGTCATCCTTCGGGATGACTCTGAATCCTCATGACTCTGCTGCCTTGTGCTGTGTAAAAAAGATATTTGAATTTGCCTTTCATCAATTTCGCCTCCGGATCCAGCCATAAATCAGCGGCGTTGAAACTGAATTCGATTTCAATTATTTTTGACGGGGAAATATTTTCAGCGGATGTGAAAATGTTCTTCCCGTCCGGTGGCTCATCTTTTCGGATATTTTTTATTTTTCTTGTCGTCACAGGCAGGATGCCCGTGATACATTTATCAGGAGGAAATCCTCCTGATAACCAGAAGAAAATTACGGATTCAGCAAGAAGTGTGTCATTTTTGTCGGCGTAGTCTTTCAACATCAGAAGTCTTCTGTCGAGATGATGTTTCTGCATCGGATCCGAATTTGTCTCAAGATGCCGGAGAAACTTTTCAATGAATGATTTGTCCCGGATGAATGCGAACCTGAATAAGTTCTTCAATCTGGGGATGTTTAAATATGAATCGAGCATTTTGGAAAGATGTTTTGCCGTCTGGAGCTGGCCTGCCGTCATTGTCCTTGTCTCAAGGATTTCATACGGGGGCAGGGGGTTTGAAACATTCCCAGGCGGCGGATTGACCGAGATTGACGTTCCGGGAAGGATCTTGAGGGTCTCGAGCTGGATTTCATGGGGGTTGACCTTGATAAGCTTTTTCACATCGTTCAGGACATCGCTGAATTTCTGTTCCGGCAGTCCGGAGATCAGGTCGACGTGAAGTTCGGCGTTTTCCAAGTGGCGGAGCTTTTTAAGTCCGGAAAGCATTTTTTCGGCAGAGCCGAATCTCTTGACCGATTTGAGGCTCTTTTCGCAAAGGGTCTGTATTCCTGTCTCGATATGGAGTCGTTTCGCCGTGAACAGGTTTAGCTCATCCAGTATCTCCTGATCGACAAGTGCCGGATTTATTTCAAGGTGAAACCTTATTTCAGGATACTGCCTGAATATTTTCAGGAGATCCGTCGAGCGTTTTTTGTCTTCGTTGAAAGTCCGGTCAACAATGCGGATTTCGCGGATGCCAGCCTTGCTCAGGATTTCAAGTTCATTTCTTATTCTGGAAATGCTGAAACAGGCGATGCCGTCTGACAGTGCGCTGGTGCAGAAACTGCATTTCCCTCCGCAGCCGCGGGAAGTTTCTATCTGGTAGAAAGGTCTGCCCGATGTGTAATGTCCTTTTTCATATGGTGAGGGGGTTTCATCAAGACTGCCTGCGAATTTCGCAAAACCGGCATCGGAATATCTGCCGTTACGGACAAAGCACACACCGGGGATCTTTTTCCATTTGTCTTTTTTGTCCAGATTTGCCAGCAGGGAATGGAAACTGCTTTCATCTCCGCGTATTGTGGCGCTCACTTCCGGATTCTTTCGCAGGAATTCCTCATTGTTGCCGAGGAATTCCGGACCGCCTAGGAAAATCATGCAGTCTGGCAGAAGCCTTTTCAGTTTCTTGAGGATTTTTACAGTATATTCGTGGTTGAAAAGGTATAACGTGGCGCAGACTACGTCCGGTCTGACGGACAATGTTTTCAGGAGGGCGGCATCTCCGTCCTCATTGGTGGTTGTCTCGATGTGGTTCCAGTTCCATCCGGACAGCATTTTTTCGGTGTATGCACGGAGATATCCATACGAAAGCATCGTGTGTGAATACGATGAATTGACTTCCAAGAACGTTATGTTTTTTTGCGAATTCCGCATACTCATCCCGTATTTATAGTTTTTCAGGGAAACTATATCAGTTTAAGTGCCAGTTTCCACAATTTGCAGAATTGTGAAAGCTGCATTTACTGAAAAATTCCGGTGTAGTTTTTGACTGATAATCTCGTGTGGAAAGACTTTTACAGAAGAATTGCATAGAGCCGACCAGACGGCATTCCTGAGAACGCCAAGCGTCTGCTTGTCTTAATAAAGGTTCGGAAATTCTTTCGCCCAACGAATCCAGTACTGGTGTGTCATATTGGGAATGGAGTGTGCCATTTGTGAAAATATATATAACATCAATGTTTGCAGCAAGTTATGATTATATTATGAAAATATACGCGTCATGATGTGCCAGAGATGGGACACCTTGTCAATTGAAGTTCCAAGGATTTTTTATTGTGAATATGTATATTACGTTGATGATTAACTGAATATATTAATAATAATTAATATGGAATGCTTTATGCTCATCGTTTTTGCAAACAAAAGAAATAATACGGAAAATGAAAAAAAACAAATATTTCATAACACTTTTGAGGCCATACAGATATCTTATAGTGGGCAGTATAGTCAGTCTGATAGTGTTTGCCAATTTGGGGCTTGTACTTCCCTGGATGCTGAAAATAATAATAGACCGGGTGCTTGGGGCGTCTGACCTGGGGTTGCTTTACGCGATACTCGGCTCTATTGTGCTTATCTACGCAATGCGCTCAATATTCTTTTATATGAGCCATTACTTTTTGTTTTATATTTCACAGAGGCTGATGTTCGACATCAGGAAAAAGCTGTTTAAGCATCTCCAGAACCTCTCACTGCGTTTTTATACCGAATACAGGGCTGGGAAACTCATATCGAATGTTATTTCCGATGTCGCAAGACTCGAACAGATGATATTCGCAAGTCTGGCAACCGTGGCGATGAACACGTTCGTAATTGTCTTTATCACCGGCGTTCTTTTCATGATGTGTCCAAAAATCGCCCTGATTTGCCTGATACTGATACCTTTGCAGCTTGTGAACTTCATTTATTTCAGGAAGATAATGCAGACGCAGCAAATTGATTTGAGTGAAAAGATGTCCGAGATATCCGCCAATCTCGCTGAAACGATAAATGGCGTGAGGGTGGTGAAGTCTTTTGCGAAGGAACGTACGGAGAACCGCAATTTTGTCTCGCAGCTGAGACCCGTGCTGGATCTCACCATAAACATAAACATGAACGGCGTATATCTCTGGATACTTGCGGAATTGATAAACATAGGATGCATTCTCGTTGTTCTTGCCGCCGGTGGCTCCATGGTGATGAACGGCACCATGACTATCGGGGAATTTGTGGCGTTCTACACGTATCTCGGCATGCTGCTCGGCCCGATTGTCTCCATCAGCGGACTTTCAACTACCATATCAAACGGTCTGGCCGGGGCTTCAAGAATCATGAAACTGCTCAACACTATTCCCGAGATTGTCGAATGCGAGAATCCTGTTGCTTTAAAAGAGATGAATGGCGGAGTCAGCTTTAAAGACGTGATTTTCGGCTATAACGGTAAGTCGGTCATAAAACATTTCTCCCTCGACATTTCCCCGGGTCAGAAAATAGCGTTTGTCGGCCCCAGCGGTTCGGGCAAATCCACCATTGCAAATCTCCTTTTGAGATTCTACGATGTCAACAGCGGGTCGATCTCCGTCGACGGCCACGATATAAGAACCCTCGCCCTGGAATCCTACAGGGAGAAGATCGGAGTAGTGCTGCAGGAGCCTTTCCTGTTCAGCGGCACCATTGAGGAGAATATCGCCTATGCTAGGGCGGATGCATCTCCGGATGAAATACTGGCGGCCGCAAAAATGGCCAATGTCGAGGAGTTTGTGAAAAAGCTTGAAAAGGGGTACAAGACGGAAATCGGCGAGAACGGCGCCATGCTGTCCGGAGGCCAGAAACAGAGGATCGCCATCGCCAGATCCGTTTTGAACAACCCGAAAATGCTGATTCTCGACGAGGCGACTTCCGCTCTGGATACGGTCTCCGAATATCTGGTGCAGGACGCCCTCGACCACCTCATGAAGAACAGGACCACGATAATAATAGCCCACAGGCTCTCCACCGTTAAAAATGCCGATCTGATTGTCGTCATGGAAAACGGGGAAATCAAGCAGACCGGCACGCATGAGGCACTTATCAAGGAAGAAGGGGTTTACCGGCAAATGTACATGTCGCAGGAGGAGAAGGCTTTCAGGAAAATCACCGGAAAAATGATTATTGACGATATAGACGACGACTTTAAGGAATTTCCGGAAAATAATGTGTTCGGCGAGTTTGAAGATGAGTACGAGCCCGATGAGAAGTATGATGCCAACAAGGCCAGACTGTCCGGGAAAAGGCATGCTGAAGTTTTCAAGCCCGTCATGGGGAAGACCAATATCAACATGAAAAATTCCGGAATGAAGGCCGACTTATGAGCATGACCAAAAAAATCAAGATTTTCAGGGTGCTTATCCTGATCACCGTCCTGATTGTTGTTTTGGCGGGACTTATGCTTTCGCTATTCAAGATGGAGGATGTTGTTTTCGCATTTGGAGAAGTCGGCGGCATAAACGATTATGAATTCAAATCGATGGTTGACGGGAAAATCACCGAAATCCTGAAGGACGACGGTGCGCATGTGAAGCAGGACGAGATCATCTTAAAGCTCGATTCCACGGAGTTGGAAGACAGAATCGAGACGGTTAAGGGTTTGATAGGAGAGATAGAGGCGGAGTTGAAGGTGAAGGAAGATTCATTGTCCCTCCTTAACACAGACCCGCTGCCCACGCACTACCGTAACATTGAAATCGAGCTGGATGAGGCGCGAAAGAGATTTGACAGAAGTGTGGGGAAACTTGAAAGGTGCAAAGACCTTTTTGACAGGAACGTAATCTCCAAAACTGAATTTGAGAATATCGAGGTGGAATATATAAAAAATAAGGCGACTCTTGAAAAGGCTGAAAGTGATTTTAAGAAAGTCAGCAAAGGGATGGGTGAAAAAATCGTCAGTCAGGCTGAAAGTGAAATGAAGCTTCTTAAAATAAAGCTGGAAAACAGGGGCAGGGAATTCAAGACGCTTGAAAAACATCTGGCTGATTACACTGTCAAGGCTCCGGAAGCCGGGATTATTATTCATATGCCGTACAAGCCTTCCAGATATGTGCAAAAGGGGGATCTGCTCTGCCGCATGACGGGGGTTAAGCAGAAAAAGTACGTTGCATATGTCGATGAAAGAAAGATATACAAGATTCACCCCGGACAGAAGGCGAGGATAAGCAGCCGTTCCTACAACTATTACAATTTCGGATATTTCAAGGGGCAGGTGCTGGCAATAGATGAGATGCCCGTCAAGAAAAACGACACTTTTTATTATCCTGTGGAAATAGCCATTACGGATGAACCCTACAACCTCAAGCTGGGCTCGACTGCAGAGATAATGATTGTCACAGGCAGGGAGAGGATCATCTCATGTCTTCTGGGGCTCAACAATTAGACGTATAGGAATTTCAAAGTTATCAAAAGATTCCAAGTGCCCGAGAGGCCAAGTGGCCGAGAGACCAAGGTTTAGAGAAAAAGACACGCTAAAGTTTACCTGCCTCAGGCAGCGCCAAAGGCGACCAGGGCCGTGAACTCCAACTAATTTCAATTTCTAATTCGTAATTTCTAATTCGTAATTCGGCTGTTCGATATTCGATTGTTCAAAAGTTGCGGCAACGTCGCCTAATTCAAAGCGAATATCCAATATCCAAAGGTAATTCAGACAAATAAATTCCTACTTTGAATTTACCTGAAAGAAAAACTATATTGTTTTCATGAGATATGCCAATAATAACGACTGGGCGCTCTTCGTCAAGGAACGCCAGAAGCCACCTGTCAGGGAATGTATTTATGAAAGCTGGCTGAGGTCGGTTGAGTTCGGGTTGGATCCGTTTGGCGGCCAGTTGCCTCCCTCCCCAGGAGATGCGCCCCCGCGTCCCGAGGATGAATTCACCGCCAGGTTGAAATCTCTGATAGACGGGCCACTGAAGAGTATTTCCGTTTCCAGGGTTGCTTGGCTTTTATGTTCTCCCGAAGGCAGGATTCTCGAAATCTCCTCACATAACCAGGAAATATCGGAACTTCTTAAAACTTCGGGGATGATTGCCTCGTCAACTCTCAATGAAAGGTACGCAGGCACCAACGCCATTGCCCTTTCCATCAGGAGCGGACAGCCCTCCTTCTGTCATGGAGCCGAACATTTTCTTAAGAAGTTTCATTCTTTCTCTGCTGCAGCCGCCCCCTTTTACGGCATTGACGGCACGCTGAAGGGCTACCTGTCGCTTATCGGCCTCCTGCCGGAAACCGATGCACTGCTGCTGGGAATTGTAATTCTTTTCCTGATTCAGCTTTATGACAGGGATTTGCGTGTTACCAGGTTTAAAGACCTTTACAAAGATTTGAAAAAGCAGTTCACCCGCATATACAATGACGACTTGAAACCGATTGTCATGATTAACAGGAATGGCTATATACGCCAAATGAATCCTGCAGCAATGGAGTTTTTTGATTTCGTCAACAGGGGGGGGAAGGAGAAGAATCTGGAGAATCTTGCATCTTTCAAACCTTCAGTGAAGGAAATTGCACAGAGCGCGATAGCCTGCACTGACAAGAAAATGGAAATCCTCATTTCCGACCGCCATCTTGATGTCACTTATGAAAAAGTTCCGCTGTACAGTGAAGCCGACGAGTTTCTAGGAAGCATACTGATATTCAACGAAAAGGGTGAAAGAAGCGGTACAAGCAATGAAACAGTTTCCGAAGCGAAATATACCTTTGACAATATTATCGGGCGTTCTTCGAATCTTGTCATGGCTAAAGAATTGGCGATGCGTGCCGCGAAGACCTCAGTTAACATCCTCCTATACGGTCCCAGCGGTACGGGCAAGGAGATTTTCGCGCACAGCATCCACAATGCCAGCAGCAGGAAAAAACATCCTTTCGTAGCCATCAACTGCGCTGCGATTCCAAGGGAAATTGCGGAAAGCGAGCTTTTCGGCTATGCCGAAGGCGCATTCACAGGCGCCAGCAGGGGAGGACGCATAGGCAAGCTCGAGTTCGCAGACAAGGGCACCGTCTTCCTCGATGAGATAGGCGACATGCCCGTGGAACTGCAGGCAAAACTGCTCCGCCTCCTTGAGGAACACACCATAACACGCATCGGAGAAAGTAAAGGAACCCCGATTAACATAAGGATTATCGCCGCCACCAACAAGGAGATTCCGGTTCTCATCGAGAAAGGTGAATTCAGGGAGGATCTCTATTATCGCCTCAATGTCTCATCCATAAGCCTGCCTCCGCTTTCCGAAAGTGTTGAGGACATACCTGAATTTGTCCGTTATTTTATCGAATATTTCAACGAAATAATGGGTAAGAAGGTGAAAGGGGTCGATGAGGAAATGATGAAGAACTTCAAATCGTATTCCTGGCCAGGTAACATAAGGGAGCTCCGTAATGCCATTGAGTTTGCCGTCATGCTCAACAGCGGGGAGGAACTTATCACTTGGAAGGATCTGCCCGGACAGTTCCGTATGGCACTGCTCTACAAGGATCCGCCGGAGTTGCAGATAAGCGATCCCCTGCTTCAGGAGAAACTCAATATGGAAAGCAGTGAAAAAGCCATCTGCCAGAAGGCGATCAGGCTGGCAAACGGCAATATGAGCGAAGCTGCGAAAATCATGAACGTCGGACGAAGCACCCTTTACAGGAAAATCAGGAAATTTGGACTGAAATTCTGATTTTTATTCCTTCTCGAACACCCAATATCCAACACTCAACTTCCAATATCCAAGGAGATTAATTCCATGGTTTTAATCTTCACTTCGTAATTGGATATTCCGTGTTCGATATTGGATATTCAATTTTTTAGCATTATTCCACTATTTTGTTCAGAGGGTACTCGACGATGCCGGACGCTCCGGCCTTTTTTAGTTCTGGAATAAGATCCCTGACGATGTGTTCGTCCACGATTGTATTGAGGGCACACCATCCGTCTTCTGCAAGAGGGGAAATGGTAGGTCTTTCAAGGGCGGGGAGTTTTCCGAGCACCTTGTCGAGATTCTTTTTCTGTATGTTGAGCATGAGCCCGACTTTGCCTTCGGCTTTAAGAACTGCCTTGAGCAGGAGTGCGAGTTTTTCTATCTTCGCCCGTTTCCATTTATCTTTCATGATGTCCTTGTTCGCAATGAAGCGGGTTGTGCTTTCGCAGAGGACGTCAATGATTCTGAGATTGTTGGCTTTCAAAGAGGAGCCTGTTTCGGTTATTTCAACAATTGCGTCGGCGAGGCGCGGAGGCTTGACTTCCGTTGCGCCCCAGCTGAATTCGACTGATGCTTTCACCTTGTGTTTTGCAAGATAGCGCTTGGTCAGGCCCACGACTTCCGTGGCTATGCGCTTGCCTTCAAGATCCTTCGGGCCTTTGATCTTCGAGTTTTCCGGAACTGCCAGAACCCATTTGAGCGGCTTGCGTCCGACTTTCCCGTAAACCAGTTCGGCGACTTCCACCACGTCGGAGTTGTTTTCCTCTATCCAGTCCTTGCCGGTGAGCCCGCAGTCAAGTACGCCTTCCTCTACATATCTCGCCATTTCCTGCGCCCTGATGAGCATGCATTCGATTTCGGGGTCGTCGATTGAGGGGTAATATGACCTTGAGCTTATCTGTATCTTATATCCGGCTTTTGCAAACATTTCCGCAGTCGTCACTTCAAGACTGCCCTTCGGTATTCCAAGCGATAGTTTCGGCATTGGTATCTGCTCCATTATTATAATGTATTTAATTGTTTTTACCCTGCATATTCTAACTGGAGAAAGCCTTTTATCAAGGAGGAAATCTTGATTTTCCGGGATGCGGTGTCGGTTGCAGACGTTATTTTCTTATTCTTTTCTGTTCCTTTACGCCGTGCACTACAATGGCGGCTCCGTTTTTCCTTACGGGGCAGGCGTTCTGGCATATTCCGCATCCCCTGCATATTTCCGGGTTGACGACCGGTCGTGCAAGGCCGCTTTCCGAACTGTCAATGTCAATTGCCTTGTACGGGCAGAATTCGTCGCAGACCATGCAGTATTCGCCGTCTTTCCAGGCGATGCATTTCGATTTGGTCACTTGAGCGACACCGAGCTGTGTATTGTGTTTCTCTTCAAATGAGAGTTTTTTAATCGCACCGGTCGGGCAGACCTGCGTACAGTTGTTGCATGATTCCTGGCATGTCCCCCTGTATGCGTTCATCTCGGGCTCAAACCATCTGCCGACATCGGCGTTGTCGGGGAAGCCAACAGCCAGAATTTTTGTCGGGCACACATTTACGCAGGCGTAGCACCTTGTACACAGCGATGAGAAAGTGTTTTTATTGCCGGCTCCGGGAGGAAGGAGCGGATAGCCTTCATCCTTGACCAGTGGATTTTTCTTTACGAACATGGCCAGAGGGATGGAGAATAGGAGCGCCGTCATTATTTCACGTCTTTCTCCTCTGAATCTTTCAGAATACCTGACGTCCGTTTTGTGTATTAGGTCGACCATGTGTCCGAGCGGGCAGAAATGCGAACACCACGATAACGGCTGTATTATTCCTGCAATGAGAAATATGGGAAAGACGATTCCGGGTATGACTGATGCCAGTGTAAGCGACCCTGAAAACACAAGGTTTATCCTAGAGAACGTTGACAGCGGATCCAGGAGGAGAAACAAGGGGGATCCAATCGCGGACGAGAAGATTATTCCCCAGAACAAATACCCCGACAGCTTCTTTTTGAAAACGTGGTTTTTGAAATTTTTCGTGCATGCGGCAGAGTAAACAGTCCCCAGCGGGCAGATCCAGCGGCAGAAAAAACGTCCTTTGAATATCGCCGCTGCTGCGAGTATCGCAGGCGGCAGAATCCACAGGACAGTCAGACGGCCTCCCTGATGCGCCTCCAGTGACGACAAAAAGGAAAGCGGGCTTAATGCGGGAATAAGTTTTGCCATCCATGTGGGAAGCAATATGAATTCCCTGATAAATCCTGCGGTCGGCTGGAATATTTTCAGCATCCAGACGGGCAGGGGGCCGGCCATGATCAGGAGGATGGAGACAATAAGAAAAAATATCCTTGCAGACCAGCGGAAGGCTTTTGTGTATTTGATTGGCATTATAGGATTTTTAACCACCAGTCTTCGCCAAGGGGCTACGCCCTGGCAGGCTAATTTGCACTAACCGGTCACTTACAGGAACTAAAAATACAATCCTTGCTGAGAATTTGATTTTGCAACAAAAGCAAATTCTCAGCAAATATTCGTTAGTGTAAAATTAGTGCGGATTAGTGGTGAATTCTTTTGTTTTGATTTTTTCGTATTAGACTTCGAATTTCCTGACATTCATTTTTTCGACATCGATAATTCCCAGACCCATCTCGCCGGCTATTCTTATGTACTTTGCCTTTTCGTAGATTGCCTCGGGGAAAAGGGTTTTTGCCGCGTATGCGTCGGCGGCAACCTGGTCTTTTGAAACAATCAGGATATTCTGGATCTTGAGTTCATTCGCCGGTCCCTGTGGCCCTTTGTCATACATGGTCCTTGTCGCATCTATTATGGTCCAGTTCGGTTTTATGAACGTCGCAATGTCGGCTATGCACTGGTGCAGGTCGTTCTTATGCCAGAATCCACGGTCTTGTACCGCCCCCATCCAGTTTTTCATGGCCATGGTTAGTCCGGCTCCGCCGTGATGTTTGGCGACTGGCATATTGACAACTATGTCGGCATCCATGAAATAATTTGAGAACTCGACTTCCTTAAGCTTGACACCCTTGTCCAGACTCACCTTCACGAATGATTTCTTGTCTGTTCCCAGGTCGATCATTGCAGCATCATTTTTCTTTGCAGCGTCGAATATTCCGCTTTTCATGAAAGTCTTGTTTGCCGGATGGCAGGAGAATTCAGGGAGGACAATATCCTTTATGCCGGCTTCACGGCACCCTTTCAGGAATTCATCGACCAATACCGGATGTGTGTTGGCGCCTTCTTCCGGCGTCCTGTCCCATCCGGCGTTGACTTTCAGGGCGAGTGATTTTTTCCCTTTTCCCAAACCGCCGTTGGCATTGATGATTTCCAGGCATTTCTGCATGAGTTTCACTTTGTCTTCGCCGTGAATCACCCATATTTCAGGTCGGGAGTCCTCCGCAGCAAATATCCCGGAGGGGGAGATTGAGGCCAGAATTCCTGCGGCTATCCCCCCTTTGATGAAGGTTCTTCTTGTAATGGAAGTCTTTTCGATATTTTTCACGTGTCGCCTCCTTTTTAACTTTTAAAGGATATTGAAAATAAAAAAAATCAAGGAGCCTAATTAAAACATTGCAATTCCCTCTTGATTTTTCCGCTCTTAAATCTCTATTACGGGTCAATAGTGCCACCTGAAAAATAATTCAATGAATACTCCCGCCTCGGCGTCGGAGCACAGAGGATAAAGATAAATGAAAATACTTGTCATCAATGCCGGAAGCTCATCCCTCAAATTCACCCTTTACAGCATGAACACCGAACAAGTGATTGCAAAAGGTCAGATTGAACGGATTGGACTCACAGAACCAAAATTCCAGTATAAGAGGAACGATGGAATTGGAATTGAGATAATTGCAAACATAAGGAATCATGTCGACGCCCTCAAGCTGGTCTGTGAAAAGCTTGTTGACAAGGAGGTGGGGGTACTTCAGAGTTTGAAAGAGGTTGAAGCCATCGGACACCGCGTCGTCCATGGTGGTGAGCAGATGACAAAGCCGGTTGTGGTTGACAGGCATGTGAAGGATATCATCAAAGACTGCTTTGCACTTGCCCCCCTGCATAATCCCCCGAACTATTCCGGAATTGAAGCTTGCGAGGTGATTTTTCCCGGAATCAGCAATGTCGCGGTATTTGACACCGCCTTCCATCAGTCAATGCCGCCTGAATCGTACCTTTATGCCATACCCTATGAGCTTTACACGAAATACGGGATACGCCGTTACGGATTTCACGGAACATCACATAATTATGTTGCACGGGCGACCGCTAAATTCCTCAATATCCCCTTCAATCAGCTTAAACTCATAACATTCCATCTCGGCAACGGCTGTAGCGTGACCGCAATCAATAAAGGCGTTGTCGTCGACACTTCAATGGGAATGACTCCTCTCGAAGGACTTGTCATGGGAACAAGGTGCGGGGATATCGATCCTGCGGTTGTCATACGCCTTGTCGAACTCGGGATGTCGGCGCAGGATGTGGACCAGCTGCTCAACAAGAAGAGCGGTCTTCTCGGAGTGGGGGGGATAAACAGCAGCGACATGCGCGACATCATCAATGCGGCCGATAGCGGAGACCAGCAGGCACTCCGCGCACTTCGCATGTTCGTTCTGCGCGCAGTGAAATACGCCGGTTCATATTATGCCCTTCTCGACGGAGCCGATGCAATTGTCTTTACCGGGGGCATAGGGGAATACAGTTCATATATAAGGAAAATGATTCTTGACAGAATCGCGTCCCTGGGCTTTGAACTTGATGATGAAAAGAACGAATCATGCAAGGGCAAGCCCGGCGTGATTACAAAAGAGAAAAGCAAGTCCAAGGCGATCGTGATGCCTACCAACGAGGAATTGATGATCGCCCGTGAAACTCTTTCCGTCATGTCGAACGGAAATGACTCGCGCGTTGACGGCAAATGAATCGTATGTATTCAGTAGGGGCAACTTGAAAAATGCCTCCTTAGTATCTTTTCTGCCTGCTGTTTGCGAGCACACGCAGTCTGAGGGCGTTGAGCTTGATGAAGCCTTCAGCGTCCGCTTGGTTATATACGGCATCTTTTTCAAATGTCGCAATATTGGCATCGTAGAGGCTGTATTTCGAGCGGCGTCCGGCAATGGAGCAGAGCCCCTTGAAAAGCTTTACCCTTACTTCACCGGTTACAAATTTCTGGCTTTCAGTTATGGCGACCTGAATCATCTCTCTTTCAGGCGCATACCAGAATCCGTTGTAGACAAGTTTTGAATAATACGGGATCCAGCTATCGCGGAGGTGCATGACCTCCCGGTCCATTGTCAGGCTTTCCATTGCGCGGTGTGCCATGTGGAGGATTGTTCCACCGGGCGTTTCATAAACACCGCGCGACTTCATTCCCACATAGCGGTTCTCAACAAGGTCAACCCTGCCGACACCGTGTCTTGCGCCGACCCTGTTTAGTTCTTTCATGAGTTTCGCGGGCGAAAGCTTTTTACCGTTGACTTTTACCGGTATCCCCTTTTCAAATTCAATAGTGGCGTATTCCTGCGTATCGGAAGCTTTGTCAATGGGACTTGTCATAACCCCCATGTCTTTTGGCGGTTCCGCCCATGGATCCTCAAGGATGCCTCCCTCGAAGCTGATATGAAGGAGATTGCGGTCCATGCTGTATGGTTTTGCGGCCGAGACCGTTATTGGAATCTTGTTTTTCTTGGCATAATTGATGAGGTCGGTGCGCGATTTGAATTTCCATGTCCTCCACGGGGCGATTATCTTTATGTCCGGCTGGAGGGCGTATGCGGTAAGCTCAAACCTCACTTGGTCATTCCCCTTGCCTGTTGCGCCATGGCAGATGTAATCGGCGCCTTCCTTCTGTGCGATTTTTACAAGGTGCTTTGCGATGAGCGGCCTGGCTATCGAAGTTCCCAGAAGGTAACTGCCCTCATAAACCGCATTTGCCTGCATCATCGGGAATATGAAATCCTTTGCGAACTCCTCCGTGAGATCCAGAATGTAGGATTTGCTTGCGCCCGTCTTTTTCGCTTTTTCGTCAAGGCCGTCAAGCTCCTCCTCTTGTCCGACATCGGCACAGAAGGTTATGATTTCGGCATTGTATGTCTCCTTGACCCATTTGACGATTACCGACGTGTCGAGTCCGCCCGAATATGCAACAACAACTTTCATGATATGGCTCCGTTTATTTATTTATGGATTCGAATACTTTTCACGAACAGGAAAAACATAGAATAATGTTATCTTCATTTTTAGCAAGTAAAATTCAACTTTGACATTTAATTTTGAGGGGTTAGGGTTAGCTGTCGATATAAAATACCAAAGGTAACCTCTGAACAGAAAGGAAACGACCATGTGCAACTCTCTAAACGTGCTGGTGACCATGCAGGCTCCGGATTTTACCGCGACAACGGTGATGCCCGACAATACATTCAACGAGAAATTTGCGTTGTCGTCCTTCCTCGGGAAATACGTTGTGCTTTTCTTTTATCCTCTCGACTTCACATTCGTATGCCCTTCGGAAATTATCGCGTTCGACAAAAAACTGCCCGAGTTCAAACGGAGAAACTGCGAAGTGATAGGAGTATCGGTTGATTCGCATTTCACTCATCTTGCCTGGAAGAATACGCCCGTCAACAAGGGCGGAATAGGAAATATCCAGTTTCCCATGGTTTCCGATCTCAATAAGGATATTTCCAGAAAATACGGGATTCTCTTCAATGACGCCATTTCCCTCCGCGGCCTTTTTCTGATAGACAAAAAAGGTGTTGTGCGCCATTCGGTGGTCAACGACCTGCCGCTTGGCAGAAACGTGGATGAAGCTCTGAGGATGGTGGACGCGGTCCAGTTCACGGAAGAATTTGGAGAGGTCTGCCCCGCAAACTGGCGCAGCGGCGACGAAGGCATGAAACCCACTGCGGAGGGGGTTGCTTCATATCTTGCGAAGAACGCAAAATAAATCCAAATATATGAATTTCAAAGTTTGATGCGTAGGCATTTTTAAGTGTGGTACAGGCGTCTTTCCTGTAATTCAAGAAGAAAGAAATAAGAACAGGCGAGACGCCTGTGCCACATTAAAAAGGATGCCGGCAAGGTGTTTACCCGCCTATGGCGTACGCGCCGTGGCGTGCGACTAGGGCTGGCGTTTCACAAAGGTTGTGGCTTGGGCGCCTGATTTGACAGTGGAGTGCGTCGAGACTTCTTTGGTTTTACCTGCTGAGGGATTTTCTGAACGACTCGATAAAGAGGTCAATATCTTTTTCAGTATGCGCGGATGATATGAAATCCAGTTCGAACTGAGACGGCGAGAGATAAATCCCGTTTTTCAGCATCGCCCTGAAAAAGTTTGCGAACTTCGCAGTGTCGCAGGCCTTTATCTCATCCAGATTCCTCAATGGTTTTTTATCGGTGAAAAAGATTGTGAACATTCCGCCCTCGGTTGCGCAATGAATTTCAAAAGATTTTTCCTTGGCTTCGGCTTCCACGGCATCGGTAATTTTTTTTGCGAACTTCGCAAGTCTCGGATATGGATTCTCTTTTTTGAGAATATTCAGGGTTGCGATTCCCGCCGCAAGTGCGACCGGATTTCCGCTGAGCGTTCCCGCCTGGTAAACCGGTCCGAGCGGAGCAAGTTTTTTCATTATTTCAGCTTTACCTCCGACAGCTCCGATGGGCATTCCGCCTCCGATTATTTTTCCGAGAGTCGTCAGGTCGGGAGTGATTCCGCAGATTTTTCCGTAGGTTGTTGCGGCAAGGCGGAATCCTGTGATGACCTCGTCAAAAATCAAAATGGCGCCGGAATCGGATGTGAACTCCCTTAAGGTCTCAAGGAATCCGGGTTCAGGTTTTACAAGCCCCATGTTTCCGGCAACCGGCTCGACGATCACTGCGGCAATTTCCTTTCCGTACTTTTCAAATATCTTTTTCACCGCAGCGGTGTCGTTGTAATGGGCTACAAGAATATCGGCCACTGCGGACGGGGCCACACCGGCTGAACTCGTTATCCCTCCGGTCAGAAGTCCGCTTCCTGCGGCGACAAGAAGATAATCTGCATGACCGTGATAACATCCTTCGAATTTCAGTATCTTGTTTCTTCCGGTGAATCCTCTGGCAAGACGGAGAGCCGTCATAACAGCTTCAGTCCCGGAATTGACCATGCGCATCATTTCCAGGTACGGAACCATTTCATTCAGGAGTTCGGCCATTTCCACTTCACGCGGATTACATGTCCCGAAGCTCATGCCGGAAGACGCCGATTCCTTGACGGCTTCGACCACTTCTGGTCTTGCATGACCGAGAATCAACGGTCCCCAAGAGGCGCAGAAATCCATGTATTCCCCTCCGTCCACATCGTAAATAAAAGCTCCTTCGCCCCTTTTGATGTAAACAGGATTTCCGCCGACAGACTTAAAAGCCCTTACAGGACTGTTCACTCCGCCGGGTATGAGTTTCTGCGCACGCTTAAACAAATCATTGCCGATTTTCATTATGGAAAATTCCTCTTGTTTCAATCGAGCTGATTTCAAAATGCGAGAAAACCGTTGTCGCGGGAATATCTCTTGTTCACAACTTTAGTGTGTCTTCGCATTCAACAGGTTAGACACGCTAAAGCCGTGAACTCCAACTTTTGAAATCAGCTCAGAAAGGCAATTTTGAAATTGCCTCAATCAATTATCAGTCATCCGTTTTTTATTGGCAGTCGTCAATTGAAAATTTCTTCATACCGGTTCGCCCAATATGAAATAATCATGTCCGCACCGGCGCGGGAAATAGCCATGACCGATTCCCTTGCCATGCCGTTAAGATCGCCCCAGCCGCGTCCAGCGGAAGCTATGATCATTGAATATTCCCCGCTCACATTGTATGCCGCAACCGGAAGTAGTGAATTCGCCTTGACCTTGCTTATCACGTCGAGGTAACAGAGCGCCGGTTTGACCATAAGGATGTCGGCACCCTCTTTTTCGTCCTCCACCGATTCCCGCAATGCCAAATTCAGATTGTCGAATGAAGCCTGGTAGCCTTTCCGGTCCCCTTTGCCGGGCTTCGAATCGGCGGCTTCGCGGAACGGGCCATAGAAAAATGATGCAAATTTAGTCGAATAGCTCATGAGGATCGTGTCTTTGAAACCGTTGCCGGAAAGTGCCCTACGGAGAGCTGATATCTGTCCGTCCATCATCGCGCTAGGCGCAACGGAATGCGCTCCGGCTTCAGCATGTGAAACCGCCATCTTCGCCAGAACGGCAAGGGTACTGTCATTTTCAACATCGCCGTCTTTGTCCAGGATTCCGCAGTGTCCGTGTTTTGTATATGCGCAGAGGCAGACATCGGTAAAAATGACAAGCTCAGGATAAGTTTTGCGGACTTCTTTCACCGCTTTCTGGACGAGTCCGTCCTTTTTGAAGGAATAACCGCCGTCAAGGCTCTTCCTCGAATCTTCGACGACACCGAAAATCATCAGTCCGCCAATACCGGACTTCACGACAGGCGCAAGCTTTTTCAGGAGGACATCCACGGACATTCTGCTTTGGCCGGGCATTGCAATGATGGGGACTTCCCTGTTTCTGCCTTCTATTATAAAAACCGGCCAGATGAATTTCTCCGGGCCGGGGAACGGCTGTGAAAACATTTTCCTCAACCCTTCGTTTTTCCTATAGCGTCTCAGTCTTGTGATCGGATACATGTTCATTGCCTCTATCTTTGTTGGTCGTAAGTCTTTCCGCACATTTTTTAAGCCAAGCAGACGCTTGGCGTTCCAGGGAACGCTGACCGTCTGGTCGGCTCTATGTATTTCTTGTGAGGAAAGACTTACGCCGAGAGTATCTAGTTATAAAATTAAGCGGCCATAAATTTATTCTCTTTTCAACCAGTTTTCTAGCCAGCGATTCAATACAGCCATTGATAGTCGCTTCCTTCGACAATATGATGTTGCTTTTGCATTTGAATTTCTTCAACGTTTCAAGCGTAGGCTTACCGATGGCAACAGTATCCTTTCCTTTCAGGTTTTCCAAGCCGAAATTGTCCCGGAAAGATTCGACAGCAGATGAACTCGTAAAAACTACCGCGTCAAATTCAGGAAGCTTTTCATAGTTCACGGGAACATTCCTGTAGAGGAGCTCATCCGTGACTACCGCTCCAAGTTTGCGAAGTTCGCAAGTCAGGCGTTCATCCGCCTTGTCTGAGCGAAACCGCAATATCCTGTCGCCTCTGCTTATTTTTAATTTGGCGATTTCCAGAAGACCTTCAGCTCCGTAATCATCTGAAGCCTTGAGATCAGGAATTATCCCATACTTCCCAAACTCATCTGAAGTCCCCGGTCCGCAAACGATAATTTTAGGCAGCCGCCTAAAATCATATTTCTGATTCTTTAACACTTCAATGAAAATCTTGACCGATGCCGGTGATGTGATTGCTATCCAGTCAAATGAATTACACGGGCAGGAGGCCTGTACCGCCACTAATTTGATCAAAGACAGTTTGACGGGAATGCCGCCGAAATCATGAATTTCATCCACCGCCTTGTCCATTATGGATTCACTGCACGTGAGAAGGATTTTTTTCCCGGCAAGCGCACCGTTTTTCCTTAAGACGTATTTTGGATTGGCATTCTCCCCTGCAATAAAAATTCCAGGCGATTCCCCTCTGGGAATTTTTATGACTGCGCGGGCGAACTCGTTCAGAGAGCCTGAAATTATTTCCTGTTCAGATTCATTTCCGGCAGACAAGACAATGGCGGCGGGTTCATTTTTATTGTGCCCGTCTTTTATAAGGGACTTTGCGATATTAGCAGTCTCGGAAAGCCCCATGAAAAACACTGACGGGAACGCAAGCCTCTCTTCTTTTGAAACATGTTCGAATTTTGAAGAGCCTGACTTCCTCGGAGTCATTATGGAAAAACCGCGTGAAAGACCGCGTCTTGTAAGCATCAGTCCAGTAACTCCGACAGCATTCAGGCTGCTGACACCCGGAATCACGCGGTACGGCAGACAGAGGTCGTCAAGGGGCTTTATCTCCTCTGCAAGCCTTCCGAAAATTGTCGGGTCACCGCCTTTGAGCCTGACAAGTCGTTTTCCCTGTCTTGCGAATTTTACGATCAATGCATTGATTTGATCCTGTTTAAAGCTGTGTTGACCGCTCCTTTTGCCGACAAAAACAGCACTCGCAGTTTCAGGCAGATATTTCAGAAGTTCCGATGAAATCAATGCATCGTAAAGACAGACTTCGCAGTTCTTCAGGGCATTGACGGTTTCAATTGTTGCGAGGTTCGCATCACCCGGCCCCGCTCCGGCGAAAACGATAGATTTTACAAAGAGTTTGCGGATTTCGCAGAAAAGTCTGTCATTCTTCCTGAATGTTACAGCGAGGAAGCCCTGACCTTCCGGGGGCGGAAGTTCCCCGGAAGGGATGTATTCTGAGATTCTGTTTTCAAGACCAAGCCTGTTTAAACCTGCCGCGGCCATGACCAGCATGTCAAATTCTCCCCCGTCGAGCTGGGCGATCCTCTCTTCAATATTGCCCCTGACCGGAAGCAGTTCGGCATCGGGGAATTTTCTCCTGCAGTATTCTTCACGCCGGACACTGCTGACACCGATACGGATTTTTGAATTACTAATTACGAATGACGAATTACGAATTGTTTCGGATTTACTCTTCTTCTCCGATTCTCCGATTCTCCGATTCTCCGATTCAGGCATTATTATAACGTCCCTCTCATCTTCGCTCCACGGCAACCAGAACCAGTCAATCCCGTCGGGACAGTGGGACGGGAGGTCTTTTGCGCTATGGACAGCGCAGTCTATTTTTCCAGCTAGAAGCGCATTGTCCAGGTCTTCCGTGAAAAAATCCGCTGGGGAAACACGCAGGTCTTTCTTTTTATCCCTATCGCCGGGCGTGGATACGGGGACAAGTTTGAAATCAAGGAGGGGGAGTATTTTTTTCAATCTCTCAAGAGCGTCAGAGGTCTGGGTGACAGACAATTTGCTCCCACGCATTCCGGTTTTTATTTTTAGTCTTTTCATGTATGTCTCTAATCGCGTGCATAATTCACTTTTCCGCTTAAGAATATACTCGAACTGCTCAATCTTCAAATATCTTCAGATATGCTCTTCTTCCGCAGTATGACAATCAGTCCGGAGTCTCTGCAGGCAGATGCCACGGGTATTAAAAAAGGGGGTTCGTTTTCATTTTGAGTGGGTAAATGCAAAAAATGAATATCCAATATCCAACACGGAATGTCCAATATCCAAGGAAATTATCGGAATTTTCACTTTTAGCCGCATCCATTGTTTTGAATAATATTGAGCTCAACTCGTCTTTTGGTTGGATATTCCGTGTTGGATATTGGATATTCAGCCAGTTACCCACTCGATCTGAGAAAGAGCCTTAAAGAGCCTGTTCTATTTCATCCTTAAGTGATCGCATCCTATCATCGAACGGTAGCGGGAGCGGAAATCCCATGGAGAGGATTTTTTCCATGCCGAGGTGTGAATCATGCGGACGGAGGGCTTCCGTTTTCGGGGCTTCTTCCAGGCGGACAATATTCTTCATGCTTTTTCCGAATATTTTCGCGAGTGTCGCAGTTATTCTGTAGCGACTGGTTTTATCTTGTCCGCTGAAATGGAAAATTCCAGAGGCGTTTTTTTCAAGCAGGAAGAATATGGCTTCTGCGACATCTCCAGTATATGTCGGATATCTGACAATTGAATCCTCCATTGTCCGGGGTTTTTCCGAGGAAAGGGCCTTCAGGGTTCCTGCAAGCAGGTCTGATTTTGCAAGTCCGCCTCTGGTTCCATATAACAGGGGGATGCGCAGTATGCAGGAATCCGCACAAAGATTCAAGACCGCCTTTTCGCCCAAGAGCTTGCTTTCACCGTAATAATTGACAGGTGACGGATTGTTGTTTTCCTTGTATGGGGGGTTTGTTCCCGGGAAAACATAATCGGTGGATATGTAGAGCATTTTTGCGCCGCGGTTTGCGGCTTCTGAGGCGAGCTGCTCTGTTGACCATGCATTGAGACGGTGTGCGCCACCCTTGTCTTTATCGCACTGGTCCGGGTTTCTCCAAGCGGCGGTATGGATCAGCGTATCCCACTCGGATTCGGATATTTTTCTGATCCCTGTTTCAGTTGTCAAATCGGCTGAGAGGAAACCGGCTGAAGGCTTTGAGCATGCTTTGATGATTTCATAGGCCTGCGGTTGTCTGCCCGCTGCGGAGTGGACAATGTCGGAGCCGAGGAGTCCGTTTGCGCCTGTGATTAGTATTTTCAAATTACAATTTCCATGTTTAGGTTTATTGTAGATTGGAATTATTTTCCGGTCCTACGGGCAAGATGCATGTGTAACATTAAAGTTGCAACCGAATCAAAATTAATATGTCATGGATAATGTCATTTTTTACAGGGTCTCTTGAAACTTTTTTAAGTTCGTATAATTTATGTGGCGCAAAAAAAATAGTGTCGAAGCGTCATGGTGCGGAAGAAAAAATACATGATATCGGGTGTTTGTTTTTTTTTATATGCGTAACACGCGGAACTGTTAAGTCATTATAATAGGGAGTTGAAATGAGCAAGGGATATACTGTTGCGATTGCAGGGGCGACTGGAGCTGTTGGTGCCGATATGATGGAAACTCTTGAGAAGAGGAATTTTCCGGTCAGGAACCTCCGTCTTCTCGCTTCTGAAAGATCTGTCGGAAAAAAACTCAGGTTCAAGGGCGAGGAGATTGCCGTTGAAGAACTCAGGCAGGATTCTTTCAAGGGCATAGATATCGCCATTTTCAGTGCGGGTGCATCAAGGTCAAAGGAATTTGCGAAGTTCGCAGTGAAGTCCGGAGCGGTTGTGATAGACAACTCCAGCGCATTTCGCATGGATGACGATGTTCCGCTTGTGGTTCCGGAGGTCAATCCTGAAGACGTGAAGAGGCATAAGGGGATTATTGCGAATCCCAACTGCTCGACAATCATAATGGTTGTTGCCGTGTTTCCCCTGCACAGGGCGAAAAACCTCAGGCGTCTTGTCGCCGCCACCTATCAGGCCGCAAGTGGGGCCGGGGCAAAGGCGATGACCGAACTGGAGGAACAGTCGAGGAAAATATTGAGGGGGGAATGTGTCAGGGCCGAAGTTCTTCCTCAGCGCATAGCATTCAACCTTTTCCCGCACATAGACGTATTCACCGAAAATGGCTATACCAAGGAAGAGATGAAGATGCTTTACGAAAGCCGGAAAATCATGCATCATCCGGCTTTGAAAGTGTCATGTACCTGTGTGAGGGTGCCAGTTCTGCGCGCGCACTCAGAGGCGTTGAATCTTGAGTTTGCAGATGAAATTACGCCGGCTGAGGCCAGGGAAATACTGTCAAGGGCTCCGGGAGTGCAGCTTCGGGACGACACAGCCAATAAAATTTATCCGATGCCGATAGAGGCTTCCGGGATGTATGACGTACTTGTAGGCAGGATTCGTCAGGACATTTCCAGGGATGACAGGCGTGGTCTGGACATGTTCATCAGCGGTGACCAGCTGCTGAAAGGTGCCGCCTTGAATGCCGTGCAGATTGCCGAAATCCTGTAAATGTAAAATTTTTAACACGAAACATTCTATTTGGCGTCTTGTCAGCAGTGTTTTCGGGTGTTAGATTATTTTTCACCATTTCGAGAACAGTGATTTTTTATAAAATACGAGGGTGTTGTTATGGAAATTTCGATCCTTCAGAAGGTTAGGGCTAAATATGAGCCGAAGCTTCCTCTGGCATTTGTAAATGGCGCCTTGGTGGCTGTCAAAAAGGGGGAGCCTACCGAATCAGTCGGAGATCAGGAAGACATACAAAAACTTTTTCCGATGAACTACGGCAAGCCGATACTTGAATTTTCCTCCGGCACAGAGAAGAAAGCGAGATCTCTGAGGGTCGGAGTTATTCTTTCCGGTGGACAGGCTCCCGGCGGACATAATGTCATAGCCGGACTTTTCGACGGGCTCAAATCAATAAACGGGAACAGCCAGCTCTACGGATTTTTGGGGGGGCCCAGCGGACTTGTGGAGAACAGGCATATTGAAATAACTGCGGAAGTGGTTGACCGCTACCGCAATACCGGCGGATTCGACATGATTGCATCCGGCCGTACAAAGCTTGAATCCATAGATCATTTTGACAAGACGGCGAAGAACTGTCAGAAGCTTGGCATTTCCGCAATCGTCATAATAGGCGGAGACGACTCAAATACAAACGCATGTCTTCTCGCGGAATATTATGCCGAAAACAATGTTCCGATTCAGATCATAGGATGTCCGAAGACCATTGACGGGGACCTTAAAAATGAATACGTTGAAACTTCTTTCGGCTTTGATACCGCCTGCAAGGTCTACAGCGAGCTCATCGGAAATATTTCAAGGGATGCGAATTCCGCAAGGAAATATTGGCATTTCATAAGGCTGATGGGGCGTTCGGCATCCCATATAACTCTTGAATGCGCACTTCAGACGCATCCCAACATCACCCTGATTTCCGAGGAGGTCGCTGAGAAAAAACAGACTCTTGCGGATATTGTGGATGACATGTGCAATGTGATTGTCCAGCGCGCGAAGAAAGGCAGGAATTTTGGAGTCGCCCTGATTCCAGAAGGACTTATTGAATTTATTCCTGAAGTGAAAAAGCTCATAAGTGAACTCAATGAAATAATGAGCAGGGATGAGGCGCCTCTGGGGTTCCTCAAGACGGATGAGGAAAAGATAAGTTTCATCAAAGGTAAACTCAGCGGCGAGTCTTCTTCGGTTTATTCCTCAATGCCGCACCAGATTCAGGTTCAGCTTATAAAGGACAGGGATCCCCATGGTAATGTCCAGGTCTCCATGATTGAAACTGAAAAGCTTCTGATCCAGATGATTGAAGCGAACCTCAGTCAGATGAAAACCAAGGGCAAGCTTGATATTAAAGATATTAAATTCAAGGCTCAGAGCCACTTCTTCGGTTATGAGGGCCGTTGCGCAGCACCTTCCAATTTTGATGCGGATTACTGCTACAGCCTTGGTGCTACGGCGGCCGCACTGATTGGTTCGGGAAATACAGGATACATTGCATCTGTCAGGAATCTTACGAAATCCTCGGACCATTGGATCGCCGGCGGAATACCCCTCACCATGATGATGAACATGGAAAGAAGGCATGGCAAGGAAGTGCCTGTCATTCTCAAGGCCCTCGTCAATCTCAGGGGAGGCCCTTTTCTGGAACTGCTCAAGAATCGTGACATGTGGGCGATTGAAACTGCATATCTTTATCCTGGACCAATACAGTATTTCGGCCCTTCGGAAGTATGCGATCATCCGACAAGGACAATCGTTCTTGAGACCCATTAACCGGCAGTTTGGAATATGGACAAAATAAATATTGACGTGAAATACGTCGCCGCCCTTGCCAGGCTGGAGTTGGATAAGGCGAAAGAGGCGCGCCTTCAGGGTGAAATGGAGACAATCCTCCAGTATGTCGTGTCCCTGAGCGAACTTGATGTCTCGAATATTGAACCTACCGCCCACGCTGTCCAGATGACAAACATCTACCGGCAGGATGTCTTCGCTTCTCCGTTTCCACGCGATGAAATGCTTGCGAATGCGCCTGAAACTGTCAATGGGGAGCTTATCAAGGTTCCGGCGGTGATGCCGGGAGAGGAAGAGTCCTGATGACGCCGAAACTGGAACACATAACCATTCACGCGGCATCTGAGGCTCTCGAAAGGGGGGAATTAACTTCCAGTGAACTTTGTGCGGCCTATATCGGGCGTATAAGGACAGTGGACCGGAAAATCAATGCGTTTCTTTCCCTCCCCGAGGATGAGATTATGGCATCTGCTGAATCTTCAGACAGACGTCGCAGCGAGAAAAAACATTTCAGCCCTTATGATGGAATTCCCATTGGCATAAAAGACAATATCAATGTCAAGGGACAGCCCTGCACCTGCGCCTCCAGGATTATCGAAGGAATGGTTTCCCCCTATAATGCGACAGTTGTCGAGAAGCTCAGAAAAAACGGACTGATTCTGTTTGGACGCACCAACATGGATGAGTTTGCAATGGGTTCATCCTGCGAAAACAGCGCATACTTTAAAACTGCGAATCCGTGGAACGTCAATTGTGTGCCCGGCGGCTCCAGTGGCGGTTCTGCTGCGGCCGTTGCGGCATCTGAAGTGACGGCGGCGCTGGGATCTGATACCGGCGGTTCCATCCGCCAACCCGCCTCATTCTGCGGTGTAGTGGGACTTAAGCCGACTTATGGCAGGGTGTCGCGTTACGGACTTGTCGCTTTTGCGTCGTCGCTTGACCAGATTGGTCCCATAACGCGGGATGTCACTGATGCGGCAATCATCATGGACATAATCGGGGGTCACGATCCCAGAGATGCGACTTCACTTCAGGATACCGGAGAGAAATTCGCGGAATCACTTAAAGACAAAAAAGACATTTCCGGTCTGAAGATCGGATTGCCGAAAGAATATTTTGAAACCGACGGGCTTGAGGCCGGCGTAAGGAAATCGGTTGAAAAAGCCATTAAGACTTTTCAGGATCTGGGAGCGGAGATGGTCGAGGTATCCCTGCCGCATTCAAAATATGCAGTTGCAACCTATTATGTAATTGCGACAGCCGAAGCGAGTGCGAATCTCGCAAGATTTGACGGTGTCAGATATGGTAAACGGGTGAAGGCGGACAACCTTTTGCAGACTTATCATGAGACAAGGGGCAGGGGATTCGGGGATGAGGTGAAACGCAGGATAATACTAGGGACTTTTGTCCTGAGCAGTGGTTATCATGACGCATATTATCTCCGTGGACAGAAAGTCCGCACACTTATAAGGCGGGATTTTCAGGAAGCCTTCCGGAACTGCGATGTGATTCTCACTCCGGTTTCACCGACTACGGCTTTCGGATTCGGGGAGAAATCCGATCCGCTCCAGATGTATCTTGCAGACATATTCACAATATCGGCGAACCTGGCGGGAATTTGCGGGATAAGCATACCCGCCGACATACACGGGAAAACGGGATTGCCGGTTGGAATTCAGCTTCTGGGACCCGATCTCGGAGAAAAGGAGCTTCTGCGGATTTCGCATGTTTTTGAACAGAACAGGGCCATCAGGGAATTTTTGCCGGAAAT